>NZ_OZ309106.1:1892832-2208304 GCF_968048975.1 Vreelandella xerophytica | reverse complement strand
GCGACCGCAAGCAGTGGCTGGAAAATTACGGCAACCTCGCAGACATTGAGGTATAACCCCCGATGACCATGGATATTCAAGTGGCGGAGGGCGACGTCGAGCGCCTGTCCCTTCGCGACTACACCGAAAAAGCGTACCTCGACTACTCGATGTACGTGATTTTAGATCGCGCGCTGCCCAACATCGGCGACGGCATGAAGCCCGTGCAGCGGCGCATCATCTACGCCATGCGCGAACTGGCGTTGAACGCCAACGCCAAGTACAAGAAGTCCGCGCGTACCGTGGGCGATGTACTGGGTAAATTCCACCCGCATGGCGACAGCGCCTGTTACGAAGCCATGGTGCTCATGGCGCAGCCGTTTAGCTACCGCTATCCGCTGGTGGACGGCCAGGGCAACTGGGGAAGCCCGGACGACCCCAAATCCTTTGCGGCCATGCGCTACACCGAGGCCAAGCTTTCCAAATTTGCCGAGATGTTGCTGGGCGAGCTTGGCCAGGGCACCGTCGAGTGGGCGCCCAATTTCGATGGCACCATGCAGGAACCCGTCGTGCTGCCGGCGCGCCTGCCTCATGTGCTGCTCAACGGTGGTACCGGCATTGCCGTGGGCATGGCCACCGACATTCCGCCGCACAACGTGAGCGAAGTCGTCGAAGCCACCTGCCATCTGCTGCGCAACCCCGGTGCCACCACCACGGACCTGATGGAATTCATCCCGGCGCCGGATTTCCCGACGGATGCCGAGATCATCACCCCGGCGGCGGATCTGCGTAAGCTCTACGAGTCCGGGCGCGGCTCGGTCAAACTTCGCGCCCGGTACGTGCGCGAAGAGGCGAATATCGTCATCACCGCGGTGCCGTATCAAGTGAGCGGCGCCAAGGTGCTCGAGCAGATTGCCGCCCAAATGCAGGCCAAAAAACTGCCCATGGTGGCGGACCTGCGCGACGAGTCGACCCACGAAGAGCCAACGCGGCTGGTGATCGAGCCGCGCTCGAGCCGCGTGGACGTCGAATCCCTGATGGCGCACCTGTTCGCCACCACGGATCTCGAAAAGAACGTGCGCGTGAACATGAACGTGATCGGCCTGGACGGCCGCCCGCGGGTCATGGCGCTACCGGACATGCTGGCCGAGTGGCTTACTTTCCGCCGCGCCACGGTGCGCCGGCGCCTGGAACACCGGCTGGGCAAGGTGGAAGACCGCCTGCACATTCTCGAAGGCCTGCTGACAGCGTATCTCAACCTCGACGAAGTGATTCGCATCATCCGCGAAGAGGACGAGCCAAAGGCCGCCCTGATCGAGGCCTTTGCGCTCTCCGAGCGCCAGGCCGAGGCGATTCTGGAGCTTCGCCTGCGCCACCTGGCCAAGCTCGAAGAGATGAAGATTCGCGGCGAGCAGGAAGAGCTCGAGAAAGAGCGCAAGACCCTGCAAGGCCTGCTGGGCAGCGAAGCCAAGCTGACCACGCTGATCGAGAAAGAGATTCGCGCCGCCGGCAAGGAGCACGGCGACGCCCGCCGCTCGCCGCTGGTCGAGCGAAGCGAGGCCAGGGCGCTTTCGGAAGTCGAGCTACTCGGCGCCGACCCGATTACCGTGGTGGTCTCCGAAAAGGGCTGGATTCGCGCCGCCAAGGGCCACGACATCGACCCCGCCGGGCTCTCGTTCAAGGCCGGCGACCGCTACCAGCTGGCAAGCCGGGGCAAGACCAACCAGCCGCTGGTACTGATCGACGACACCGGGCGCGCCTATACCCTGAGCGCCCACAACCTGCCAAGCGCTAGAGGCCAGGGCGAGCCGATTACCGGGCGGGCGAACGTCGCCGCCGGCGCCCAGATGGCCGGCATGATGCTTGCCCCGCCTACCCAGCGCTACCTGATGGCAAGCGACGGCGGCTACGGTTTCATGGCCAAACTGGGCGATTTGACCGGCAAGAACAAGGCCGGCAAGGCGGTGCTCAGCCTGCCCAAGGGGTGCAACGTCATGGCGCCCATCGCCGTGCCGGAAGGCGAGGCGCTTTGGGTGGCGCTGGTCTCCAACGAAGGGCGGCTTTTGCTCTTCCCGCTCGAACAATTGCCGGAAATGAGTAAGGGCAAGGGCAACAAAATGCTCGATATCCCCAGCGCCCGGGCCGCGCGGCGCGAGGAGTTCGTGCGCGACATCACCGTGGTGGGCGAAAGCGCCGAACTGGTCATCCACGCCGGCAAGCGCAAACTCACGTTGAAAGCGAGCGATTTGGCTTACTACCGCGGCGAGCGCGGACGGCGAGGCAGCAAACTCCCGCGGGGATTCCAGAAAGTAGACCGTTTAGAGGCAGGGGAGTAGTCATGGCACGTAGCGAGATGCTGTTGACCGTATTAGCGCCGCGGTTGACACCCGCCATCGAATCCGAGGTAGCCGCGCTGAAGGTGCAGTTCGATCTACAGGAGCAAAGCACCAAGCGCCTGGCGAGTACCTCACAAGGCGAGCCGCTGGATGCGTTGGAGTACGTGGTGCAGGGCGACGACGAACAGGGGGAGGCGCTTCGCCATGCGGCGCTGCTGATCGGCGAAAGCCACCCGGTGGATATCGTGATTCAGCCCCGACGCCCTCTTGATGAACCCTTCAAGCTGATCTGTTTCGATATGGATTCCACTCTGATCAAGGCCGAGGTGATCGACGAGCTGGCCAAGCGTCACGGAGTGGGCGAGGCGGTGGCGGAGGTGACCGAACGGGCCATGCGCGGTGAGCTGGATTTCAAGGCGAGCTTTCGCGAGCGAATGCGCAAGCTCGAAGGCCTGGATGAGTCGGTGCTTCAAGGTATTGCCATTGAGCTGCCATTGATGGACGGCGTCGAGCGATTGATGAAAAATCTCAAGCGTCTGGGCTATCGCACCGCGATTCTCTCTGGCGGCTTTACCTACTTCGCCCGGTACCTGCAGCAGACGCTTGGCGTTGACGAGGTACACGCCAACGAGCTGGTCATCAAGGACGGGAAGGTTACCGGCGAGACGCAGGAGCCCATCGTGGACGCCGAGCGCAAAGCGATGCTTCTAGAAGCGATCGCCGGCCGCGAAAGCCTTTCGCCTGCTCAGGTGGTGGCCGTCGGCGATGGCGCCAACGACCTCAGGATGCTGGCGAAAGCCGGTATGGGTGTGGCGTATCACGCCAAGCCGCTGGTGCGCGCCGAGGCGCGCCAGGCGGTCTCGACCGTAGGGCTTGACGGGCTGTTGTACCTTCTGGGTCACTCGGACGATGAGCTGATGCACTAGCGATCTTTTATTGACCACGAAAAAAAGCGGCGCCTCGAGCGCCGCGTTTTTGTGCCGATCGACTTTGCGTCAATCAACCAGGCCTGACAAGCCCATGGGGGAGCGTTCGCTTGCAAGGGCTAGACTAGCCGTGGCCCTTGTCCGGGTGCGGCACGGGCTTTTTGCCCACTTCCTCTTCGCGAAGTTCGAAGGGTACGCCGCCGGTCTTTCTGGCATGCTTCAAGCGAAGGTGCAGACCGGTCTTGGCGAGCAGGTGAGCGCTGACCGGCGCGGTGATGAACAGAAAAAGCGTGATCAGCATTTCCTGAATATCGACATGACCGTCCACGCTCCAGAAATACCCCATGGAGGCCACCAGCATGCACCCAATCCCCAGGGTAGACGCCTTGGTGGGGCCATGAAGGCGCATGTAGAAATCGCGCAGGTGCGCCATGCCCAGCGAGCCGATGAAGACAAAGACACCGCCGGCGAGCAGCATGAGCGAGACAAGCGCCTCGACTATAAACGGCATATGCGTGCTCCTTTTCGGGTAATTGCCGAGAGCATCATTCGATGATATCCCCGCGCAGAATGTATTTGCACACGGCCACCGTGCTGATGAAACCGAGCATGGCGATCAAAAGCGCCGACTCGAAGTAGGTCTTGGTGCCCAGCCAAAGCCCCAGCAGCACGATCAGCGCGATGGAGTTGACGTACATGGTATCGAGTGCCAGTACGCGATCCGGCAGATCCGGGCCTATCACCAACCTGAAAAGATTCATCAAAAGCGCGATGACCACCAGGGTCAAGGTGAGATATAAAGCCACGCTCAGCATTCGTAAATCTCCTTGAGAGGGCGTTCGTAGCGTTCGCGAATCTGCTCGATCAGCGCCTGTTCATCCTCCACGTCCAGCGCATGAATCAGAAGCGACTTGCCGTCCAGGCGCAGGTTGGCCGATACCGTCCCTGGGGTCAGGCTGATGGTGCTGGCTAAAAGCGTGATGGTAAAGCGCTCCTCCAGCAGCAGCGGATACTCGATAAAGTGCGGCTTGAGGCGTCGCCACGGGTTGGCCACCAGATACGCCACTTCAAAATTGGCCACCACGATATCCTTGAGAACGCGCAGGATAAAGCGCACGAGCAGCCAAGGCTTCTTGATGCGCAAACGCGTATCCCAGAAGCGGAAGGTGACCAGTGGAATGATCACTGCCAGCACGCCGCCCAGCAATAGCTGCCCCGGCGCATAGCTACGCGCCAGCAAAAGCCATACGAAAAGCAGCAGCAGCGACAGAACCGGCGTGGGCAACCATTTACGTGGCGTGATCATAGGCTACCTCGCGATTCAGAAAACAGAGTGTCGGTCAAACGCTCCGGATGGGCCAGCTGCTCGGCGGTGGCCTGGGTATAGACACTGATGGGTTGGGCGAATACCACCAGAAGCGGCGCCGCGCTCAAAAGCCAGATCACGCCAAACCATTGACAGGCAGAAAGCCGGCTACCGCTGGGACTGCCGTAGTGGCTGCGCCAGAAAAGCGTCGAACCCGCCCTGGAAAGCGCCACCAGCGAGGCCAGGCTCGCCAAGAGCAGCACCGGCCAAAGCCATAGGCGCTCAAAGCCCTCGGCGGCGCTGAGCACCAGTGCCTTGCCAATGGCGCCGGAAAAGGGCGGCACGCCCACCACGGCTATCGCGCCAATGAAGAATAGAAGCCCCAGGGCTTTACCCTGAACCAGCGGACGCGCCTTCACCAGACGCGTGCCGGCCTTGCCACGCTGCACGCCGATCATCTCGGCCAGCAAGAAGAGTCCGCCGGTAATCAATGTGGTATGAATCAGGTAGTAAAGCAGCGCCGAGCCCGCCGCTTCGCTTCGCAGGCCAGCACTCACCAGCAACGTCCCCACCGAGAGAAGCACCAGATAGGCGATGAGCAGGCGAAGGTCGCGAGCGGCCATGATGCCGACCGCCGAGGCGGCAAGCGTGGCAAGACCAAGCCACCACACCCAGGGCTGCTCCAGGGCGGCAAGTGCGCCCGCGCTTTCCCCGAACACCAGAAGGTAGACGCGCAGGATGGCGTAGATGCCTACCTTGGTCATCACCGCGAAAAGGGCCGCGACCGGCGCCGGTGCCGCCGCGTAGGCCCGCGGCAGCCAGAAATACAGCGGCAGGATCGCCGACTTCAGGCCAAATACCACCAGCAGGATCAAGGCACCAGCGGTCACCAGCCCCTGACGCTCGGCAGGAAGTTCAGCCACGCGAATGGCCATATCCGCCATGTTCAGCGTACCGGTGGCGCCATAAAGGATGCCCGCGGCAATCAGAAACAGCGACGAGCCGGCCAGGTTCAATACCACGTAGTAGACGCTTGACTGGATGCGCGCCTTGCCGCCGCCATGCAGGAGCAGAGCATAGGAGGCCAGAAGCAGCACCTCGAAGAAGACGAACAGATTGAACAGATCGCCGGTCAAGAAGGCCCCGTTGATACCCAGCAGCTGCCACTGAAACAGGCCGTGAAAGTTGCTGCCTTTTTCGTCATCGCCGGCGCAGGCGAACACCACCGCCCCCAGTGCCAGCACGGCGGTTATCAAGAGCATCAACGCGGACAGCCGGTCCAGTACCAGCACGATGCCGAAGGGAGGCTGCCAGTCGCCAAGGGCGTAGTATAGAATCTCGCCACTCATTACCCGGCCTACCAGGCCCACGGCGATCGCCATCAGCAGCGCCGTTGCGCCCACGCTGACCACGCGCTTGTAGCGCACCAGCCCCTGGCGCTGGTAAAGCAGCAAGATGCCCGCAACCAACGGCACCACGATGGGGAAAACTACAAGGTGTTGCATCATTCGCGGTCTTCCTTCTTGCCGTCTACCTGATCGTTACCCAGCTCGCTGCGCGCACGCATCGCCAGAATCACCACAAACGCCGTCATCGCAAAACCGATGACGATGGCGGTCAGTACCAGAGCCTGAGGGAGCGGGTCGGCGTAGACGCCCTCGCCGTGAACGATGGCGGCGCCGTCGGTGGTCAGCCCGCCCATCGAGAAAAGAAACAGATTCACCGCGTAGGAGAGTAACGTAAGCCCCACCACCACCGGGAAGGTGCGCCCTCTAAGCGTGAGATAGAGCCCGGAGGCGCTCAATACGCCGGTAGTCACTGCATATAGCGTTTCCATGTTATGGAGCCTCCTTGTTCGTCGTCGAGGCGTTGGCGTCCTCTTTGGGTGCATCCACCACAGGGCGATGGGCGGTGGTGACCTTGCCCAGGTTCGCCAGGATCATCAGCGTCGCCCCTACCACCGCCAGATAAACACCCAGATCGAATAAAAGCGCCGTGGCAAGCTCGAACTTGCCCACCGCCGGCAGGCTGAAATAGCCAAAGGCCGAGGTCAAAAACGGGTAGCCGAACAGCCAGCTGCCAAGCCCGGTCAACGTGGCAACAGCCACGCCGATTACCGCCACTGGCTGGAAGGGAAAGTCCAGGCGCTCCTGCGCCCATTCCACACCCCGGGCCATGTAGAGCAGGATGAGGGCGACAGCGGTAATCAGACCCGCGATGAAGCCGCCGCCGGGCTCGTTGTGGCCGCGCAGGAAGATGAACGCCGACACCAGTAGCGCCAGCGGCAAGAGCGCCAGCGAAATCGAGGTAAGAATGGCCGGGTAGCGGTCCGGTGACCACAGACGGCCTTCGCTGTCACTGTGGGGAATGAACAGGCGCAGCCGGTTCAAGAGCTTGAAGATGGCAAGCCCGGCCAGCGCCAGCACGGTAATTTCACCCAGGGTATCGAAGCCGCGGAAATCCACCAGAATGACGTTGACCACGTTGTGCCCGCCGCCGCCGGGCACACTGTTCTCCATGAAGAACTGCGAAATGGAGAGCGTCTCCCGGGTCATCACTGCGTAGTTGAGACTCGCCACCACCAGCCCGACCGAGCCTGCCAGCACGATATCGCGCAGGTTGCGTTTCGAACTCGATTCCGGCGGCGTCTTCTGCGGCAGGAAAAAAAGCGCCAGCATCAGCAGGATCATGGTGACCACTTCCACCGAAAGCTGGGTGAGGGCCAGGTCCGGCGCCGAGAAGCGGGCGAAGGTCAAGGCCACAAAAAGTCCCACCACCGAGAGCATCAAAAGCGAAATCATCCGGTAACGGTGAGTGATGGCGGTGGCCAGGCCGCCGAAAATCAGCATCACCGCGCCCAGCAGCACGATACCGTCCACCGGCTGATTGCCAAGCGAGCCGGTCAGCTCGGTGATCTTCGAAAGCCCGACCGCGCCCATGATCAGCGTGGCGAGCAACAGCCAGCCCATGTAGCGTTGAAGCGAGTAGCCGTCCCAGACGGCCAGAATGACTTCACAGCGCTGGCCGATGCTGACCAGGGTACGCTCGAAGACGCGGCTGGCATCGATGGGTGCGAAGGATTCCGCGAAACGACGAAGGTCAGGATGGCGCCAGTAAAGTGCCGCGCCGACTATAAAGGCGATCACGCTCATGAAAAGCGGCAGGTTGAAGCCGTGCCAGATCGACAGATGGAAATCCAGCGGCGCTTGAAGCACCGCCTGGGTCGCCAGTTCCAGCAGGCCTGTCGCCAGAAAGGCGGGAAAAAGACCTACCAGCAGACACACCACCACCAGCACTTCCACGGGCAAACGCATCAGATGCGGCGGCTCGTGAGGCGCTTTGGGAGAGGCTTCCCGGGGGGGGGTGTAACACACCGCCACTACCAGGCGTACCGAATAGGCCACCGACAAGATGCCGCCAACCGTCGCCAGCGCGGGTATCAGCCAGCTAAGCCCGCCCAGCAAGGGGCTTTCCAGGGTTTCAGTAAAAAACATCTCCTTGGAAATGAAGCCATTGAAAAGCGGTACCCCGGCCATGGCAGCACAGCCCAGCGTCATCAAGAGCGCGGTGACCGGCATCGTCTTTCGAAGTGCGCCAAGCTGCTTGAGTTCTCGGGTGCCCGCTTCGTGATCGATGATACCTGCCGTCATGAAAAGGGCGGCCTTGAAGGCGGCGTGGTTGATGATATGGAAAAGCGCGGCCAGTACCGCCATGGGGCTGCCAATACCCAGAAGCACCGTGATCAGTCCTAAGTGGCTGATGGTGGAGTAGGCAAGAATGCCCTTGAGATCGGTCTTGAAAAACGCAAACCAGGCACCGTAAATCAACGTGACGGTGCCCACCAGCGGGACCACCAGCTGCCAGAGTGCGCTGTCGGCCAGCGCCGGGTGCAGCCGCGCCATCAGGAAAATGCCCGCCTTGACCATGGTGGCCGAGTGCAGGTACGCCGATACCGGCGTGGGGGCTGCCATGGCGTTGGGCAGCCAGAAATGGAAGGGAAACTGGGCGGATTTGGTAAAGGCACCCAGCAGGATCAGGGTCAGCATCACGGGGTAGCGCGAATCCTCGACGATCATGGCCCCGCTTGCCAGCACATCGTCCATGTTGAAGCTGCCGACGATATCCCCGAGCAGCAGAAGTCCGGCGAGTAGCGCCAGCCCCCCGGCACCGGTGACGGTCAGCGCCATGCGTGCCCCTTTACGGGCGTCGTTACGGTGTGACCAGAAGCCGATAAGCAAAAACGAGGAGAGGCTGGTGAGCTCCCAGAAAAGCCATAGCAGAATCAGGTTGTTCGACAGCGAGATTCCCACCATCGAGGCCATGAACAGCATCAGAAAGCTGTAGAAGCGTCCTACCGGCTCTTCTTTATCCAGGTAGAAATGGGCGTAGAGCAGAATCAACAGCCCGATGCCCAGAATCAATATATTGAAAAGAAGTGACAGCCCGTCCAGTCGAAACGCCAGCGCCAGCCCCAGTTCGGGGAGCCAGTCGGCGAAAAAGCGCAGCGACTGCGCATCGACCAGCGCCGGGATCTGCCAAAGCGTCAAGCCGAACGCGATAGCGGGAGCGATGGCGGTGGCCAGCGAGCACGTCAAGCGAGCGCGCCCGCCGGCCATGACAGGCACCAAAACCCCCAGTAAGGGAAGTAAAGCAATCCAAAGCAGTGTCATCGGGGCATCCAGCACAATGGTGTAAACATGGCTTGGCGCTAAGCGCTTTCAAGCTGAATCAGTGTAAGCAAACCGCAGGAGGATAGCACTTGTCGGGAGTGATTGCGGCTTTAGTCTTAGGGCGCTAATTAAAATGTCAGGCGTGCGCTGTGTCAATTTGACGACTTTTGGCCACGTCCAGAGTGGCGGGCGCCAAGGCGTTTGCGTTTCCGGCGCTTCCAAAGGGCCATGTCCACGTTTTATCATCCGCACTTCCGCTGTACCGTTCAAGAGACTTCAAGCGTAATGAGCACTTCGTTTAGTACCTGGCAGGCGCGTTTCGAAACGCTGCGCAGCAACAAGATCTTCGAGGCGTTCGTCATTGCCATTATCGTGGTGTCGGCGCTGGTGATCGGCGCGCGCACCTACGATGAAGTAAGCCGGTTCGAACAATGGCTTGGCTATCTGGATGTCGCAGTCACGGTGTTCTTCTTGGTCGAAGTGCTCATTCGCATGGCCGCGGAGCCGCGCCTGCGAGACTTCTTCAAGAAGGGCTGGAACGTATTCGACTTCTTGATCGTCACCGCCAGCCTGATCCCCATGGACGAGTCGGAAATGGTGCTGCTGGCAAGACTTTTGCGCATTTTCCGCGTGCTGCGCCTGGTGTCGATGATCCCGGAACTGCAGATGCTGCTTTCTGCGCTGGTGAAATCGATTCCCCGCATGGGTTACGTCGCACTTTTGATGTTTATCATTTTTTATATCTACGCGGCGATCGGCAGCTTCTTGTTCCACAGTGTCAACGAACAGCTGTGGGGCAATATCGCGCTGGCCATGCTGACGCTTTTCCAGGTGGCGACCTTCGAAAGTTGGGCGACTGCCGTGCTCTACCCCACCATGGAGCAGTTTCCCTACGCCTGGATCTACTTTCTCACGTTCATCTTTTTGAACGCTTTCGTTTTCTTGAACATGATGATCGGCATCGTGCTGGATGTGATGCAAAAGGAAAGCGCGCAGATGGCGCTGGATAACGGTGAAGGTGAGGAGGCCGAACTCACCGGGCTGAGAAGCGATGTGCGCAATCTACAAGCGCAGCTGGACCGCATGGAAGCCGCGCTTGCCAAACAAGGCGGTGTCGCTGTCGACGCCTCCAAACCCGAGTGAATAGAACGCCTCGGCTTGCCGAGGCGTCGATCTTTCCTGTTTTTTCGTTGGCGTTCACTCCACGGAGAATGCGTAGGTCAGCTTGCCCCGTTCGGTGAGCAGCTTCTCAAGACCTGCCTGATCAAACTCGGGAAGCTGGCCCATCGCCTCGGCGGTCAGGGGGCCGTTGGCCGTCTCAGCGATCACCGTATCACCGGGTATCTCGACCATCAGCCGAGCCGCCTGGGCCACGGCGTCGGCGTAACTCTCCGGGGTAGTCAAATCAAGGGTGTCCAGCGATAGCCGTTCGGCCAGCCACTGGCCCCAGTAAAACTCAAGAAACGGCGGTGGGGTAGAAGGCTTTTTATAACCCACCCCACGGGTGAAGTAGACCAGCGAGCGGTAGGCATCATCCATCTGGTGCTCGCGGCCAAGCGAGGCAGGCAGCTCATCCGGGGTAATCGGCCCTTCAGGGGAGTCGAGCCACACCTGACGCTCGTTTTGCATCGTGTCCCAGAAGCGCTGCATGTCGGCCAGGTCGCGGTAATCGTGGGTAATCAGCACCGGCATGCTGAAATTCGGGCCTTGCTGCATGATGAAGTTGCTGAACGTGTGATGCCCATCGGTGAGATACAGTGAGTTATCGGGCGCGACCACGGCGGTTTTCATATCGCCTGGGTGGGTGCCCACGTCATCCTTGCAGTCAAAACTTGCCAGGTCATCCAGGACCGAGGCACCGTCGAAGCGAAGGATCTCGCCTTGTCCGGCGGTTTCGCAGTACTCGTCAAAAAGCTTTTTACGATCCAGCGCGAAGCGCCCCTGCTTGTAATCCATCTGGCGATAGCCCAGCGCCGGCTGAGTCGGGTGAAGCTCGCCAAGTACGACGTTTTCGATCACAGGCGCCGAGACCTCGTCGGCGGCCCACACCCAGGTGGGTGCGAGCAGGCCAAGCAGCGTTAATGCCTTTTTCATTCATCTCTCCGGGAAGTTTTAGCATCGGTAACCGGAGAGTGAGCCTACGCTCTTAAGATGACACTGCGTTGACGCCGGAACGTTCTTCTGGCCAAAAAAAGGCGGCCTTGAAAGCCACCTGGGTATGTTTATGAATTCAAGAGGTTATTCGGGCAGGGCGTAGACCACGACCTGATCGCCCACGTGATCTTTCAAGATGGTGTTGCCGCCGGCCACGAACGCCACGTACTGGCGGCCCTGGTACTCATAGACCGCCGGGTTGGAGACCACTGGCGCCTGGGCCTGATCCCACCACAGCTGCTCGCCGGTTTCCAGGGAGTAGGCACGCACCTTGGCATCCATCGAGGCGCCGATGAAGATCAAGCCGCCGGCGGTGACCGCCGGGCCGCCGATGGTGGGCGAACCCCAGCTTTCCGGCATGAAGAAACCGAACTGCTGCGAGGCCCCCATCGGGCGGCGCCACTTGACGTCCCCGGTGGTCATGTCGAGTGCCACCAGCTCGCCGAAAGGTGGCTTCCAGCAGGGCATGCCCAGCCAGTTGAGCGCCACTTCCAGGCGCATGCCGTAGGGCGCGCCTAGTTGGGGCGAATAGCCGCTTTCGTAACCCGAACCGGTATCGTACTCCTCGAAATCCTCGCGATTGAAAAGCTTGATGTACTGCACGATATGCGAAGTGTTCACGACCGCCGTCTGGCTGACCGGGTCAAACGCGACGCCGCCCCACTGAACGCCGCCGGCGCTGTCCGGGTAGGCGAGCGTACCTTCTCCTTGAGTGGTGGGCGGGGTGTACATGCCCTCGTACCAGAGGTCATCCCAGAGCGCGGAGCACTGACCGAAGCTTGCCATGTCAGCCAGCGCCCATATCTCGGGTTTCTCGGATTGATCGAGAAGCGGTGCGGGTACGGTGGGGAAGGGCTGGGTGGGCGAATAGACCTCGCCTTCCACGTTGCCGTCGCCGCCGGGCACTTCGCGTTCTTCGATTGGCCATACGTCTTCACCGGTCTCGCGGTTCACCACGAACAGAAAGCCCATCTTGGTGGCCTGCATCAGCGCGGGGATCTCTTCACCATCCACGGTGATGTCCATCAGCGTCGGGGCAGCGTTGATGTCGTAGTCCCAGATATCGTGATGCACCCACTGGCGCGACCAGACCACCTCGCCGGTCTCGATATCCAGCGCCGTGGTGGACGTGGCCAGCGGCACTTCTTCGGTGCGGTTGCCGCCCCAGAAGTTGGGCGAGGGCGAAGCCACGGGGAGATAGACGAGCCCCAGCTCCTCGTCGGCGCTCATGTGGGTCCAGACGTTGGCGGTGCCGCTGCGCTCGCGCATTTCCTGGGTGAGCGCTTCAAAGGTCCACTCCCGCTCGCCGGTGCGCGCATTGATTCCGAACACCGTACCCGCCGGGGCCTGGCTCTCCTCCCAATCCTTGCCCGCCCAGCCCAGGATCAGCCGGTCGCCCACTACCGTAGGCGGCTGTAGAAGTGACAGGGGCCAGTTTTCGGGCATGTTGTTCCACTCATTGACGTTCAACACGCCGCCCTCGGCGAAGCCTTCGCACAGCTCGCCGCTGTCGGCGTCCAGCGCGAAGAGCTGGGCGTCCATGGTACCGAAGTAGACAATCTTCTCGCAGGCCTCGCCCGCAACGGGATCACTGGCCTCCCAGTAGGCCACGCCGCGGCTCTTGAGGGCCGGCTGGGTCAAGGTTTCCTGACTCGACTGAGTATCGAATTGCCAGCGCTGTTCGCCGATGGCGGGGTCCAGCGCGAATACCCGGTACATGGGCGTGCCGATGTAGAGCGTATCGTTGGCGAACACCGGCGTTGCCGACCATACCGTCGGGGCGGTGTCGCCGGAACCGTCGGAGACGTCACCGGTGTGAAACTCCCAGGCCTTTTCGAGTCCCCCGACGTTATCGGCGTTGATCTGATCCAGCGGGCTGTATTTCTGCGCGTTGAGCTGACCGTGGAAGCTGTTCCAGACGGCGCCTTCGGGCACCAGCGCAATGGGAGCGGCACTCAGGTCATCAGTTTCTTCCGGGGCGGGCGCCTCTTGAGCCAGAAGCGGTAATGGCGTGAGCAAAAGCGTGGTGAGCGTCAGGCTGGTCGCGTGCTGCGAGAAACGCTTGGCGTGGCGCGGGGGGAGAGCGTGATCGTTCGACATGGTGCGCCTCAAATACGGGCCGGTGATCTGGAAGATGGCGTTTGAGAAGGAGAAGGGCGTGCGACATCGATGACAAGCCCCACAAGGCCGATGACCATCACCGCGCTCAGCAGCCACTGATGAAGCAGGAGGGCGGCGAAAAACGTGCCTATCAGACCCAATAGAATGAGCACACGCACAGCGATGAGCCCGGCCCCCCGGCCCAGTTTGAAAAGAACAAGAGCCGCCCCCGCCAGAAGCAGGCAGGCCAGAATGGTCACCAGCGCTCCAAGCGTTCCGGTCACACCGGTCAGGGGTGTCAGGTAAGCGTACAGTGAAAGGCCAAGGCCAGCCAACGCCGCCAAAAGCAGTATCCATACGCCGAGCCGGGGTGTGTGCAACGCTTGCATGGCACTGATACCTCTTGTGTGAAATCTGAAAAATCGGACAACGGATGTCGAATCATTCAAGCGTAGCAGAGGCGATCAACAAGCGTGGCGAAAGGCCGCACTTTAAATCTCGAAGAGTCGAGGCTGGCAGTGGCTGGGCACGATACCGAATTCGCGTTTGAAGGCGGTGGCGAAGTTGGTCGCGCTGGTGTAGCCGGCCAGTATCGAGGCGGCGTCGACATCCAGCCCATCGCGACTCAGCGCATCGCGGGCGAGGGTCAAGTGATAGCGGCGCAGAAACTGTCCCAGGGCCTCGCCGTACTCGTTATAAAAGCTTCTTTGTAGCGTGCTCAGGCTCATTCCCAGGCGGCGGGCCAACGCTTTTTGATCGAGCCCCCGCGCCTCGCCGCGGTCGATAAGTGCCATGAGGGTCGTCAGCCGTGTCTGCTTCGAGGTTCGTGCGGGTGGCTGACGAGGGGCGAGCGTGAGTGCCTCGCCGGCCAGCAGGGTGGCGAAACCGGCAAGGGTCAAGCGCTTGGCCGGGGTGCGCGGTTCGTGATTTTGCTCGAAAAGCTCGCCGGCAAGGCTCAAGAGCCCTGGCGAGGGCCGCCAGTGTTGAATGTCGAGCGGGCGGGCCGCAGGCTCCATCAGCGCCTTATAGCCGTGACGGGCCAACCAGTGGGGCGAGAGTGAAAGCGTCAGCGTACGCTCCAAAGTACCGGCCTGGCCGGTACGTACAAAGCGGGTCTTTTCGGGAAGAGTGGCGATAAGCGCGCTATAAGCGTCGTTCGGGCCCAGCCGTGTTTCCACATTGCCATAACGCACCTGGGCGCTGCCTTCGAGTACCAGCGCAATCTTTACACCCTCAGGCAACAGGGCCTGGCTTTTAAGGCCGAAGTGGTCTTCCACATCCGCCAGACGCAGTTGCATCCCGGGTTCGAGTTCGCTCACCCACATGCGCCCGGTCAGCGGCGCCGAGCGCTTGTCCCAATCCGGTGCCTCGAGGCGCTGCTGTCTTACCAGGTGCGCCGACAGTTCATGCAGGTCGGCGGTGCTGATCGCGCGCCTTTCGAATGAGCCTTCCACGTGGCTGGTCCTGTTGATGAGCTTGCTTGGAGAGTTTGCAGTTCTGGCATAGCAAAGTGACGTATCCACAAAGGTAGAGCGCTTCGTGAGATGCCATAATCCGCTGCCTTGAATTTTATTGCAATAGATTCTCATTCGCAATGTTGGCTCGGAACAGGGATCATCAGGGGATTGAAACGATGTATATCAAGATGCGTACTTATCAAGGCATGGCCGCCGCGGGGAGCGCGGCGCTGCTGCTGGGCTTTGCGCCCAACGTATTGGCCCAGGCGACCAGTAAAGCCTCGCGTCTGGAGACCGTCACCGTGGAAGGCAACCGGCTTTACGAGATGCTGCCGTCCGAAGTGACTGGCGGCTACAGCGTCGACGCCGCCACCGTGGGCACCAAGACGCCGGCATCGCTGCGGGATATTCCCCAGTCGGTCAGCGTGGTCACTCGGGAGGCGATCGAGGATCAGAACTTCACCACTCTGGATGAACTGGGCCGCCGGACGCCGGGTATGCGCGTGCTCTCCAACGACAACGGCCGCTCCTCTATCTATGCCCGCGGCTTCGAGTACGACGAGTACAGCATCGATGGCCTGCCCGCGCCGATGACCAGCATCACGGGTTCGGTGCCCACGCTTTCGGCGTTCGACCGCGTCGAGATCATGCGGGGCCCCTCCGGGCTTTTCGACAGTACCAGCGAAATGGGCGGTATCGTGAACCTGGTGCGCAAGCGACCCACTTATGAGACCCAGGGACGCGTCAGCGTGGGCGCCGGCACCGATCAGCAGCGCGCCGCCCAGGTGGATGTGTCCGGGCCGGTGGATGGCGACGACGGGCAGGTACGCGGGCGTCTGGTGATCGACCGTACCCATCACGGCGAGTTCGTCGATAATAACAGCAATCGTCAGAACGACATCTACGCCGCTATCGATGTGGATTTGAGCGATGCCACCACCCTGGGACTTGGTTACATCCACAACAGCAAGGATATTCGCGTCAATAACGGCCATCCGGTGGGCAACAGTGGCGAGCTTCTCTATGGTTCACGCTCGGATTTCTATGGGGCTGGCTGGAACGACTTCGATAGCTACTCCAACGACTGGATCACCGAGCTGACCCACCGTTTCGATACCGGCGGTTTCGGCCGGCTCGCCGCGCGCTACTCGGATCGCAACGCCAACTACAACTACGCCTTCGGTGGCAGCGCCCTGGATGCGAACGATCGCTTCACGGCGGCAGCCATCGGCAGCCGCATCGACCAGCAGGCGCTCGCGGTGGATGCCAGTTACAGCCAGCCGTTCGCCGCTTTCGATAGCGTCAGCGAATTCGTGGTGGGCGCCGACTACAAGCGTTTCGAGACCGATGTCGAATCCGGTCGCTCGCGCAGCCTGGCCGGTCGCCGAGTAACCCGTGACGAGCTGAACGACCTGGCCTACGTCGATATCCTCAACGCCTCGCGCACGACCGGCTCGGGGTATGCGCACACCGCGACCCGGCTCGAGGAAACGGGCATTTACGGCAAGTTGACCCTGCGCCCGGTCGACCCGCTCGCGCTGATCGCGGGCACTCGGGTAAGCCGCTATGATATCGATCTTGAAGACAAGACAACCCAGCGTTACGAGGATCGCAGCGATACCAAGGTAACGCCTTACGCCGGAGTGGTGTTCGATATCGATGACGCTCACTCGCTCTACGCCAGCTATTCGCAGGTCTTCAAGCCGCAAACCGACTATGAGGCCAGTGGCGATTTGATCGAGCCCCGCGAGGGCGATCAGTATGAAGTGGGCGTGAAGGGCAGCTACATGAACGGTGATCTCAACGCCCGTCTCAGCGCCTTCCGTCTTTACGACCAAAACCGTGCCGGCACACCGCCGGATACCGGCGCCAGCTACTCGGTCCCGGTGGGCAAGATGCGCATTCAAGGCGCCGAGTTCGAAGTCACCGGCAGCGTCACCGACCAGTGGGATGTGATTGCCGGCTATACGTATCTGGATACGGAAGTACAGCGGCGTTCCACCTCCCGTGAAGATGCCGTGTTCCTGTTGATGCCGAAAAACATCGTCAACCTCTGGACCCAGTACGACTTTGCCGGCGAAACGTTAGCTGGTTTTCGGGTGGGCGCCGGCATGACGGCCATGAGCGATTTCGGCTCGAGCAGCGGTGTCGACGCGCCGGGCTATGCGGTGTTCGATGCCATGATCGGTTATGATTTCAACGACCATGTCAGCGGTCAGCTCAACTTCAATAACCTCTTCGACCGCGATTACTATAATCGGGTGGGCGGCGTGAACACGTTCAATATGCCTGGCGCGCCCGCCAATGTGATGGCCACGCTAAGCTATGACTTTTAAACCGACTGCGACGCGCCATGCAAACGCGTGGCGTCTTTGGCGGGGCAGACTGTTGCTGGCCGTCTGCCTCCCGCTGGCTGTCTTCGCCTTGCCTTCTGGCGAGGCGAACGCGTTTCAAACGCAAGCATTTACGCTGACCTCGTCAGACACCGGGCAAGCGTATTCGATTCAGGTAGCCCAGCCGAGCGTTTCGCCACCCGAGGGGGGCTATTCGGTGCTTTACCTGCTCGACGGCAACGCCCAATTGCCGCGCATGGAGGCCGCCCGGAAAGCGAGGCAACAAGCCGGCATGCAGGACATGCCGCTTCTGGTCGTGGCCATCGGCTATCCGGAGGAAGAGGACGCAAGCCGTGAACGGCGAGGCCTGGATTACACGCCTGCCGTGAGTGGCCAGGCGTTGATGCATCCCCACGGCGGGGCGGATCGCTTTCTGCGTTTCATCCAGACGGAGTTGAAGCCGGAGATCAACCGGCGATTCGCCACCGATACCGCCGACGAGGCGATCATGGGCCACTCCTACGGCGGACTCTTTGTCCTCCATACACTTTTAGGCCAGCCCCGCAGCTTCAAGCGCTATATCGCGATCAGCCCCTCGCTCTGGTGGTATGGCGATAAACCGTTCGAAGCCTTGAACCCCGCTGCACTGGCCGAGATACCCCGGGGTACCCGGCTGATGGTGGGTGTGGGCGAACAGGAACAGCTCAGGGCTGGCCAGCCCATTGTCACCGAACGCGACCAGCGCCTGGGCAAGCGCGCCATGGTCGACAACGCCCGGATGTTTGCCGAGTGGGCAAGCGCCCCGCCAAGCCCCCTGGAGGCCAGCTTTACCCTTTACCCGGGTGAAGGACACGGTAGCGTCATGGGCCCTGCCAGTCATGACGCACTGGCATTCCTGGGCCAGTCAACGTTTTAATGGCGCTTGTTGCGTTCCAAGGAGAAAGCGCCATGCGTACGGGATTGATGTTGCTGGTCGCCGCTCTGGTCATGGCGGGCGGGTTTTCAGCGCTCGCTTCCAACGAGGCGTTCGAGCCGCGACTGGTGCGACTTGAAACCGCGCGGACCTTGCCTTCCATCGAGGCTTCGCTTGCCAAGGAAAGCGCCGATATCAACGCGCTGTTTCTTCACTACGCCGATGATCAGGCGCTCTGGATGAATGCCCACTTGATGATTCTGCGCTACGGCGACAACGCTCGCGATGTGCTGATCGATTACGGGCATCTACCTGCGTTTCAGCAGGTGTTGGTCCGCTTCGGGGCCGATGCGGTGCTGCCGATCAGCTACTTTCGCGATCACGAGGTGGCCACACTTCGCGCCCAGCACTGGGTGGGCGAGCGCTATCAGCAGCTTAGCCAGTGGTGGAACGACGAGGGCGAAGAGGAGGCCGCTTCGCCCGCGGACATCGAGGAGTGGGGCCCCTACCGACGTGGGCAGATGGGCATCGCGCTCCTGGAAGCCGAAGGGCATGCGCTCTTGAACCAGTTCGTCGTCGATAGCGAGCACCGCGTGCACTGGCTCCAGGGCGAGCGTGTGGTGGCCGGGCTGGGAGACTTCTTTACCAGTGGCCTGCGCAACCTGGAAAGCCAGTGGCGCCGCGATGAAGCCATTGGCGCCTCGGACATGGGCTGGGCCGGGGTCGACCTTCTCTTGATGGCGAGTACGGTCAAGG
Organism: Vreelandella xerophytica; assembly: GCF_968048975.1. The sequence continues at coordinate 2,189,374 of NZ_OZ309106.1, read as the reverse complement.
TATTACGCGCCGGTCGTGTGGCACGCGGCGTCCGGGTCGGCAGTGTGGAAGCCCAGGGGGCAAGGGCGGGGCTGGGGCAGGGCGCTCTTGCCGGCGCCGCGCGCTTTGCAACGCTCCCGCGCCTTATGAAGGTCGCCGCCGTGGCCTCGACGGCGTATGTGGTCATCCGCCACCCTTCGCTTGTCAGTGCGCTGGGCGCCAACGTGGCCCAGTGGCTTGGGCTGCCCGCCTGGCTTGGCCAGTTTGCGGTTTGGCTGGTTGTACTGTTTCCGCTTCTGGTGGTGACGCGGTTTGTCTGGCGCTGGGTAATCACGCCGCTACTCTGGCTCTTGTTGCCGCTCTGGCGCGCCGGCGTGAATGCCTTGACGCAAACGCGCCCGCACAAAACCGAGGATGCGCCCACCGCACTTGATGAGTCGAGCGATGAGGCGCAAAAGTCCCAAAAGGCCTAGTAACGCAGAATTTCTACTATGTGGCGGGTATGGGTAATGTCGTCGACAGGGTCGTTTTCCAGCACCAGAAACTGCGCGCGGGCGCCTGCATTGATTCGGCCAAGGTCGTCGATGCCCAGCATGTCCGCACCGTTTAAGGTGGCGGCCGTCAGCACCGCCAGCGGTTTCATGCCGGCCTCGACCATCAGCTCGAGTTCGAGGTGCTCGGCAATGCCGGGGACGCGCAGGGCGGTGGCGCCGGAGTCGGTGCCCATCACGATACGAATGCCGCCGTGTTCGGCGATGCGCGCCAAGTTGGCCATGTTCATGGCCACCGCCTCGCGGGCATCGTCGGCATTGGCGAGTGCCTGTTCGCGCCATTGAGCGTCTTCTATCTGCTCGCGAAGCTCTGCACTGAACCCTTTGGCGAAGAAGTCATCCTCCAGCCACTCGGGGTGCTCGGCGTAGATGTACTCTGCCTCATCGATATTGATGGTGGGGATGTACCAGACGTTTTGTTCGCTCATCTGCTCCAACAGTTCATCTGTCACCTCGGCGTCGCGAATACCGTGTGCCAGGATATCGATGTTGGCCGCAAGCGCCGCTTCGGCGTCGGCCACATCATGAATGTGCGCGGCGATCTTGAGGCCTTGCGCGTGAGCCTCTTCAGCCGCGGCGGTAAAGGTTTCCGAGGCCATCTTCGGGGCGCTGCCGCCCATGTCGTCGATCCACACCTTGATCACATCGACCCCGGCCTCGGCCATTTCTCTTACTGCTTCGCGGGCAGCTTCCGGGCTTTCCGGACGAATCACCTGGCCTTCCACCACGTGCATGCGATCTTCCGGCGGGGCGCCATCCTGTACCCCAAGGCCGGGGCCTGCGCCGTAAAGATCCGCCCCTTCGTGATCATCTCCACGCAGCTCTTCGCGTAGCTCATAGAATAGTGGCGGGCTCATGCCCAGGGCGTTCACCGCCGAGATACCAAAATCGGCAAACTGGTTCAGGTCTCGGTTCACCGTTTCTCGGGAGTAGTACTCACCGCCATGCTCCAGGCCCTGTACGGTGCCCGCGTGGCTGTGCCCGGCGATCAGCTCGGGCATGATGAAGTGGGCAGTGTGATCGACCCGTGTACTACCCTCGGGGGCGTCAATCTGGGCCTGCGGCCCCACGGCTGTCACGCGGCCGTCATTCACCACGATGCGGGCGTTCTCGATCACTTCCTGGCCGTCGAATACCTTGCCGGCGTCAATGACATACTCCTGGGCCAGAGCCGGTAGTGCGGCCATGGCACAGGCAAGGCCTGCGGTGAGGGGTAGGCGAAAAGTTTTCATACGTTCTCCCAGAGGGGTGCGTTTGAACCATCTTTTTCAGTGTAGATGGCTTGGACCATTCAGCGAGAAGCCCCTGGTGTTTGCTCTGTCCTAAAGCGGCGTCTTGCTCGCCTCGCCCGGTACCTCACGCACCAGGCGGGGCATCAAGAAGCCAGGCAGACGCTCGCGAAGCTTGCCTACAAGCGTGCGCGCCTCGTCATCCGACACATCGAAGTGCGCTGCGCCCTGTACCGGGTCCAGCACGTGCAGGTAGTAGGGCAGCACGCCAGCCTCGAACAGCCGCTCGGAAAGGGCAGCCAGCGCATTTACACCGTCATTGACACCACGCAGCAGTACGCTCTGGTTCAACAGCGTGACACCCGCTGCCTTCAGGCGGGCACAACCATCAACTACTGCTTGATCGATTTCATTGGCGTGGTTGATATGCAGCACCATCACTTTTTGCAGGCGTGTATTGTCAAGCCATTCAAGAAGCGCGCTGTCTACTCGGTCCGGAATCACCACGGGCAGGCGGGTGTGGATGCGCAGGCGCTTGAGGTGCGGGATGTGTTCCAGTTCGTTCACAAGCCAGGCAAGCTGGCGGTCGCTGGCGGCCAGCGGGTCGCCCCCGGAAAGAATCGCCTCGGTGATGCTGGTATCGCCACGCAGGTAGTCAAGCGCCTCCTGCCACTGCGCGCGGGAGGGGGAGTTCTCGCTGTAGGGGAAGTGGCGGCGAAAGCAGTAGCGGCAGTTCACTGCGCAGGTGGGGCTTGCGATCAAGAGCACTCGGCCTGCGTACTTGTGAATCAGACCGCGGGCCGGGCGATGGTCGGCCTCTTCCAGCGGGTCGATCACATAGCCCGGGCGCGCAAGCGCCTCCTCGCCCAGCGGCAGTACCTGACGCAGAAGCGGGTCATTGGGTGCGTTGCAGGCCATTCGGGTGAAATAAGCTTCCGGGACGCGCACCTCGAACAATTCATGTCCGGTCTGCGCGCCTTCAAGCCACGTTTCATCCAGCCCCAGGCGCTGGCAAAGTACCCTTGGGTCGCGAATGGCGTGGGAAAGCTGACGTTGCCATGACGGGCGCGGTACGTCGTCTGGGCGCTCGGGATTGTCCGAGGCAACGATCATAATGTTCTCCTGCAAAAAAGCCCTCCTTCGGGTTATCATGCGCGCACTTATTGAACGATGCGGTGTGAACGGCGCGATATGAGCCGCGCCGCGCCCGTAAAGGCGCAGTATGCCTTCACGCATCGGCTACAGTAATCGATAACTGACATAGATCATTGAGAGGCAACATGGCTAACTATTCTACCAATGAATTCAAGGGCGGTCTGAAAGTAATGCTCGACGGCGACCCCTGCTCGATCGTCGAGAACGAGCTGGTCAAGCCGGGCAAGGGTCAGGCGTTCAACCGCGTGAAGCTGCGCAACCTGATGACCGGTCGCGTGGGCGAGCGTACGTTCAAGTCCGGTGACTCGCTGGAAGGCGCCGACGTCATGGATCTGGAGATGGAGTACCTCTACACCGACGGTGACATGTGGCACTTCATGAAGACCGACGGCTCCTTCGAGCAGTACGCGGTCGAGAAGAAAGCGCTCGGCGATACGGAAAAATGGCTCAAGGAGCAGGTGCCTTATACCATTACACTGTGGAACGACAAGGCGATCTCCGTGACGCCGCCCAACTTCATCGAGCTTGAAGTGGTGGAAACCGACCCGGGCCTGAAGGGCGATACCGCTCAGGGCGGCTCCAAGCCGGCCACACTCTCCTCGGGGGCTGTGGTACGTGTGCCGTTGTTCATCAACCAGGGCGAAGTGCTGAAAGTGGATACCCGCTCCGGCGAGTACGTCTCCCGCGCTTGATGATAAAAGGCCCATCGTTGATCGGTCAGGGCCTGCCCGCCCAAAGCCACGCCGCGGCGTGGCTTTTATTTTGAGGAAACGATAATGGCGCGAGCATGGCGTCCCAGTGCGGACATGGCAGTTCTGCGCGATCGTGCGCGGCTGCTGACTCGAGTGCGGGCCTTCTTTACCGAGCGCGACGTGCTGGAGGTCGAGACCCCGGTACTGGGCCAGGGAGGGAGCACGGATATGCACCTGATGTCGCTTGCCACTCAGGCGCGGACCGACACGGGACGCCGTCGGCTATGGCTGCAGACCTCGCCGGAATTCCACATGAAGCGCCTGCTGGCGGCGGGCAGTGGGCCGATCTTCCAACTGGCCAGAAGCTTCCGCGACGGGGAAGTGGGCGCGCGTCACAATGTCGAGTTCACCATGCTCGAGTGGTATCGCCCGGGATTTTCGCTCGCTGATCTGATCGATGAGACCGCGGCTCTGGTGGCCGCGTTGATACCGGGGGTGGAAGGCAAGAGGATGCACTACCGCTATCGGGAGCTTTTTCATGCTCACCTGGCGGTGGACCCGTTTACCACCTCCTTGAACACGCTGAGAGCACTGGCCGCCGAGCACTCCCATTCGCCGGTGAAGGATTGGGCAGCCGAAGAGCGGGACACCTGCCTGGATCTTTTGATGAGCATGGTGATCGAGCCCACACTGGGGCGAGGAGAACTCAGCGTGGTGACGGATTACCCGGCAAGCCAGGCTGCCCTTGCCAAACGCTGCCAGGACGACGACGGTGAATGGATCGCTGCGCGCTTCGAGCTCTACCTCGACGGCGTCGAGCTTGCCAACGGCTACGATGAGCTGACCGACCCCGTAGAGCAACGCGCGCGCTTCGAGCAGGATAATCGCGAGCGAAAGCGCCTGAATCTGCCGGAAGTGGATATCGACGAGCGCTTGCTGGCGGCTCTCGAATCCGGCATGCCGGAAGGCGCGGGCGTAGCGCTGGGACTCGACCGGCTGATTCAGCTGGCGCTTGGAAAACCTCGTCTGGCGGACGTGCTGGCCTTTGCCACCCCCAACTGCTGAAGGCGTCCTCAAGCGCGGATACGCTTGAGCAAGAATACCAGCGGCACCGTGACGATGTAGATCAGCCCCAGCCAGGTGAAGATATCGTTGAAGGCAAGCACCTGCGCCTGCTGGGCGACCCGTTGGGCGAGTAGACCTACTGCCGCGTGATAAGCGTCTGGTACCGTGCCGCTCAGCATCGCCTCGTATTGGGCGATTTCGGCAACGACCACTTCACGGCCGGTATCAATGGCCGGAATCAGCTGGTTCCAGTGAAAGTCCTCGCGGATATCGCGCACCGTGTCGAGCAGCGCCAGCCCCATGGCGCCGCCCAGGTTGCGCATCACGTTGAACAGCCCGCTGGCGTTACCCACCTCGCTTTGTGGCAGAGTACCCAGCGCGATTCTTGAAGCCGGTATGATGCACATGATCAGCCCCACACCGCGCACGATCTGCGGCACGCAGAACTGCCAGAAACCGGACTCCACGGTGAGATTGGCGTTCATCAGGGTGCCCACCCCGACCAGCAACAGCCCGAAGAAGAGCAGAATACGCAGATCCGTCCGGTTGGATAACTGGCCGACAACGGGGGCGCACAAGAACATGGTAAGCCCCGTGACGAACATCACCTGGCCGATCTGCAGGCTGGAGTAGCCCCGCACGTAGCCGAAAAACAGCGGCATGATGTAGACCAGCCCATACAGCGCAATGCCGATGATAAACCCCATGCCCGCACCGATGGCGAAGTTGCGGTTGGCAAAGGCGCGTAGATCGACGATGGGATGATCGCTTGTCAGCGTACGTGCAAAGAACCAGATGCCTGCACCCAGGCAGATCAGGCTGAACAGCACGATCTGGCGGCTGGCAAACCAGTCATCACCCGGGCCTTCTTCCAGCACGAACTCTAGCGTTCCCAGAAACACGGCGATCAGGGCCAGCCCGATCAGGTCCAGGCGGCGTGCCAGCGCGTGGTCGGGTTTGTCGATATCCAGAAAATTCCAGGCCGCCCAGCACACCAGAATGCCGGGAATCACGTTGGCCAGAAACAGCCAGTGCCAGCTCTGGGTTTCGGTGATGTAGCCGCCTACGGTGGGGCCGATGGATGGGGCCATGGTCACCACCATGCCGATCACCGCCTGCACGCTGCCCATCACACGCCGCGGGAAGATCGAGAAACTCACCGCCTGGGTGATGGGGATCATCGCTCCGCCCATGAACCCCTGAATGGCGCGCAGCACGATGAGCTGCTCGATCGAACCCGCCAGCGCACAACCAAGGCTTGCCAGCGTGAAGCCGGCGCAGGAGAGCGTAAACGCTACCCGCGTCGAGAGGATGCGCATCAGCATGCCGGACAGCGGGATCATCACGATCTCCGCAATCAGGTAGGAGGTCTGCACCCAGGAAATCTGGTCCTGGCTGGCGGAAAGCCCCGACTGGATTTCATTGAGCGAGCTGGCCACGATCTGAATATCCAGAATCGCCATGAACATGCCGAACACCGCGGCGATAAAACCGATTCGCTGGCGCCAGGGCGGCATCTCGCTGGGGCCTATGACAGGGGAGGCGGTCGCCCCGCTCATGCGCCGGGCTGCTCGCGGGCAGTGGGTGAGGTAGCCACGCGGGCGTGCGGCGTATCCGTTTCCAGCTCGCGGGTATCAATTTCGGGTATCGCTGAAAGCCCGGCACGCAGAAGGCCCAGTGCATCAACAGGCCCGGTCACACGGATCCTGACCGGCACTCGCTGCACGATCTTGTTGAAGTTGCCAGTAGCGTTGTCCTGAGGCAGCAGGCTGAACTCGGTGCCGGTAGCCGGCGACAGGCTTTCGACGATGCCTTCAAAGGCAATGCTTGGGTAGGCATCCAGATGAATAGCCACTGGCTGGCCCAGGCGAATCCTTTCAAGCTGGGTCTCCTTGTAGTTGGCCGTGATGTAGGCCGACTCGAGGGGAACGAGCTGCATAAGCGTCAGCGAAGGTTGTGCCACCGTGCCGACTTCTACCCGCAAATTCCCGATAATGCCGTCCCGCGGGGCCAGAATCCGTGTCTTGTCGAGCTGGTGCTGGGCATAGGCCAGATCGGCGCTGGCGGCGTCCAGGTTGGCTTCGGCGCGAGTCACGTCGCTCTCGGCCACGGCCAGCTGGCGCTGGGCTGAAATGACGGCTGCGCGGCGGCTGGCCAGGTTGGCTTCGGCCACGCGTAGCGCGCTCTGGTCATCTTCGCGCTGCTGGCGCGAGCCGTAGTTGCTGGCCGCAAGCGACGACGAGCGCTGAAGATGCGCCCGGGCCTGATCCACTTCCGCCTGGGCGGCGTCTACCTGGGTGGTGGCCTGGTCAATGGCAGCCTGCTGCAGGTCCACCTGGCGCTGAGACTGGGCAATGGAGGCGGCCGCCACCGCTTGCCGGGCGGCGGCCTGGATGACCTGATCGCGAGAGCTGACATCATCCAGGCGTACTAGCGGCTCATTTTTCCTGACCGCCTGATGGTCGCGCACCAGGACCTCAACGACCCGCCCCGAGAGTTCTGCGCGTATGGCGACACTATCGGTGCGTACATAGGCATTGTCCGTTTCCTCGATGAAACGTCCGATTTGCCACCAGCCCACTCCCCACCACGCCAGTGCGGCCAGGGCGATACCTGCTGCCAGGAGTACCACCCGCTTTCGCCCCGGTTTAGTGCCCTTGCGCTCGGTCGGGTGTGCCACTGCCGACGCCTCGTCTAGATCCTGCTTGCCATCCGGTTTCATGGCCGTTCCTCACGCCTGTCGCTCCGGCAGATTGGCCACCGGAAAAGAAGCTTTATAGTGTAATGAATGCTACACTACATGGCTACTTTGTTAACAGGCTAGCCGTAAATTTTTTCAATATGGACATGGCGCTCGAGTACCTGGGTGCCGATCAATGATTTGGACGAGTTGAACACAGGAGTATGCATGTCGCGCTCAACGTCTCCTTCTGCCGCCGCTGAGCGGCCCGATAACGGCACAGCGGCACTGACGGCCCGCGGTGAGGCGCGCCGCGAGCGCCTGCTGGACGCCGCTAGAGATGTCTTTCTCGAGCAGGGCTACGCCGGGGCCAGCGTCAACGATGTAGTGGCCCGGGCGGGGGGGTCGCTGGCCACGCTCTACAAGCAGTTCGGTAGCAAGGAAAAGCTTTTTACCGCGGCCATGGAGCGTCATATTGCGACCGCCTGGGCGGTCCTGGAGGAGGGCAGGCGGGACCGGCAGGCCCCGGAGCAGGTGCTGTATGAGCTGGGGCGGCGCATGCTGATGCTGGTCTTCGACCCCGGCGTCATCCGGCTGGTACGCGGGTTGGCCTTCGAGGCCGAACGCGTCCCCGAGCTTGGCGAGCTGTTTCTGACGCAAGGCCCCGATCATACCCGCCAGGCACTGGCCTGTTATCTAGGCGACCAGGTAACCCGCGGCCAGCTGATCCTTGACGACCCACGCGAGGCGGCCGGCATGTTCATGGGCATGCTGCTGGGTGAATGGCATATCAACGCCTTGCTGGGGCGCAGCCTGCGCATTGATGAAGCGCAGTGCAACGCCCGGGCACGACGCTGCGTCACGATCTTTCTGAACGGTGTGACGCCTTCATCAGGCTGAGGTTGGGCGCTTGATCGGCTGGTTTGCAAAATCGCCCAGGGTCTGCCCCATGCTGACCATCGTTTCCGGGGGGTAGTCTTCAAAGGCGACCGGGTTGGCAAAGCACATCACTACCGTCGAGCCGAGCTTGAACAGGCCCATTTCCTCCCCGCGCTCCAGGGTGATCGGCTCAGCGAAACGAGTGCGTTGTGGCACGCCCGCCAGAGGCGTGACCTGGCCAGACCAGACCGTTTCAATGGCGGCGACGACCATGGCACCCACCAGCACCATGGCAAACGGCCCATGAGGGCTGTCGAAAATGCACACCAGACGCTCGTTGCGGGCGAACAGGTTGGGGACATAGCTGGCGGTGGCCTTGTTCACCGAGAAGATACGCCCCGGCACATAGATCATTTCCCGCAGCGTGCCGGTCATGGGCATATGCACGCGATGATAATCTCGCGGTGAAAGATACACCGTGGCAAAGCTGCCCTGCGAGAACTCGGCGGCCAGTGTGGCATCGCCGCCTAGAAGCGCTTGTATCGAGTAACGATGCCCCTTGGCTTGAATCAACGAGTTCTGCTCGATCAAGCCATGACGCGAGAGCGAACCGTCCGTGGGGCTTAGAATCCCTTCCTCGAGCGGGCGTGCGTCGGCCTTCAATACGCGAGTAAAGAACGCGTTGAAGTTCTTGTACGCGGTCGGGTCGGGCTCCAGCGCCTGGCTCATGTCCACGTTGAAGCGCTTGATGAATGCCTTGATCAGGGCGTTCTTGAGCCAGACCACCTCGGTTCGGGCAAACCAGCCGGTCAGCCGCGAAATGCCATGGTGCGGCAGCGGGTACTGAATCAGGGAAAAAGCTTTTTGTGCTAGCGTCACGTTAAGTACTTCTCGCAGTGGGCCCCTTGAGGGCGCTATTGTTCAATCGGCGTATCGTCGCGGTTGCCCCACTCGCCCCAGGAGCCGGCATAGCCACGGATATTGAACCCCAGTGCCTTGCCTACCAGCCAGGTAAAGCTGCTGCGGTGGTGGCTCTGGCAATGGGTAGCCACCTCCATATCCGGAGTGAGGCCCATGGCCTGAAGTTCGGTGATCAGCTCGGCGTAGTCGCGAATGCGCAGCGCGCGGGTTCGGTCCATGGCATCGACCCAATCCATGTTGACAGCACCCGGAATATGACCGAGGTGCTTGTTGTTGCCTTTCTCGCCATCGTATTCACCCTTGGAGCGCGCGTCCCAGACGGCAAACGCCCGATCATCGAGCTTTTCCTTGATTTCCTCACAGGTGATGAGTGCGTGAGGGTTGAGAATCTCGGCATGGTAGTCGCTGGGTGTGGGGTGGGTCTGCTCGGTGCTCTCCTCGAGTCCGTCATCGCGCCAGGCATGAATACCGCCATTCAGATAGGAGTAGCGGGTATGGCCGATCAGATCCAGCGTCCATAAAAGCCGGGCCGCCCAGCCGCCGCCTTCGTCATCGTAGGCCACCACATGGGTGTCGCGTGTAAGTCCGAGAGCGCTGAACAGTCGGGAGAGAAACTCGACGTCGGGCACATCGTTGGGCACCGGGCCTTCTCCACGCATCAGATAGCGAAAATCCAGGTAGACCGCCCCCGGCACGTGGCCCTGGCGGTAGCTGTCCGGATTCACCGGCACGTCAATGATCATAAGCTGAGGATCATCCAGATGGCCCTTGAGCTGCTCTGGCTCAACGATCAATGGCAACAGGTTCGATTCCGACGAGGGGGGCGCGGTGCTCATGGGCAGCTCCTTTGAAAATCAGGTGTCCAGGCTATCGAGAATACGCCGATAGCTGGCAAAACGTTCGGGATGAATCTTGCCTGCCTCGACCGCTTCAAGTAAAGCGCAGCCCGGCTCCGAGCGGTGGCGACAGTCGCGAAAGCGACAGTGGCCGATGAAGGGATGAAACTCGATAAAGCCCTCGGTCACTTCCTGCTCACTCAGGTGAATCAGGCCGAACTCGCGAATACCGGGGGAGTCGATCAGCTCGCCATTCGCGACCTCCTCGACATCCATGGTGTAGAGCCTGGCTGTGGTCGTGGTGTGCGTGCCCTTGCGCGAATCTTCCGAAAGCGCGCCGATACGCAGCGTCTCATCGGGCAGCAGCAGGTCGATCAAGGATGACTTGCCCACACCGCTCTGGCCCACGAACACCGAGGTGCGTCCTTCCAGTTGCGTGCGCAGTGCGTCGAGCCCCGCCTCATCGGCGGTGGTCGTGCGCACCACCGGATAACCAAGACCTCGATAGCGCTCCAGGAGCTTGCCAAGCTCGCCACCATCTCCCGGCAGCAGATCGGTCTTGTTGAGCACCAGCACCGGAGCGATACCGGTGGCTTCAGCGGCCACCAGGTAGCGGTCGATCAAATTGGGGTGAGGGGCGGGCTCCACCGCAAAGACAATCAGAATCTGATCGATATTGGCAGCCACGGGCTTCAGTAGCCCTCGGGCATCGGGACGTTTCAAGACACTTTGGCGCTCGTCACGGGCCACCACCACACCCGAACCTTCCTGGCCCGCCCGCCAGATGACCCGGTCGCCGGTCACCAGACCCTCCAGATTGGCGCGCAGGTGGCAGCGCACCGGCGCTCCTTCGGCGTTGCGCACCTCAAGGGTGCGCCCGAAGTGCGCCATCACGCGCCCCGGCTGTTCGGCGCCGTATTCACCGGCGGCCAGTTTTTCAGCGTCGCGCACATCGCGCTTTTCAGCGCGACCTGCACGCTCTGCCTGAACCTTGTCTACTCGCCACTGCTGCTGGCGACTCAATTTACGTTTGCTCATGACCACCCGATGCTCGGTACAATAGTATTAGTGTACCTGTTAACGTGGCCCGGGTAACGACACCCAGGCCCTCTTGGAGAAATGCATGAGCGATACCACCGCCCCACGACGCGACCTGCTGGTCTGGATCGACCTTGAAATGACCGGCCTGGACCCGGAAAAAGAGCGCATCATCGAAGTCGCCACGCTGGTGACCGATGCCCACTTGAACGTGGTGGCCGAGGGCCCGGTCATTGCCGTGAGCCAGCCCGATAGCCTGCTGGCAGGGATGGATGCCTGGAACCAGAAGACCCACGGCGAGTCCGGGCTCGTGGCGCGGGTCAAGCAAAGCCAGGTCGAAACCAGAGAGGCCGAGCGCCAGACGCTTGAGTTCTTGAGCCGCCATGTCGAGCCCGGCTCATCTCCCATGTGCGGTAACAGCATCCACCAGGACCGGCGCTTTCTGGAGCGCGAGATGCCGGCCCTCTGGGCATTTTTCCACTACCGCAACCTGGACGTCTCGACCGTGAAAGAGCTTGCCAAACGCTGGAATCCCGAGGCGCTGACGGGCTTTGGCAAACGTAACGTGCACCTGGCGATGGACGATATCAAGGAATCGATTGCCGAGCTTGCCCACTACCGCAAGACCTTTTTACGCACCTTGGATGAGTAAAGCGAGCACATGAAACGCTAGCCCGAGGTGGCGATTCGCGCGCCGCGCCTGGTGCGTTGCTCCTTTAGTGCCCAGGCCACGTGCTCGCGTACCAGCGGGCTTGGGTAGGCGCGGCGGGCGTCGAGCGCAGCTTCAACGTCAATGCCCCACGGGGCGTTGCCCAGGCCCACGGCCAGGTTTCTCAGCCAGCGCTCGTAGCCGATACGGCGAATGGCGCTGCCGGCGGTCTTTTGCAGGAACTCCTCTTCGCCCCAGGCGAACAGGCTGATGAGCGAGGCCCGGTCCAGGTCATGCCGGGGAGCGAAATCCTCTTCGTCGGTGGCCCGGGTAAAACGTGTAAAAGGGCATACCAGTTGACAGTCGTCGCAGCCGTAGACCCGGTTGCCCATGGCGCGGCGGTACTCGACAGGGATTGCCCCGTGAAGCTCGATGGTCAGGTAAGAGATGCATTTACGAGAGTCGATGATCTTGTCGTCGACAATGGCACCGGTGGGGCAGGCGCTCTGGCAGGCGCTGCAACTGCCGCAGTGCTCCTGCTCGAACGGCGGGTCGACGGGCAGGGGCAGGTCGGTGTAAAGCTCGCCCAGAAAGAACAGCGAGCCGGCTTTGGGGTTGAGCAGCATCGCGTTCTTGCCGAACCAGCCAAGGCCCGCTTTCTGGGCCAGGGCCCGCTCCATTACCGGGGCGGAATCCACAAAGGCGCGGTAGCCGAATTCGCCCACCTCCTGCTCGATTTTCTTGGCCAGGGTGGCCAGGCGTTTGCGGATCAATTTGTGATAATCACGCCCTAGCGCGTAGCGCGAAATATAGCCCAGCCGGCGTTGGCCCAGGACCTTGGTGGTTTCAACCTCCGGTGGCAGATAGTCCATACGCGCGCTGATGACGCGCCGGGTGCCGGGCTCAAGCTCGGCCGGGCGTGTTCGCTTGGTGCCGTGCTTGGCCATGAACCCCATCTCACCGTGGTAGCCGTTATCCAGCCATTGGCTCAGGTGCTCTTCGTGGGCGCCCAGCTCGGTATCGGTAATGCCGATCTGCTGAAAGCCGAGTTCACGGCCCCAGGTCTTGATGAGCTCTGCCAGGCCTTCAAGCTCTTCAGCGGAAAGTGAAAAAGCGGTGGAAGTCGCCATGGTTCATCAACGTTGGTGCATAGGCGCGCTATGCTAACCCATAAGGCGTGATCACGACATGCCATCGGCGCTGAAACGGCGTCAGGAACACGTTACTTCATGAACACGTTACTTCACGAACAAGGAGCCCGGTTGTCGATGTCCAGCCAAACGCCTCATTCAGCGCTTTCCACAACGCTTTCCACCTCAACGCTACGCCCGCTTTTCAAGGCCGCCCAGGTGCGCGAGCTTGACCGACGCACCATCGCTGCGGGCATTGAAAGCTTTGCCTTGATGCAGCGCGCGGCCTCGAGCGCCTGGCACAGCTTTCGTTCCCGCTGGCCTCAGGCGAAAAGCGTGAGCGTGCTTTGCGGCGGTGGCAATAACGGCGGTGACGGCCATGTGCTGGCAGCACTTGCCATGCAGTCCGGCCTCAAGGTGCAGCGTATTTCCATCCAGGCCCTTGAGTCGCTGGAAAACGACGCTGCCCGGGCCGCCGCGCTGGCAAGCGACGCAGGAGTCGGATTCGAGCGCTATCAAAACGGCATGCGCCTCGAAGGCGAGGTGATTGTCGATGCGCTGCTGGGCACGGGCCTTTCGCGTGAGGTCGAAGGCGAGATGTTGTCGGCCATCGGGGTGATCAACGATGCCGGTAAACCGGTACTTTCGCTGGATGTTCCTTCGGGCATTGCGGCGGATACCGGGGCCGCGCTGGGGGGGGCGGTCCACGCCGACTGCACGGTAACCTTCATCGGTGACAAGATCGGTCTGCATACCGGCGACGCGCCGGGCTATGCCGGGGACATCGATTTTCGCCCGCTGGGCGTCAAGGCCCAGGCGTTTTTCGATATCCTGCCCGCCGCCTGGCGGCTGGAGGAGAGCTGGCTCAAGACGGCCTTCGCGCCCAGACCCCGGGCTGGTCACAAGGGAAGCTTTGGCCACGTGCTGGTCATGGGGGGCGCTCCTGGCTTTGGCGGCGCGGCGCTGCTGGCCTCGCAAACCGCCGCGCGGCTCGGGGCGGGCAAGGTGAGTCTGGCCACTGCCGCCGAGCACGTCAGCGCAAGCCTTACCCGTTGCCCCGAGATCATGGCGCGAAGCGTTAGAGGCGGCGCGGACGCTGGCGAGCTGGCGCAGGCCGCCGACGTGATTGTCGTCGGCCCCGGCATGGGCCAGCACGCCTGGGGCCAGGCCGTACTGCAAAGCGCCCTGCAAACCGATAAACCCCTGGTGGTGGATGCGGATGGGCTCAACCTGCTGGCCACGTCCTGGCCGTCGCTCAAGCGCGACAACTGGGTGCTCACGCCTCATCCGGGCGAGGCGGCCAGGCTCTTGGACTGCACGGTGGCCGATATTCAGGCCGACCGGCCCAAGGCCGCCAGAGCTCTGCAGCGCGCTCGGGGCGGCGTCGTCGTTCTCAAGGGGGCCGGCAGTCTGGTTGCCGGGCCGGAGGGGGTGGTGGTGTGTCCCTTTGGCAATCCCGGCATGGCAAGCGGGGGCATGGGGGACGTATTAAGCGGCATGCTGGGCACACTGGTTGCCCAGTTTGATGATATCGAGCTGGCTACTCGCCTGGGAGTGATGGTTCACGCCCTGGCCGGTGATGCCGCTGCAAAAGAAGGCGGTGAGCGTGGCTTGCTGGCAAGCGATCTGGCATCCTATGCACGCATTTTGATCAACCCGTGAAGGCAGCCTCGATGCAAGTGCAGTTGAGTGATGAAGTGGCGCATGTGGCGTTTGGCGAAGCGCTGGGGCGTGCCCTCGAGGGGCGCGGTCGGGTATACCTTGAAGGTGAGCTGGGGGCAGGTAAAACTACGCTTGCCCGCGGCATTTTGCGTGCTTATGGCTACCAGGGCGCGGTAAAAAGCCCCACCTATACGCTTGTCGAGCCTTATGAGCTTGACGCCCAGCGCGTGTATCATCTGGATCTCTATCGCCTGGGCGACCCCGAAGAGCTTGAATTCATCGGCGGGCGCGATATTTTAAGTGACCAGGCGCTTTGTCTGATCGAATGGCCCAGCCGCGGAGCTGGCTGGTTACCCGACGCCGATGTCAGGATCGCGTTGACCGTGGCTCGCCAGGGACGTGCGGCAACGTTAACGCCTGAAAGTCAGTGGGGGCGGCAGGTGCTGGCCGCTTTGCAGGCGCCAACGTGATAAATCGCAGGAGAGTGGTGTGATTCAATGGATATGAGTGGCACATTCAAGCGCCTGCTCGGCATGGCCGTGCTGGGCTTGTTGATGGTTTCAGGCGCCGCTCAAGCGGCGCTGGTGGAAAGTATTCGCCTTTGGTCGGCGCCGGATCATGCGCGCCTGGTGTTTGATCTCTCCGGAGCGGCGAATGCCGATGTCTTCCCGCTGAGCAACCCTGCAAGGCTGGTCATCGATCTGGACGATACCGAGCTTGATACCGATGCCTCGACGCTGCCCCTAAACGACAGCGCCATCGATGCCGTGCGCACCGGTAGCCGGGAAGGTGGCGGCCTGCGGGTAGTGCTCGAACTCAATCGCGAGATCACCCCCCGGCATTTTACGCTCCCGCCCAATGACCAGTACGGTCACCGTCTGGTGGTGGATCTGGAGTATCCCGGCGAAAGCGCGGTCGAAAACCCTATCGACCCTATCGAAGCTATGATCCGCGAGCAGGAAATCCAGGCCCAGCGCATCACCGCTCAGGCCCAGGCCACGGCGCCGGCCGATGCTCCCGTCGCCGAGCAGTCGCCGGTCGCGGTTCAGCCCGCCCAGCCCCACCCTCAGCGTGACATCATCATCGCAGTGGATGCGGGCCACGGCGGGGAAGATCCCGGGGCGATCGGCCCGAGCGGCACCCGCGAGAAGGATGTGGTGCTGGATATCAGCCGTAAGCTGGCCGCCGACATCAACGCCACTCGCGGGTTCAGAGCGGTGCTCATTCGCGACGGCGACTACTATCTCGGGCTTCGTCAGCGCACCCAGTTGGCCCGGGAACAGAAAGCCGACTTTTTCGTTTCCGTTCACGCCGATGCCTTTTCAAGCCCTCGGCCCCAGGGCAGCTCGGTCTACGCACTTTCACAGCGCGGCGCGACCTCGGAAACCGCTCAATGGCTTGCCGATAGCGAAAACCGTTCGGACTTGATCGGCGGGGTGGATGGTTCGCTTTCACTACGAGACAAGGATCAGGTACTGCGCGGCGTATTGCTGGATTTGACCATGACCGCGACGCTCAACGATTCGCTCACCATCGGCGGTCAGGTGCTCGAGAAGCTCGGCCGGGTAAACCGGCTGCATAAATCCCGGGTAGAGCAGGCAGGCTTCATGGTGCTCAAGTCGCCGGACATTCCTTCGCTGCTGATCGAGGTGGGCTTTATCTCCAATCCGGACGAGGAACGGCGTCTGCGCGATCCTACCCACCAGCAGGGGCTCTCGACGGCCATTTTCGGTGGTCTGCGCGAGCACTTCGAGCGTAACCCCCCACCGGCGAGCCTGTTGGCCTGGCAGCGGGACAATCATCGCGCGCCGACGGGTAACGAATACCGCATTCAGTCCGGCGATACGCTCTCGACGATTGCCGTGCGCCACGGTGTGCCAGTGAACCAGTTGAAGCAGGCCAACGACTTGAATGGCGATGTCATTCGGGTGGGTCAGGTGCTGCGAATTCCCCGCTCTTGAGAGGTATCGATGCCTGAAGTTGTCTCCATGTCGCGCATTCATGTCCTCGATCCTCGGCTGGCCAACCAGATTGCTGCCGGGGAGGTGGTCGAGCGGCCCTCATCGGTCACCAAGGAACTGATGGAAAACGCCATCGATGCAGGCAGCCAGCGCATCGAAGTGGATGTCGAACAGGGCGGCACCCGGCTTGTTCGAGTACGCGATGACGGCATCGGGATCAGCGAAGAGGATTTGCCGCTGGCGCTCGCCCGCCACGCGACCAGCAAGATCGAGAGTCTGGAAGACCTGGAAGGAGTCAGCTCGCTGGGCTTTCGCGGCGAGGCGCTGGCCTCGATCAGTTCGGTCTCCCGACTGGAGCTTGTCTCCAATGCAGACGATGATCCCCGTAGCGGGTGGCGCGTGGTCGCCGAAGGGCGAGGAATGGAGGCACGGGTCAGCCCGGCGCCTCACCCTCGGGGAACCAGCGTTTCGGTGCGGGATCTTTTTTTCAATACGCCCGCCCGACGCAAGTTCCTGCGTACCGAGAAAACCGAGTTCGCTCATATCGAGGAGGCGTTTCGTCGTCAGGCGCTATCGCGTTACGACATTACCTGGGTGCTGCGCCACAATCAGAAAACCGTGCATCAGCTGCCCGCTGGCGACTCCGCCGTGGCGCGTGAGCGGCGTATTGCCTCGCTTCTGGGCAAGAGCTTCATCGAGCACGCCCGGTTTATCGAACGCGAGGCGGGCGGACTGCGCCTCAGCGGCTGGGTTGGGTTGCCTACCCACTCCCGCTCCCAGGCGGATCAGCAGTACTTTTTCGTCAACGGGCGGGTGGTGCGCGACAGACTCGTTGCCCATGCGGTGCGCCAGGCGTACCGCGATGTACTCTATAACGGGCGCCACCCGGTATTCGTGCTTTACTTGACGCTCGACCCGGACGTGGTGGACGTCAATGTTCATCCCACCAAGTACGAAGTACGCTTTCGCGATGGGCGCATGGTGCACGATTTTCTCTATTCGAGCCTGCACCATTGCCTGGCGGCTTCCAAGCCCGTCGAAGAGGCCGTATCAAGCGAAAGCCAGGCGCCGCCTTCGCAGGTTAGCGTGCCGGCGGCTGAAAACTCGCAGGAACCCCAGGCGCCTGAGGCGCGCTGGCAACAACAGGGAATGGCACTTGGCGAGGGGGCGGCGCGCCATCCGGGGGCCGAGCGGGTGCGCCGCTTCATGCAGGGCTATCAGGCCCTGCACCCGGACCATGAAGAGAGTCTCTTGACGCCTCAGTCTTCACCGGCCACGGCCCCGGCGACCCACCAGGTGCGCGAGGTTCCGGTCATGCCCGAAGCGGACCCGACCAGTGCGCCGCCGCTGGGCTTTGCCTTGGGGCAGCTTCACGGCATCTACATTCTGGCGCAGAACGCCCAGGGGCTGGTGCTGGTGGATATGCACGCCGCTCACGAGCGCATCGTGTACGAACGTATGAAACATCAACTGGCCGTACAGGGGGTGGACACCCAGCCGCTGTTGGTGCCGGTGTCTCTGGCCGCCAGCCGGCAGGAGGTAGCCACGGCTGAAAGCGAGCAGGAGGCGATTGCCGCGCTGGGCCTGGAGCTCGACGTGGCTGGCCCGGAGACGCTTCTGGTGCGAAGGCTTCCCGCGCTTTTAGCCGGCGCCGACCCGGAAGGCCTGATTCGCGAAGTGCTCGAAGAGCTTGCAAGTTTCGGTCAGACCTATCAGGTAGAGGCACGACTTCACGCACTCTTGTCCACCATGGCCTGTCACGGCAGCGTACGTGCCAACCGTCGGCTCACCATGGATGAAATGAACGCGCTGCTGCGGGATATGGAGCGTACCGAGCGAAGCGATCAGTGTAACCATGGCCGCCCCACCTGGACCCAGATGAGCATGAAGGCCCTCGATAAACTCTTCTTGCGTGGCCAATAGCGCGACCCTTCGATACGAACCAGTGATTCGAACCATTGATACGGAGCTGCCTGGAATGGCCGATACACGCCCCTTGGCGATATTTTTGATGGGCCCGACGGCGGCTGGCAAGACCGATGCCGCCATGGCGCTTCACGATCGGCTGGGCTGCGAGTTGATCAGCGTGGATTCGGCGATGGTGTATCGCGGCATGGATATCGGCAGCGCCAAGCCCTCGCCTGCCGAACTTGCCCGGGCGCCACATCGGCTGATCGATATCCGAGACCCCGCCGACCCCTACTCGGCAGGGGATTTTCGCGAAGACGCGCTTGCCGCCATGCGGCAAATCAACGCGGCAGGGAAGGTGCCGCTTCTGGTAGGCGGCACCATGCTGTACTACAAGCGTCTGCTGGAGGGCGTGGCGGATTTGCCCGCCGCCGATGAAGCCGTACGCCTCGAGCTTACCGGAAAGCGTGAGGCAGTGGGCCTGGAAGGCCTGCACGCCATGCTCGTCCAGGTAGACCCGGCCTCCGCCAGGCGTATTCACCCCAACGACCCCCAGCGCCTGTTGCGCGCTCTGGAAGTGTATTACGTCAGCGGGCGACCCATGAGCGAGCTTTGGGCCGAGCAGCGCCCCGAAAACTTTCCGTACCGTGTGCTGTCGATAGGGCTTGCACCGACTGACCGGGGCGTATTGCATGAGCGCATCGCACGCCGTTTCGAAACAATGTTGTCCGAGGGCTTGATAGACGAGGTGGTCGCCCTCAGAAAGCGTATTGATCTGCATCAGGCGCTGCCGGCGATGAAAAGCGTCGGCTACCGGCAGGTGTGGGAGTACCTCGAGGGCGACTACGATGAACAGACGCTGCGCGAGCGGGGCGTCATTGCCACTCGCCAGCTCGCCAAACGTCAGCTAACGTGGTTGAGAAGCTGGCCGTCGTTGAACTGGATCGATTCCACCGAGGCGGGCCTTGAGGATAAGGTGCTGAAATTCGTGCGCGAAAGCGGTGCTTAGCGTAAGATAGTGTTTTCGTAAGCACGATTTTTCGAGCGCCCCAGACGTTTTGCAACACAAGGCCTTTCGGGCAACTAGATTGCGGTGACGCCATGAAAGGCGCGCCATTTAATAACCAACCCCAACGACAGATTAGGGAGAGCAGCATGTCCAAAGGGCAGTCCCTTCAAGACCCGTACCTGAATATCTTGCGCAAGGAGCGCATTCCGGTCTCTATTTTCCTGGTAAACGGCATTAAGCTTCAGGGCCAGATTGAATCGTTTGATCAGTTTGTCATCCTGCTTCGCAATACCGTTAGTCAAATGGTTTACAAACACGCTATCTCCACGGTGGTGCCGTCGCGCAACGTGCGTCTGCCGGCACAAGACCCGGCCGCCCCGGAGGCGGACATCTAACACCGGTTGGTTAGCCCGAGACGCAAGAGGTATTGATTGTTTTTTGAACGCCCAGATGCCGGTGAGACGGCCGTACTTGTTCACGTAGATTTCTTTGATGAGCAAGCGCGAGAAGACCCGGGTGAGTTCTTGGAGCTTGTGCGCTCTGCTGGTGCAGAGCCCGCGACATTGCTCACAGCCAGCCGACAACGCCCTGATTCCCGAACCTTCATCGGCTCAGGCAAGTTGGAAGAGCTGCGGGCAATGCTCGCTGCACACCAGGCCGAACTTGTGATCTTCAACCATGGTTTAGGTCCTTCTCAAGAGCGTAACCTTGAGCGCGAGCTGAAGTGCCGGGTACTCGACCGTACCGGGCTGATTCTGGATATCTTCGCTCAGCGGGCCCGAACTCACGAAGGTAAGCTTCAGGTCGAGCTTGCCCAGCTTGAATACATGTCCACGCGCCTGGTGCGCGGGTGGACTCACCTTGAGCGCCAGAAGGGCGGTATCGGCCTTCGCGGCCCGGGTGAGACTCAGCTTGAAACCGACCGACGCCTGCTGCGCGGACGGATCAAGTCGATTCACAAGCGCCTGGACAAGGTGCGCAGCCAGCGCGAGCAGAATCGCCGCGCCCGCTCACGCGCCGAGATTCAAAGCGTATCGCTGGTCGGATATACCAACGCCGGCAAGTCAACGCTTTTCAACGTACTGACCGATGCTAAGGTGTACGCCGCCGATCAGCTTTTTGCCACCCTCGACCCGACCCTTCGTCGTCTGGAAGTGAACGACGTGGGGCCGATCGTGATGGCCGATACCGTGGGGTTCATTCGCCACCTGCCCCACAAGCTGGTAGAGGCCTTCCAGGCCACGCTTCAAGAAGCAGCCGAGGCCTCGCTTCTGATTCACGTGATCGACGCCGCGGATCCTGATCGGGAACTCAATGTCGAACAGGTGAATCGCGTACTTGAGGAGATCGGCGCTGATGATGTGCCGGTGCTCAAAGTGATGAACAAGATCGACAAGTTCGACAGCGCGCCGCGTATCGAGCGTGACGACAAGGGCCGCCCGGAAGTGGTATGGCTTTCGGCGCAGAAGGGGCAAGGACTTGACCTGCTGCATGAAGCGCTTTCCGAGCGATTGGCTGACGATGTCATCGGTTTTTCGCTGACGCTCTCGCCGGAGCAGGGTAAGCTGAGAGCAGGGCTTCACGAGCTCAATGCCGTACGCGAGGAAGCGTTTGACGAAAAGGGCCGCTCGGTGCTGGACGTACGTTTGCCCCGGCGCGATTTCAACCAGCTGATGGCGCAGCTGGGCGAGCGGGCCAACACCTATTTACCCGAAGCGCTGCAAGAGACCGACGAGTGGTAGCCTGTTGACGAGCGTCGCGTCGAAGCGGCACGAGCCGATATAGCAACAATATTATAAGCATGGCGGCCTCGCTCACACGCGGGGCCGTATGCAGGTTAACACCTTAGTGGAGACGAAGTATGGCCTGGAACGAGCCTGGTGGTGGCAACCAGCATGACCCCTGGAGCAGCGGTGGCCGACGCGGCAACAATAGCGGCGGCGATCGTGGCAACGGTGATCGTGGCAATAATGGGGGCGGCGGTAACAACGGAGGCAATAATCAGGGCCCGCCGGATCTGGACGAAGCACTCAAGAAGTTTCAGAACAAGCTCAACAACATGCTGGGCGGCAGCGGCAAGAAAGGCGGTGGCAACGGCAGCAACAGCGGCGGCGGCAAACCGCGCAACTCCTTCGCGCTTCCTGGTCTTCTGATCATCGTGGCGCTGGCGATCTGGGCGGCTCTGGGCTTTTATCTAGTGGATCAGTCCGAGCGTGGCGTGGTGCTTCGCTTTGGTGAATACCAGGGTATTGTCGAGCCCGGCCTGCAGTGGAATCCGCCTCTGATCGACGACGTACGCATGGTCAACGTGACCCGCGTTCGTTCGGTCTCGCAGACCCAGTCGATGCTGACCCGCGACGAGAACATCGTCGAGGTGGAGATCTCCGCGCAGTACCAGGTGTCCAATCCACGGGATTTCGTCCTGAACGTACGTAATCCGGCGCTCTCGATCGAGAATGCACTGGATTCGTCGCTTCGCCACGTGGTGGGCGGCACCGACATGATCGATATCCTGACCTCGGGTCGTGAGATTCTCGGCAGCTCCGTGGCCAGTCGTCTGCAGACCTACCTGGACGCCTACGGCGCCGGTATCCGGCTTCAGACCATCAACATCGAATCCACGACCGCTCCGGCGCCGGTCATCGATGCCTTCGATGACGTGATCCGTGCCCGCGAGGATCGTCAGCGTACCATCAACGAAGGCATGGCCTACGCCAACGCCATCATTCCGGCAGCGCAAGGTCAGGCGCAGCGTATCGTTGAACAGGGTCAGGGGTATCGTGAATCCGTGGTAGCGGAGGCTCAGGGTCAGGCTAACCGTTTCAACGCCCTGGTCGGCGAGTACCGTAATTCCCCCGAGATCATGCGTGAGCGTATGTACCTGGATACAATTGAAGAGGTCTTTGGCAACACGCCCAAGGTACTCTTGGATGTCAGCGAAAATGCCCCCCTGATGTATCTGCCGCTGGATCAGATGCGCGGTAACTCAGGCGCGAATCGCTCCACCGGTACCTCGAACAGCAATGAGGAGCAGATCGATCCGTCCGTACTGGAAACCCTGCGCAATACCCAGGGCAGCACGTCATCGTCGCCGAACAATGGCACCATTCGCAGGGAGGGCCGCTAAATGATCAATAACCGATCCCTGCTGATCGTCGGTGGCCTGGCCGCCATCGCCTGGCTTGCCAGCAATACGCTCTACGTGGTCGATGAAACCGAGCGCGCGGTCAAGCTGCGCTTTGGTGAGGTCATCGAAGAGAATATCCAGCCGGGCCTGCACGCCAAGGTGCCGATTGCCCAGACGATTCGCAAGTTCGATACGCGCCTGCTCACGCTGGATACCGATACCAGTCGCTACCTGACGCTCGAGCAGAAAGCGGTAATCGTGGATTCCTACGTCAAGTGGCAGGTGGTCAATCCCACCCGTTACTACGAGGCGACGGCCGGCGACGAGATGATGGCGATTCGCCTGATTCAACCTCGTGTGGATGAAAGCCTGCGTAACGAATTTGGTCGACTGAACCTTCAGGAGATCATCGCCGAGCGGCGTGACGACCTGATGATCGGCCCCACTGAAGAGCTCGATAGTCTGATGCGGGATGAGCTGGGGGTTGCCGTCCGCGATATTCGTATCAAGCGAATCGACCTGCCCGAAGATGTTTCCGCCGCGGTATTCCAGCGGATGCGCTCCGAACGTGAGCGTGAGGCCCGCGAGTGGCGCGCCCAGGGTCAGGAAGAGGCCGAGCGTATTCGCGCCAATGCCGACCGCCGTCGTCAGGTGCTGCTGGCCCAGGCCAACGAACGCTCTGAAACCCTGCGTGGTGAAGGTGATGCTGAAGCCGCGGCCATCTTCTCCGAGTCCTACGGTCAGGATCAGGAGTTCTTCGCTTTCTGGCGCAGTCTGAACGCCTATCGCTCGAGCTTCTCGGGAGATGGCAACATGATGGTGCTGGAGCCTGACAGCGACTTCTTCCGCTATATGCGCAGCCCAAACCCGGAGTCCGGTGAAAGCGCTGACGCAGGTGACGACGAATAAGCGCAAGGCCGTGACCCCCGTGGTTTGCTGAAGCGGCGGGGTTCATCTGGCCGTTAAACGTGGTAGACTTAATTGAACCGGGCGTTCGCCCGGTTTTTTTGTGGCCCCCATTTGGCGCGGGTGCGTTTTTGACCGGTGGCGTCAACAACGACTTCATCGAGTCCGGGGCCTTCATCGTCTTGCAGGATTGTTCACATGACCATCGCTGACCGCTGGCTGCTGCCCGACGGCATGGATGAGGTGCTGCCACCTCAGGCAAGCCGTATGGAAGAGTTGCGCCGTGCGCTGCTGGATCTCTATTACGTCTGGGGCTACGACCAAGTCATGCCGCCCCCCGTGGAGTTTTTAGACTCGCTTTTAACCGGCACCGGTACCGATCTGGATCTGCAGACCTTCAAGCTGACCGACCAGCTGACCGGTCGCATGATGGGGGCTTGTGCCGACGTGACGCCGCAAGTGGCGCGAATGGACGCCCACTCGCTCAAGCGTCAGGGCCCGGTGCGACTTTGTTACTGCACCAACGTGTTGCGCGCCAAGGCCGATCAGCACCAGGGCGGGCGAAGCCCGGTCCAGGTAGGGGTCGAGCTGTTCGGTCATGCGGGGCTCGAGGCCGACAGCGAAGTCATCAGGTTGGCGCTGGCCAGCCTGAACGCTGCCGGGGCGACGGAAGTGCATCTGGCGCTTGGCCATATCGGTATCTTTCGAAGCCTGGTCGAGGCGGCGGCACTAAGGGACGATCAGGAATCGACGATTTTCGATGCCCTGGCGCTCAAGTCACCCAGCCAGCTCAAGGCGCGGGTCAGCGAGCACGTCAGCGACCCGGTGCTTGCGGATATGCTGCTCGCCCTCGGGGAGCTTCACGGCGATGCCAGCATCCTGGCCGAGGCTCGCGAGCGCTTCGCCGGCGCGCCGACATCGGTGATCGCAGCGCTTGACCAGCTCGAGGCGCTGAACACGACGGTGCTGGCACAGTTCGACGTCGCCTTGTATTTTGATCTGGCTGAGCTTCGAGGCTATCAGTACCATACCGGCGTCATGTTCGCTGCCTACGTGCCGGGTTACGGTCACGCCCTGGCCAAGGGAGGGCGCTACGACGATACCGGCCGCGCCTTCGGACGCGCCCGACCTGCCACCGGCTTTTCGATGGATCTGAAGCAACTGGCCTCGCTTGCCCCGGCGACTCCCAGCCCGGGCACCATCTGGGCGCCGGCCCAGGGCAATGACGCACTGGATGCAATGATCGATGCGTTACGCCAAAAGGGTGAGCGCGTGATTCAAGCGCTGCCAGGGCAGCGTACCGAACCGGCGGAACACGGCTGTGACCGCCGCCTTGAGTTTATCGACGGTCGTTGGCAGACAACGGCCCTGACACAAGAGACGAGTGCATAATGGGTAAGAATGTCGTAGTCCTGGGCACCCAGTGGGGTGATGAAGGCAAGGGTAAGATCGTTGACCTGCTCACCGAGTCAGCCGCGGCGGTCGTGCGCTTCCAAGGCGGCCATAACGCGGGCCACACCCTGGTGATCGACGGCGAAAAGACCGTCCTCCACCTGATTCCCTCCGGCGTGCTGCGTCCGGGCAAGACCTGCATCATCGGCAACGGGGTCGTACTTTCCCCCGAGGCGCTGATCAAGGAGATTCGCGAGCTTGAAGACAAGGGCGTACCGGTACGCGAACGTCTGCGTCTGTCGCCGGCCTGCCCGCTGATCCTGCCTTACCACGTGCGTCTGGACCAGGCGCGCGAAAAAGCGCGCGGCGTGGCCAAGATCGGTACCACCGGCCGTGGTATCGGCCCGGCCTACGAGGACAAGGTTGCCCGTCGCGGTCTGCGCCTGGGGGATATGCTTCACCGTGAGCGTTTCGCCTCCAAGCTTGGCGAAGTGCTCGACTATCACAACTTCGTGCTGGTGAACTACCACGGCGAACCGGCAGTGGACTTCCAGGAAGTGCTGGACAGCGCCATGCAGATGGCCGATGAACTGCGCCCCATGGTAGCGGATACCGTCAGCCAGGTGCACGATTTGCGCAAGGCCAACGAGAACATTCTCTTTGAAGGCGCTCAAGGCTCGCTGCTGGATATCGATCACGGTACCTACCCCTATGTGACCAGCTCCAATACCACCGCCGGCGGCACGGCCACCGGCTCCGGCGTCGGGCCTTTGTATCTGGATTACGTGCTGGGTATCACCAAGGCCTACACGACTCGCGTTGGCTCGGGACCGTTCCCGACCGAGCTTTTCGATGACCATGGCCGCCATCTGGCCGAGCGCGGTCATGAATTCGGCGCGACTACCGGCCGTGCTCGCCGCTGCGGCTGGTTCGACGCGGTCGCCCTGCGACATGCGGTGCAGATCAACTCCGTCTCCGGTATCTGCCTGACCAAGCTGGATGTACTCGACGGGCTCGAGAATATCCGCGTGTGCGTCGGTTATCGCAGCAAGGACGGAGAGGTGCTGGACAACCCCGTCGACTCGGAAGGCTACGAGGCCGTCGAGCCCGTCTATTTCGACCTGCCGGGCTGGAAAGAGTCGACACTGGGCGCCAAGAAGGTCGAGGATCTGCCTGCCAATGCGCGGGCCTACATCAGCTACCTGGAAGAGCAGGTGGGTACCAGCATCGATATCATTTCAACCGGCCCGGACCGTAATGAAACCATCGTGCTGAAAAACCCCTTTGACGAGTAAGGCGTGACACTCGGATAAACGGTATAGGTACATGGCAGGGTCAAGACGCCGCCGGGTTTCCCGGCGGCGTCTTGCGTCTAGAAATCGATGCCGCGACGCGCTTTCAGACCGTTATTGAAGGCGTGGCGGGTTTCCTGCATCTCGGTCACGGTATCCGCCATGGCGACCAGCTCGCGGTGAGCGTTGCGGCCGGTGATGATCACGGTCTGCTCCCGGGGACGATTCTCGAGCGCTTTCTTGACCTGTTCGATCTCCAGGTAGCCGAACTTCAGCATGTAGGTGATTTCATCGAGCACGACGAGATAGGTCTCGGGGTCGCCGAGCATTTTTTCGGCTTCTGCCCATACCTCGAGGCAGGCGTTCGTATCGGTGTCCCGGTTCTGGGTATCCCAGGTAAAGCCGGTTGCCATGATGGCCACATTCAAGTTGGGGCCATCCTCGAGGCGATTGCGTTCGCCGCACTCCCAAAGCCCTTTGATGAACTGCACTACGCCCACTTTATAGCCATAGCCCAGCGCGCGGGTGACCGTGCCCCAGGCGGCGGTGGTCTTGCCCTTGCCGTTCCCGGTATTGACCAGTATCAGCCCGCGCTCATCGGTGGCGCTGGCGATCTTGTCGTCCACGTGGGCCTTGAGTTTCTGCATCGATGCCTTATGGCGCGTCTCGCGATCGCTCATGCTTTTTTCCTTGAGTTTGCGGTAAGACCGGGTCAGGCCAGCATAAAGGATCTTTTCGCGCCTTTATATCGCGGATCGGCAGAGGGGCAGGCCGCGGCGGGGGTCGAGAACGCGCTCGTGGCTCCTTTCCTTCACGACAAAGCGTGGAATGCGATTAGCCGCTCGGCCCTGGCTGCTCTAGAATGGCAGGCTACGTCTTGTTAAGGAAAAAACCATGCCTTCATTTGATATTGTTTCCGAATTCGACCGCCATGAAGCCGCCAATGCGGTGGATCAAGCCAACCGTGAAGTGGATTCACGCTTCGATTTCAAAGGCGTTGATGCGAGTTTCACCCTTGAAGGCGAAAGCGTTGCACTGGAAGCCGAGGTGGACTTTCAGCTCAAGCAGATGCTCGATGTGTTACGTAACCGCTTGATTGCCAGGGGGATCGACGCTCGCTGCATGGAAGTGAAAGATCCGGTGCTTACCGGCGTCAAAGCCCGTCAGGACGTGGCGCTGAAGCAGGGGCTAGACGCCGCCCAGACCAAGGATATCGTCAAGCGCATCAAGGCCAGCAAGCTGAAGGTACAGGCCCAGATTCAAGGTGAGAAGGTACGCGTGACCGGCAAGAAGCGTGACGATCTGCAAAGTGTCATGGCGCTTTTGCGCGGCGAAGAAGGGCCGGATCTTCCCTTGCAGTTCGATAATTTCCGTGACTGATTTTCAACGTTTTTCATGGGTGTCTGCAGCGCATCCGGGAAAGCGCGTCTCGGCTATACTGAGTATTTGATAGGAATTGTTCGATGAGAAAAGGAGCCACGCATCATGTCTGATCCGCAGCCGGTTTATCTAAGCGACTACCAGCCGCCTGATTATTTCGTTACCCATACCGAGCTGACGTTTGATCTTGACCCTGGCGCTACCCGCGTAAAGGCCCGCCTTTTTATCGAGCGAAACGCCACCGCGGGAGACGACGCTCCCCTGGTGCTTGACGGCGAAAGACTCAAGCTCGTGTCGCTGGCTGTGGACGGCCACGCTCTGCACGGTGCCGACTACGCTCTCACCGATGATGCGCTCACCATCCGGCGCGTTCCTGCACGTTTTTGTCTGGAAAGCGAAGTCGAAATCGACCCCCGCAGCAATACGGCTCTGGAAGGGCTTTACCAGTCAAACGGCATGTACTGCACCCAGTGCGAGGCGGAAGGGTTTCGCCGGATTACCTTCTATCCCGACCGCCCGGATGTGATGGCCACCTTCAAGGTCACCCTGATTGGCGATAAAACGCGCGAGCCGGTTCTACTTGCCAACGGCAACCCCGTGGACAAGGGCGAAATGGACGGGCGTCACTTTGCCACCTGGGAAGACCCGCATCCCAAACCCTGCTACCTCTTTGCGCTGGTGGCGGGGAATCTTCACAAGGTGGCCGACCGCTTCACCACCCAGAGCGGGCGCGACATCACCCTGGAAATCTGGGTGGAAAAAGAGAATCTGGACAAGACCGAACACGCCATGGCCTCGCTGAAGCGGGCGATGGCCTGGGATGAAACCGCCTATGGGCGCGAGTACGATCTGGATCTTTTCATGATCGTGGCGGTCAGCGATTTCAACATGGGCGCGATGGAGAACAAGGGGCTCAACATCTTCAACTCCGCGGCGGTACTGGCTCATCCGGATACCGCCACGGACAACGCCTTTCAAACCGTCGAAGGCATCGTTGCTCACGAATACTTCCATAACTGGTCGGGCAACCGGGTTACGTGTCGTGACTGGTTTCAGCTCTCGCTGAAAGAGGGCTTTACCGTCTTTCGTGACCAGTGCTTCTCGGCGGATACCAACTCCGCGCCGGTCAAGCGCATCCAGGACGTCTCGTTTTTTCGCACCGCCCAGTTTGCTGAAGACGGCGGACCGACCGCGCATCCCGTTCGGCCGGACCACTACATCGAAATCACCAACTTCTACACTCTCACCATTTATGAAAAGGGTGCGGAAGTAGTGCGCATGCTGTGCAACCTGATCGGTTGGGAAGCATTTCGGCGTGGCGCTGATCTTTACTTCGATCGCTTCGATGGCCAGGCGGTCACCATCGAGGACTTCGTCGACTGCATGGCGGAGGTGTCTGGTGCGAACCTGGATCAGTTCATGCGCTGGTACTCCCAGGCGGGTACGCCGGAGATCGACGCTTTTGGCGAGTATGACTACACCCACGGTGAATACCGCCTGACCCTTCGTCAGCGCACGCCGGCAACACCCGGCCAGACAGAGAAAGAGCCGCTGCATATCCCGGTGCGTCTGGGCCTGGTGGGCACCAAGTCCGGCCAGGATCTGGCCCTCACTCTGAACGGCGAGTCGCTGGGCAAGGAGGGGGTGGTTCATCTGACCCGAAACGAGCAGACCTTCGTGTTCAGCAACGTGGCCGAGGCCCCGGTACCGTCGCTTCTGCGCAATTTCTCCGCGCCGGTGGCGCTGCACTACCCGTACTCACGCGAAGACCTGGCCTTTTTGCTGACCCATGACAGCGACGGCTTCAATCGGTGGGATGCCGGACAGCGGCTGGCGATGCTGGCACTGGATGACTTGATCGCCGCGCATCGCAACGGCGTTGAAAAAGTCATGGATACCCGGGTCATCGAAGCGTTCAGAACGCTGCTGAGCGGGGAGATGAACGACAAGGCGGTATTGGCCGAGATGCTGACGCTGCCGACGGAGGCCTACATCGCCGAACAGCAGCGTATCGTCGATGTCGATGCCATCCATTCGGCGCGCGAGTTCATGCGACAGTCGCTGGCGCTGTCGCTTCGCGACGAGTTCATCGCCGTCTACAAGGCGAACACGCTCGATGAGTCCTACGCGCCCAGCCCTGAGCAGATCGCCATGCGCAGCCTCAAGAACGTGGCACTCGCTTATTTGATGGTGATCGAGGACGAGGAAGGGCTCGAGCTTTGCCAGGCACAGTTTGATGCAGGCCATAACATGACCGATGTGCGCCAGGCATTGACGCTATTGGTACACAGCGACCGTTCTGATCTGGCCGCTCCTGCGCTCAAGGCCTTTGGCGAAAAATGGGCTTCTGATTCGCTGGTGATGGACCAGTGGTTCACGGTGCAGGTCCTGCGCCCGCAGCCGGACGTACTGGAGCGGGTCGAATATTTGATGGACCACCCGGCGTTTTCGATCAAGAATCCCAACAAGGTGCGCGCGCTGATCGGCGCCTTTACCCAGAACCGAGTGAACTTTCACCGCCTGGACGGTAAAGGGTATAAGCTTCTAGCTGATGTAGTGATCGAGCTTGACCGGTTGAACCCGGATATCGCCGCTCGCCTGATTACCCCCCTGACACGGTGGCAGCGCTTTGATGAATCCCGCCAGGCGCTGATGCGTGGGGAACTCACACGGATCAGCAAAGAGCCGCTTTCATCCAACGTATTCGAGGTGGTTGACAAGGCGCTGGCTTGAACGGGTGCGAACTAACCATGGAAAGGAAAACGCCGGTGACAGACTCACAAAAGCGTTACTTACTGATTGTCAATGGAAAATCCTCTGCAAATCCGGAGCTGCGCGAGGCCGTCATGGCCGAGCGCAAGGCAGGGAAGGAGATTACGGTTCGTGCCACCTGGGAAGGGGGCGACGCCAACGAGTTTGCCTACAAGGCCGGGGATGAAGGCTTCACCCACGTGATCGCCTGCGGCGGTGACGGTACGGTCAACGAAGTGGTCAATGGCCTGATGCGTGTCGCTCATGACCAGCGTCCGGCGCTGGGTATCGTGCCTTTGGGAAGCGCCAACGATTTTGCTACCTCCGTTGGGCTGCCGCTGGAGCCGGGGCCGGCGCTCGAGGCTGCGCTTTCGTTTCGCGCCTACCCGATCGACACGGTGCGCATGACCGCTGAAACCAACGGCGAGGAGTCGGTCAGCTACTACGTGAACATGACCACGGGGGGCTTCGGGGCCGAAATCACCTCTACGACTCCCAAGATGCTCAAGCGCATGTTGGGCGGCGGGGCATATTCGCTCATGGGTGCGTTGAAAGCGTGGCGACACCAGAGTTACCGTGGCACGCTGCATTGGCAAGAGCAGCAGACGTGCGAGTCGCTTTTGCTGCTGGCTCTTGGGAATGGCCGGCAGTCCGGTGGTGGACAAGTACTTGCCCCGCGGGCAAAGCTTGATGACGGTCGTCTGGACGTACTGCTGGTGAAAGACTTCTCGTCGGTATGGGAGCTCCCCACCCTGATCCGCGAGCTGCAGAATTTTCCCAGCGAAGGTCGCTACGTGCACTACTTCACTGCTCCCAAGCTGATGGTGACTACCGAGCGCGATGATGAACCCTGGCCCTTGACCCTGGATGGTGAGGCGCGCCATCACGAGCGTTTCACCGTCGAGGTGATACCGCTTGCATTGAACGTCTTGCTGCCCGAAGAGTGTGCACTGCTGTCAGTCAACGACCGTCACTGACGATAGATGTTGTCATTTATGAATAGAGCCACTGAACATGGCCACCAAAGGAGAGCAATCCGATGGTAAACCGCTTATGGATACCGTTACTGGCTAGTCTGGCGCTGCTGCTCAGCGCCTGCGGCGAGTCCCAGGAAGACCCGACCGTGGAGCTTGATGAAACCGAACGCTCGGTTTCCGACGATGAAGCGGTACAAGGCGAAGAGGCGCCGCAGGCCGCGGAAAACGCCGCCAATATGCCGGCTCCGGATGAGGTCGAGGACGAGGTGGAGTCGCGTCAGGCTGCTGAAGAGATCGAACGCGCCGAGGCGCTGGACGAAGGGGGCAGTGCTGGCGCGCAGCAGCAGCCCATGGCAGGCGAGGAGGTTCAGGCGGACGAAGAAACGCTTGCGGCCGACCCCGAAGATGCCCTCGACGAACAAAGTGCCATGCCCGGTGAAACCACCCGCTCCGACGTGGACGACGTGATCGCGGAGACCGAGCGCCGCTTTGAAGAGGCCCAGCGCCAGCTCGAGCAGCAGTTTCAGGAAGTGGAAAGCCAGACCACTGAGCTTGAGCCCACTGAATCCGCGAATTTCACCGAAGACTGGGAAGTCGAGAGCAGCCTGCCTGAAAGCACCCGTCGTGAAAATGATCCGGACGCTCTTGATGTGGACGCGCTGATCGAGGACACCGAGCGCCGGTTCGAGGCCGCGCAGGAGCGCCTGAATCAGCAGTTCGAGGAGCTGGAGCGCGAACGTGATTCGAGCGTGACCGACACTGCCGTCAATACCGATGACCAGGATGCACCGACGGGTTCATCGGAATTCAATGCAGGCACCACTTCAGACAATACTGGTTCAGACGATACTGGTTCAGAAAATGCCGGCTCAGAAAACACCGGCCCAGACGGTACGGATGTACGTGAGACCCGTTCAGGCATTCAGGGCCTGAGTGATGGTTCAAATGGCGAGGCCGAAGTTCTCGAAACAGAGTCCGACATCAACGCGGAAGACACTGACGTGAATGGCGAATCCAATGGGGCTCAGGCTGGGGAGACCGGTACTCCATCCTCATCAGCAGATGAGCGGGATCTGGATAGCTTGAACGCTACCCAGTAACCATCAGGCAATAAAAAGGCCCGCCGAAGCGGGCCTTTATTTCGCGCGTCAATCAAGAAACGCGAATGTTGGAAGCCTGAAGGCCTTTCTTGCCTTGCGTTACTTCAAAGGTGACTTTCTGACCATCTTGCAAGGTCTTGAAGCCTTCAGCCTGAATTTCTGAGAAGTGCGCAAAAAGGTCGTCGCCGCCGTCATCCGGAGAGATGAAGCCGAAACCTTTGGTGTCGTTGAACCACTTGACGGTACCAGTTGCCATCTTTATATCCTTGCATGCTTAAGTAATAGGTGGACAACCCATCGTTTGCCCACAATCTTCACTGTAGAAGTAAAAAAAGTGATCGTCCAGCGACGATATCAAGATTCATTTCAACGCAATGAGCGCCACCCATGAGCCAGATCACCCTGTTTGATGCCCAGTTCATCTCCTTTCTAGTGGCGATCACGCTGCTTTCCGTAAGTCCCGGCGTGGATACGCTGCTGGTGATTCGCAATACCGCCCGGGGCGGCGTGCGTGATGGCATCGCCACCAGTATCGCGATCTGCTGTGGGCTGTTCGTTCACGCCACCATCTCGGCACTGGGTATCTCCTTGATACTGCTGCAATCGGCCTTTGCCTTCAATCTTCTGAAGCTTCTGGGGGCGGGTTATCTCGTATGGTTGGGTATCACGAGCCTGCTTGCCGCTCGGCGCGGTACGGCGCTGCCCGTGGGGGGGCTTGCCGAATCCCGCTCGCCGATCAGCGTCTTCCAGCCGATCAAGGAGGGCCTCTTGTCCAACGTGTTGAACCCCAAGACCGTGGTGTTCTACATGGCGTTCTTGCCGCAGTTCATTGCGCCCACGGATCCCGCGCTCCTGAAGTCGCTCTGGCTTGCCGGGGTACACTTCGTGATTGCCAATGTCTGGCAGATCGGCGTGGTGCTGATGGTAGGAGGCGCGAGCCGCTTTTTGGCAAGCGCGCGCTTTGCAAGAGTCCTGAATGCCACCACCGGGGCAGTACTGGTGGTGCTGGGTGTGCGGCTGGCGATGGAGCAGCGCCCGGTATGACCGGGCGCCGAGACAGTCAGCGACGGGCCAGAAGCGCGCGATCATAGCGCACCTGCTGCTCGTTATCGCTGAGCAGTGTCACGCCCTGGCTGTCGCCCCCGTTGTCGAGACTTTCAAAGATGACTCGGTAACTCAGCACCGCCTGAACGTAGTCGCGGGTTTCGCGAAACGGGATGCTTTCCACGAACAGGTCAAACGACTCCACGCTACTACCCAGCCACTGATCCACCCGGCCGGGACCTGCGTTGTACGCCGCCGTTGCCGCCAGGCGATTGCCCTGGTAGCGGTTCAACTTGTCGCGCAGGTAAGTACTGCCCAGGCGAATGTTGAGTTCCGGGTCCAGCACGCCGTAGGGGCCGGGGTCGCTCAATCCCAGCTGACGGCTTACCTGGGCAGCGGTGCCCGGCATCAGTTGCATCAAGCCGCGTGCGCCGGCCGGCGACAGCGCGACCGGGTTGTAGGCGCTCTCTCGGCGGGTAATCGCCATCAGCAAGTAAGGGTCGACGCCGGTCTGGCTGCCCCAGCGTAGAAAGCTCTCGCGGTAGGCGGGCGGAAAACGCCAGTCCAGCGCGTCCCACATTTCCCCGGCAATGGTGGTTTGCACCAGGCGGGCGTGCCACTCACGGTGAGCCGCGTAGTCGGCCAATGCCCTGGCCTGATGGGGCGCCGAAGTACGCGCCGCGTAGAGCCACTCGCTGTTGGCCAGGCCGTCTTCACCAATGCGTAACAGCGCTTCGGTTCGCTGCACTACCGGTAACTGGGATGTGCGCTCCCGGGAGATATCGTCGAAGTGGTTGCGTTCGTTGTTGAGCCGGTAAGGAATACCAAGCTTTTCAGCCGCGGCGAAGCCGTAGAAGCTTCGATCCAGCGCCGCTTCACGATAGCGCGCCTCGGCGGCGTCGTGATTACCCAACTGTTCGTTGGCGCGGGCCAGCCAGTACTGCCAGCGGCTGTTCTGCTGCTGGCTTGGCGGCATCTGCACGATCCAGTGCATCACCTCCTGCCACTGACGATCCTCGAGCCCCCGGCGCACGCGAAGCTCCAGTACCCGCTCGCTTTCAAGCCCGGACAAGACGCTGTCCACCCAGGCGAGCGAGCCCGGAACATTTCGCACCAGCGCGTAGAAGGCAAGCTCTTCCTCGATGACGCGCTGTTCTTCTGCCGTGAGCGAAAGACGCGGGACGATAGTCTGCCAGGCACTCAGTGCAGCCGGTGTGTTTTCCCGGGTATAGCGCTGCATGGCAGCCTGGTAGAAGGCGGCACTCGCCGCGCACTCAGGTCCCAGACAAGCCGGTGCCTGGGCCACCGCTTGCGGATTGCGGTTCACCGATTCGACGGTCTCCATGGCAGTCTGCCACTGGCCGCTCAAAAGCCCGTTCAAGTAACCGTTGAGACCGGTTTCGCCGGCCTGCCAGGCCAGCATCTTGCGCTGCCAAACGTCGCGGTCATTGATGGTGCCATCGGCGCGCAGCCGGTTGAACAGGCTGTCGCAGGCGCTGGGCTGGGAGCCACCAGTCAGCCAGAGTGCGAGCCCTGCCTCTCGGGCCTCGGCGGGGGTTCTATCCAGCAGGGCGCTGTAGTAGTAGCACTGACGGGCAGTGCCTTCGGGCTCGCCATCGGCCACGGCCAGAAGGTCATCGTAGCGCCCGGCGTAGCCGTAGTTGGCAATGGCCTGGCCGCGCATCCATTCAGACAGCGGCGAGTCGTCATGGCGCTGGATAAAGTCCTGAACCAGGTGGGCGGGCACGTCGGGAAGTTGTCCTCGCAAGCGGTGATACTCCACATAGCCGCTCAGCACGTGACCTGAAATGGCGCGCTCGTCCACGCGCTGCCACTGCTGGTCCCGCGCTGCCTCCAGCGCATCGCGCATCTGGGCATCCGTTGCCGCCCACGCATTAGTTGTAAGACCGACGACCGCCGCGGCGCACAGCGTGCGAAGGCGAAAACGAAATCGCAAAACCGGCATGGCTTCCTCTCTTTGACGTATTCAGCTTACTGCTGGGTAGTTGACCGACTATAGTGAACTATAATGCCAGACAGTGCTCAGACAATCCCCGATTGACCCATGCAAAGAGGACTGAACAAGGATTCGATGATAATGGCGCGAGTGAGCAAATGGTGGTGGTTGTCACGCTTGAAAGGCCGCGTATGGGCGTTTAAACGCATAGTGCGCGCGTTGAAACTCTTCTTCCCCATGACCCGGGATGTGCTGAGCGGCCGTTACCGCCCCGTGCCCTGGTCGGCGTTCGGCATGATGGCACTGGCGCTTGGCTATCTGATCATGCCCTTTGATCTGATTCCCGACTTCATCTTCATCATCGGCCTGGTGGATGATGCCATTATCGTCGGCTGGCTGCTGGACCGGGTCGACCGGCGCCTGACAGGTTATCGTCAGTGGAAGTATGGCGATAGCGAAACCGCCACCACGAAGCACTCACCGTCTTGATATTGTTGACTCTCGAGATTGCTGGCTCTTGAAACGGCGGGTTCTTGAAATTACTCGGCCTAGCCCCATATTCCCTTCACACAATGCCTCGCACGAGCGAGGCGTCTTGGTAACGCAGTGATAGGCAATTGAGGGCTACGCATGAGTACGGCAACCCACGAAGAGACGCTTGGTTTTCAAACGGAAGTCAAACAGCTTCTCAACCTGATGATCAACTCCCTTTACTCCAATCGCGAGATCTTTCTGCGCGAGCTGATTTCCAACGCCGCGGATGCCTGTGACAAGCTTCGCTACGCCGCACTCGATAACGACGCGCTGTATGAAGGCGACAGCGACCTGCGTATCGAGATCGAACACGACGCAACCGCCCGCACTGTCACCCTGCGCGACAACGGTATCGGCATGAACCGCGACGACGTGATTGCCAACCTGGGCACCATCGCCCGCTCGGGTACCGCCGAGTTCATGCAGCAGTTGACCGGCGAACAGCAAAAGGATGCCAAGCTGATCGGCCAGTTCGGCGTGGGTTTTTACTCCGGTTTCATTGTCGCCGATGAAGTGACCGTTCGCACCCGCAAGGCGGGGAGCAGTGCCGCTGAAGGCGTCGAGTGGCGCTCAAGGGGCGAGGGTGAATTCAGCGTTGCCGATATCGAACGCGAAAGACATGGCACCGAAATCGTCCTGCATCTCAAGGAAGATGCTCAGGAGTACGCCGACGACTACCGCCTGCAGGGGCTTGTGCGCAAGTACTCGGACCACATCGAAGTGCCCGTGCGCATGCCCAAGGTCGATACTGTCAAGGATGATGACGGCAATGATATCGAAGGCAGTGAAGTCACCACCTGGGAAACCGTCAACGAAGCGACGGCGCTCTGGGTACGCCCGAAATCCGAGGTGTCCGAGGACGAGTACAAGGCGTTTTACAAGCATGTGGCGCACGACTTCAGCGACCCCTTGACCTGGAGTCACAACAAGGTCGAGGGCAAGCTCGAGTACACAAGCCTTCTCTATGTACCCGGTCGCGCACCCTTTGACATGTTCGAGCGCGACGGCGCCCGTGGTGTGAAGCTCTACGTACAGCGCGTATTCATCATGGACGACGCCGAGCAGTTTTTGCCGCTTTACCTGCGCTTCATCAAGGGCGTGCTGGATACGCGGGATCTTTCGCTCAACGTTTCCCGCGAGATCCTGCAGCAAGACCCCAAGGTCGAGAAGATCAAGGGAGCGCTTACCAAGCGCGCGCTGGACATGCTCAAGAAACTTGCCAAGGACGACGAGCAGTACCAGACGTTCTGGAACACGTTTGGCAGCGTTCTGAAGGAGGGACCGGGTGAAGACCCCTCCAACCGTGAGAACATTGCAGGCCTTCTGCGTTTCGCCTCGACCCATACCGATACCGCCGCTCAGGAGCAGTCGCTTGCCGGTTATGTCGAGCGGATGAAAGAGGGTCAGAAGAAGATCTACTACGTGGTGGCCGATAGCTTCAACGCAGCGAAGAACAGCCCCCACCTCGAAATCTTCCGCAAGAAAGGGATCGAGGTACTGCTGCTGTCCGATCGGGTCGATGAGTGGCTGATGAGCCATTTGACCGAATTCGACGGCCGCTCCTTTGCCGATGTTGCCAAGGGCGAGCTGGACCTTGGCGATGTCGAAGACGAAGAAGAGAAAAAGGCGCAGGAAGAGACCGCCAAGGCCAAGGAAGGACTGGTCAAGCGCGTGAAAGAGGCGCTGGATACCGGCGTTCAAGAGGTGAAGATCACCCACCGTCTGACGGACTCGCCGGCCTGCGTGGTACTGCCCGAGCACGAGATGGGCTATCAGATGCGCCGCATCATGGAAGCGGCGGGTCAACCCATGCCGGAGGTGAAGCCCATTCTGGAGCTTAACCCGGATCACGCCCTGGTCGCGCGTCTTGAAGGCGCTGAAGGCGAGCAGTTCAATCAGCTGGCGCATATTCTGCTGGATCAGGCAATCATTGCCGAAGGTGGCCACCTGGATGACCCGGCGGCCTATGTGAAACGCTTGAACAGCGTGCTCACCGCGTAACTCTTGTCATGTAGCACGTAACACGTAGCACTTGGCATAGAGTTCTCATCACGTAATTCTCGACGTGTGTGATCAAGACCCGCCAGGCAGCGCCTGGCGGGTCTTTTTGGCTTTTAGCGGCGTAAAACAGTCTCTTGACCGAGGTTATAGGGCGCGCCATTAGTGATAAAGTAGCCAGTAATCGCCAAGCAGATCAGGAAAACGCCATGGCTTTGGATCAGATCGAGGTTGCGGTTCTCGGGGGAGGAAGCTTCGGCACCGCCCTTGCCAGTATCGCCGCCGACAACGGTGCCCGGGTGCGTCAGTGGATGCGCGATGAGACGTTGGTGGCGCAAATCAACGGTGAACACCGCAACGGTCGCTACCTGCCGGACTATGCCATCAACGAAAACGTTGAAGCCCTCACCGATATCAGAAAAGCCGTCGAGGGGGCCGCTATCGTGCTGGTCGCGATTCCCTCCAAGGCATTTCGTCAGGTGGTTCGACTTGCCAAACCCTGGCTCAAGCCCGAGCAGATTCTGGTGAGCACCACCAAGGGCATCGAGCAGGAGGGGTTCTTGCTGATGAGTCAGGTGCTCGAACAGGAAACTGGCTTTGCGCATATCGGCGTGATCGCCGGGCCCAATCTGGCCTCGGAAATCGCCGACAAGCAGCTGACCGCCACGGTGGTGGCAAGCAGCGACCCGCTTACCCGTACCACGGTACAAAAGGCGCTGGGATGCGGCTACTTTCGCGTGTACGCCAGCAATGACCGTCACGGGGTGGAACTAGGCGGTGCGCTTAAAAATATCTATGCCATTTCAGCCGGCATGGCCGCCGCGCTCGGCATGGGGGAAAACACCCGCAGCATGCTGATGACCCGAGCGTTGGCGGAGATGGGGCGTTTTGCCGTTGCCCAGGGCGCCAATCCGATGACGTTTCTCGGGCTCGCCGGAGTGGGCGATCTGATCGTGACCTGCTCGTCGAAGCTTTCGCGCAACTACCGCGTAGGTTTTGCCATGGGCGAAGGGCGCACCCTGGAAGAGGCCGTCGACGCTCTGGGGCAAGTGGCGGAAGGGGTGAATACCGTCAGGCTGGTCTGCGATAAAGCTCGCGAGATGAAGGTCTATATGCCGCTGGCCGAGGGACTCAACCGCGTGTTGTTCGAGGGCATGGCAGCCAAGGAGATGGCCGGCATGCTGATGATGGGTGAACAGAGCAGCGATGTGGAGTTTGTGCTGCCTCGCGAGGCGGTGCACCAGGCCCACCAGAAAGAGGACGTCACAGATGAAAAGCGCTAATCGGCTGTTCATCATGCGCCACGGCGAGGCGGAGCCCGGCTCGGAGGACCAGGCGCGCAGGTTGACCTCTCGTGGCGAGCGCGAGGCGGCGGCCATGGGCGCCTGGCTTGCCAGGCACGAGCACGACGCCAGGATAGCCCTTTACGCAAGCCCCTATACCCGCGCTCAGCAGACCGGCGCGCTGATCAGCGAAGCAGTGGGCTGTCGACTTCATACGCTGGAAGGCATTACCCCGGATGATGACCCGGACATGGTAGGCGAGTGGCTGCTGGCCCAGCCCGAAGGGGCATGCATCATGCTGGTCAGTCATATGCCGCTGGTGGGGCTGCTCACGGGAAGGCTGGTGGAAGGGTCGCAGAGCCTGGGCGTGGGGTTTGCCACGGCGGCGGTGGCCGAGCTTGAAGCGGATGTGTGGGCGTCCGGATGTGCCCGGCTTGTGCGCTTGACCGAGCCGCGCCAACTGAGCTGAGCGGCTTGGTCACCCTGAGCCCGCCGCCGGCTGGCGGCGGGCGAAGCGCCTAGAGCAGCGCGTCGAGCTTCTCTTTCAAGAGCCCGTTGACCTGCTGAGGATTGGCGGTGCCGCGGGAGGCCTTCATCACCTGACCCACGAAGTAGCCGATCATCTTGCCGCGCTTTTCCGGTTCGGCGTCGCGGTACTGGGCTACCTGCGCCGGACTTTCGCTGATTACCTGATCGATCATCGCCTCAATCGCGCCGGTATCGGTAACCTGCTTGAGACCCTTGGCCTCGATGATCTCGTCGGCGTTCTTGCCCTGGCCGTTCCACAGCGCCTGGAAGACCTCCTTGGCCGCCTTGCCGTTGATCGTGTCATCTACCACGCGGGCGATCAGCTGGCCTAGCTGCTGGGCGGAAACCGGACTTTGCTGAATGCTCAGATTTTCCCGGTTGAGCGCGCCGGAAAGCTCACCCTGGACCCAGTTGGCTGCCTGCTTGGCGTCACCGCAAACCCGGTAGACCTCTTCGAAAAACTCCGCCATCTCCCGGCTTGCCGAGAGCACGCTGGCATCATAGGCCGAAAGTCCGAGCGCTTCTTGAAAACGCGCGCGCTTGTCGGCGGGAAGCTCGGGCAGCTGGGCCTTGAGATGTTCGAGGTAAGCCTGGTCGAGGACGACCGGCAGAAGATCCGGGCAGGGGAAGTAACGGTAGTCGTTGGCTTCCTCCTTGGTACGCATGCTTCGGGTTTCGTCGCGTTCCGGGTCGAACAGGCGGGTTTCCTGAACCACCTTGCCGCCGTCCTCGATCAGCTCGATCTGACGCTCCACTTCAAAGGCGATGGCGCGTTCGACGAAACGAAACGAGTTGACGTTCTTGATCTCGGCACGGGTACCGAACGCTTCCTGCCCCACAGGACGCACCGATACGTTGACATCGCAACGCATCGAGCCTTCCGCCATGTTGCCGTCGGAAATCCCCAGATAGGTCACAATCGAGTGAATCGCCTTGAGATAGGCGGCGGCTTCCTTGGCGCTGCGCATGTCCGGCTCGGAGACGATCTCCAGAAGCGGGGTCCCCGCCCGGTTGAGGTCGATCCCCGTCATGCCCTGAAAGTCTTCGTGAAGCGACTTGCCGGCGTCCTCTTCCAGGTGGGCATGGTGAACACGGATACGTTTGGTGACGCCGTCGTCCAAGGTGATCTCGACATCGCCCGCCCCGACGATGGGATGATACATCTGGCTGGTCTGGTAGCCCTTGGGCAGGTCCGCATAGAAGTAGTTCTTGCGATCAAAAACCGATACTTCCGGAATCTCGGAGTGGATCGCCAGGCCAAACTGTATGGCCATGGCGACCGCCTGCTCATTCAGGACCGGCAGGGTGCCGGGCAAGGCAAGATCCACAGCACTCGCCTGGGTGTTGGGCTCGTTGCCGAAGGCGGTGGAAGAGCCGGAGAAGATCTTGGAGCGGGTGGCGAGCTGAACGTGGACCTCCAGCCCGATGACGGTTTCCCATTGCATTAGGCGTTCTCCTCGGCAAGGGCAGGAAGGTGAAGGTGCCAGTCAGTGGCCTGCTGGAACTGGTGAGCCACATTGAGAAGCTGGGCCTCGGCAAAATGGGTGCCCAGAATCTGAAGACCTACCGGGCGGCCATTCACGAAGCCCGCCGGCACGCTCATGCCGGGAATGCCGGCGAGATTGACGGCGATGGTGTAGATATCCTGCAGATACATCGACACCGGGTCCTTCTTAGCGCCGATATCGAAAGCCGTGGTGGGCGCGGCCGGGCCCATCAGTACATCGACATCCTCGAAGGCGTCCAGAAAGTCCTGACGAATCAGACGACGTACCTTCTGCGCCTTGATGTAGTAAGCGTCGAAAAACCCTTCGGACAGCGTGTGCGTGCCGATCAGGATGCGCCGCTTGACTTCCTCGCCGAATCCCTCCTCCCGTGAACGGGTGTAAAGATCGATCAGGTCGGCGGGGTCCTTGCAGCGATGACCAAAGCGCACCCCGTCAAAACGTGAAAGATTCGATGACGCCTCGGCCGGGGCAATAACGTAATAGGCGGGAATGGCGTAGTGAGTGTGGGGCAGGCTCACCTCGCGAACGGTCGCGCCCAGAGACTCGTACACCTTGACCGCCTCACGGATGGCGTGCTCGACATCCGCGTCCAGGCCATCGCCAAAGTACTCCTTGGGAAGGCCGATCTTGAGCCCGGACAGCGGGGCATCCAGGGTCTCGGTGTAGTCGGGCACGCCGCGCGTGGCACTGGTGGAATCGCGCACATCGTGGCCGGCAATGACGTTCATCAGGTGCGCACAGTCGGAAGCCGAACGCGCCATGGGGCCGGCTTGATCGAGGCTCGAGGCGTAGGCGATCATCCCGTAACGCGAAACTCGCCCGTAGGTGGGCTTGAGTCCGGTAATGCCGCAAAACGCAGCGGGCTGGCGAATCGAGCCGCCGGTATCGGTGCCGAGTGCCGCCGGTACCAGCCCGGCCGCTACTGCCGCCGCACTTCCGCCGGAACTTCCACCGGGCACGGCGTTCAAGTCCCAGGGATTCTTGACGGCACCAAAGTGGCTGTTTTCGTTGGAAGAGCCCATGGCGAACTCGTCCATGTTGGTCTTGCCAAGGCTGATGCTGCCGACAGCGTTCAATTTTTCCACCACGGCGGCATCGTAAGGGGCAACGAAGTTATCCAGCATCTTGGAGCCGCAGCTGGTTTTTACCCCTTTGGTACAGAAAATATCCTTCAGCGCCAGCGGCACGCCGGTCAAGGTATGGGCGTCATCGTTGGCGCGTGCCTTGTCGGCGGCCTCGGCGCCATGAAGCGCCTGCTCGGCGGTCACGCTTATGAAGCTGTTGAGCTTGCCATCGATCTTTTCGATCCGCTGTAGATAGTGGGCGGTCAATTCACGACTTGAGAACTCGCCGCTTTTCAGGGCAGCGGCCAGCTGGGTTACGGTTTGATTATGCATGACCCAAAAGCTCCGTTCGGGACGAATGGAAAAAACCAGAATGAGGAGAGGGGATCATCACTTACTCCACCACACGCGGCACCAGGTAGAGGCCGTCTTCCACGGAAGGGGCGCAGCGCTGGTACTCGTCGCGATGGTTGATTTCGGTGACTTCATCGGCTCGCAG
Organism: Vreelandella xerophytica; assembly: GCF_968048975.1. The sequence continues at coordinate 2,146,690 of NZ_OZ309106.1, read as the reverse complement.
GCGCTGGGTGGCGTCGAGCGGATGGGAGAGCGGCGCGACATTGTCGGTATCAACACGCTGTAACTGGTCGACCATGTCTAAAATCCGGCTGAGATCGTCCACAAAGCGGCTGGCTTGGTCGTCGCTGATGGCGATTCGGGCCAGGTGTGCGGCCCGGCGCACATGAGATTCTTCAAGCGCCATGATCGGGGTTTCCTCGCAAACGTAATGGAACATATTCCGCTTCACGCGGTATACATACGGTCATCTTAAAGTCGTCTTGTGATAAAGACGTGGTAAATAGCCGCAAAAGGTACCACACAATGGCCGCAACGGGCAGGGGAGCGACTCGTGCTTGCTGCCGGCGGGTTGCGGTGATACCGTTTGCATCCGCACAGGGTTCCCGGTCTGCACTAGGTAACAACATCCATGTTCAAACGTTTGAGGGGGCTGTTTTCCAGCGATTTATCGATCGATCTGGGTACGGCCAACACACTGATTTATGTACGCGGTCGCGGTATCGTCCTTGACGAGCCGTCCGTCGTCGCCATTCGCCAATCGGGCAATATGCGCAGCGTTGCCTCCGTCGGGGCTGACGCCAAACGCATGCTTGGCCGTACGCCCGGCAACATCACGGCGATTCGCCCGATGAAAGACGGGGTGATTGCCGATTTTACCGTTACCGAGCAGATGCTCCAGCACTTCATTCGTAAGGTGCATCAAAGCACCTTCTTGACGCCAAGCCCACGGGTACTGGTGTGTGTGCCGTGCATGTCGACTCAGGTCGAGCGTCGCGCCATTCGTGAATCCGCCGAGGGCGCAGGGGCGCGGGAAGTCTTCTTGATCGAAGAGCCCATGGCCGCCGCCATCGGCGCAGGCTTGCCCGTCGAGGAAGCGCAAGGCTCGATGGTCGTGGATATCGGCGGGGGTACCACCGAGATCGCGATCATTTCGCTCAACGGTGTGGTCTACTCCGAATCCATCCGCGTGGGCGGTGACCGTTTTGATGAGGCGATCACCGCGTACGTGCGCCGCCACTACGGCAGCTTGATAGGCGAGGCCACCGCCGAGCGTATCAAGGAAGAGATCGGCTGCGCTTATCCCGGCGGCGAACTGCGCGAGATCGACGTGCGCGGCCGCAATCTGGCCGAAGGCATTCCCCGAAGCTTCACGCTCAATTCCCACGAGATTCTCGAAGCGCTGCAGGAAACGCTGGGCTCCATCGTGGCCGCGGTGAAAAGCGCGCTGGAGCAGTCGCCGCCCGAGCTTGCCTCGGACATCGCCGAGCGCGGCCTGGTGCTGACCGGTGGCGGGGCGCTGTTGCGTGACCTGGACAAGCTGATCGCCGAGGAAACGGGGCTTCCCGTGATCGTGGCCGAAGACCCGCTGACCTGCGTTGCGCGTGGCGGCGGTAAAGCGCTTGAGATGATCGATCAGCATACCTTCGAGCTGCTTTCAAGCGACTGATTCTAGCGGTTTACTGCGGGGGGATTGCCTATTAAACCGCTATTTTCGCATGGCCCCTTGCCGGGCTATCGACTCTTCTTTTGCGTGCTGGCGGCAAGTGCCTTGATGTTTGTCGACCAGCGCTTTACTCGCATGGAAGATGTCCGCGCTCATATGACCATGGTGGTGGCCCCGATTCAATGGATCGTCAGTCTGCCAAGCGATCTTCTCAACTGGGGCTCGCTGGTATTGTCCGACCAGCAGGCGCTGGTGGATGAGAACCGGCGGCTGCGCGAGCAGATCCTGACCCTTTCCCATCGCGGGCAGCGTCTGGCCAACCTGACCGCCGAAAACGCTCAGCTACGCGAGCTGCTTGACGCCGCCAAACGCACCGACATTCCGTTCATGTCGGCAGAGCTTCTATCGCTGGATAACGACCCCTTTAGCCATCAAATGGTGGTGGACCGCGGGCACCGTAACGGCGCCTACGTGGGCCAGCCGGTCATCGATGCCTTCGGCTTGGTGGGCCAGGTGACGGCGGTATCGGCTTACTCGAGCCGGGTGCTGCTGCTGGCGGATGCCAGCCACGCTCTGCCGGTTCAGGTCAACCGCAACGGGCTTCGCTTCATCGTTCAGGGCAGCGGGCGCTACGACAGCCTGAGCGTTCTGCACGTACCCGATACCGCCGATATTCGCGAAGGCGATCTGCTGACCACCTCGGGATTGGCCGGGCGTTTTCCGCCGGGTTACCCGGTCGCCCGGGTGACCGAGGTCTATCACGACCCCGGCCAGCCCTTTGCCCGGGTAAGCGCCGAACCGTCCGCTCAGCTCACACGCTCGCGCCATTTCCTCCTGCTCTTCCCGCCGCCTTTCGAAGAGGAAGACACTACGTTGTGGGATAGCTCCATGTCGGTCTCGAGTGATGCCATCAACGCCTCGGAGCGTCTTGGCGAAGTGGGCCCGGCTCCGCTCATGGAGGTGCCCAATGGCTAGAGCGCCGGTTATTCCGCTCGTCGTGGTTTGGCTCAGCCTGATACTGGCTTTATGCCTTCAGGTAATGCCGCTGGCTGACGGCTGGCAGGTGTACCGACCCGAGTGGATTGGCCTGATGCTGGTTTACTGGTGCATGCGAGTGCCTGATCGGGTGGGTGTATTTCACGGTTTCGCCATCGGTTTGATGGTGGACTTGATTGATGGCAGTGTGCTTGGTCAGCATGCGCTGGTGTTCTCGCTGCTGGCGTTTCTAGCGGCGCTGGTCTATCCCCGGTTTCGCGCCTACTCGCTGGTTCAGCAGGCGGTGCTGGTGCTGGTGCTGCTGGGACTTGTGCAGCTGGTCGAGCAGTGGCTTCGGGTACTGACCGGCGAGTTCACCATTCACCTGTCCTTTCTGATATCGTCACTGATCAGCGGGTTGCTCTGGCCTTGGCTTGCGACCATGCTAAGTGCGTTGGAGCGCCGGGCGGCCGGCGGCTAGTGGCGAATGACACAGGATAAAGGCCCAGTAATGCCCCAGCAGCGCTCGTTTTCCACCACCCACGATGCCCCCGTACTCTGTCTGGCCTCCGCGTCGCCTCGGCGCAAGGCGCTTCTCGCCTCCATCGGGGTGAGCGTCGTGGTTCGGCCAAGCTATATCGATGAAACGCCCTATCCCGACGAACCTGCCCAGAGCTACGTCGAGCGCCTGGCACTTGCCAAGGCGCGGGCCAGCAAGCCGTATACCGACTTGCCGGTGCTGGGCTCCGACACCGCCGTGGTCCTGGACGGGCGACTGCTTGGCAAGCCGGCCAACGAGTTTGACGCCCACGCGATGTTGACAGCGCTTTCCGGGCGCACGCATCAGGTGGTTACCGGGGTGGCCGTGATCGGCCCTCATGGCACGCGCTCGTGTTGTGTCAGCACCTCGGTGCGCATGCGCAGGATTACAAACGATGAAATCGCCCGCTACTGGCGAACCGGCGAGCCCCGCGACAAGGCGGGGGGCTATGCCATTCAGGGGCTGGCCGCCGTCTTTGTCGAAGAGATACAAGGCAGTCATTCGGCGGTGGTGGGATTGCCTTTATTTGAAACGTCGCGCTTACTTTCAAGTCAGGGTGTGTCCGTTTGGTCGGCTCGCCTGTAAAGTAGCTTCAATACGGATTCTTTGAAGCAAGCGAGCCCATAAGGAAGAGTGCATGAGCGGTGAAGTCCTTATCAATTTAACCCCGATGGAGACCCGCGTGGCACTGGTCGAAAACGGGGTGCTGCAAGAGGCATTGATCGAGCGCTCACGCAGACGCGGCATCGTTGGCAATATCTACAAAGGCAAGGTGGTGCGGGTGCTGCCTGGTATGCAGGCTGCCTTTGTTGATATTGGCCTGGAGCGCGCTGCCTTCATTCACGCTCATGAGGTCATGCCCTCGCATACACCCAGTGAGGAGCAACTCACCATCGGCCAGCTCTTGCACGAAGGCCAGGCGCTGGTGGTACAGGTCACCAAGGACCCGATCGGCACCAAGGGGGCGCGACTGACCACGCATCTGTCGATTCCCTCGCGCTATCTGGTCTACATGCCGGACTCGCCCAATCACGGCGTATCCCAGCGTATCGAGGACGAGAGCGAGCGCGAGCGTTTGAAAAGCCTGCTGGACAGGAGCATCGACGCACAAACCCTGGAGATCACCGGCGGCTTCATCGTGCGTACCGCCGCTGAAGGGGTGGGTGAAGAAGAGCTTGAAAGCGACATGTACTTTCTGCTGCGTATCTGGCGCAAGGTCAGCGAGCGCAAGATAAGTGCCGCGCCGCCCAGCGTCATCTACGACGATCTGCCGCTTTTCATGCGTACCCTGCGCGATGTGATGCGTGACGATATCGAAAAGGTGCGCATCGACTCCCGGGAGAATTTCGTCAAGCTTGTCGAGTTTGCCGAAGAGTTCATGCCCTACGCCGTGGATCGTATCGAGTACTATCCCGGCGAGCGGCCCATCTTCGATCTCTACAGCGTCGAGGATGAGATCCAGAAAGCACTCGGGCGCAAGGTGCAGCTCAAGTCCGGCGGGTATCTGGTGATCGATCCCACCGAGGCGATGACCACCATCGACGTCAATACCGGCGGGTACGTAGGTCATCGCAACCTGGAAGAGACCATCTTCAAGACCAATCTGGAGGCGGCCACCGCCATCGCCCGCCAACTGAGGCTTCGAAATCTTGGCGGTATCATCATCATCGATTTCATCGATATGGTGGATGTCGAGCACCAGCGCCAGGTACTGCGCGTACTGGAAAAGGCGCTGGAGCGCGACCATGCCAAGACCAAGTGTACTGGTGTGACCGAGCTTGGCCTGGTTCAACTGACTCGCAAGCGTACCCGTGAAAGCCTGGAGCAGACGCTGTGCGAAGCGTGTCCCACCTGTGGCGGCCGCGGTACGCTGAAGACTCCGGAAACCATCTGTTACGAGATCTTTCGCGAAATACTGCGTGAGGAGCGAGCCTACAGCGCCGACACCTACCGGGTTCTGGCATCCCAGCCCGTGGTGGATCGACTGCTGGACGAAGAGTCGGCGGCGGTCGCCGATCTTGAAACGTTTATCAATAAGACCATACGCTTTCAGGTCGAGCAGCACTATTCCCAAGAACAGTACGACATTGTGCTGATGTAATGACGCCACCGGCTTTACTTCTACGCTGGACGCTGACTGCGTTCGCCTGGCTCCTGGGCCTGATCGCCGTGCTGTTGCTGGTTGTCAGGCTGCTCTTCAGCCAGGCCGGCAACCTGATCGCGCCTATCGAGTCGTTTCTGGAGGCGCGTATCGGCGCGCCGGTCACCCTCGAACACCTGGCCATTTCTCTGGAGCGCAACGATATCGTCCTGCGCCTGGAAGGACTCAGCGCCCAGACGGACGATGCACCGCTGATGTCGCTGGATAGTGTCTATCTGCGTCTGAACTCCTGGGCGTCCCTCAAGGAGCGTGCGCCGATATTCAGCGACGCGCATCTCTCAGGTATCGATTTCCATCTTTATCAGAAAGATGAAACAACCTGGGGCTGGCCCGACCCCGCCACGTTCCCACTCCTTCTTGAATCGGAACCCGAAGTCGATCTGGACAGGATCGACCGGTGGACCGAGATCATTCTCAAGCAGCGTCTTTGGGTCCAGGACACGTATGTCACGCTGCACGGACTCGAAGAGTCGCTGACCCTGAATGCCCCTCGGCTGCTGCTGGGGGGTAACCGCGAGTTTGCCCGCTTCGAGGGCGCGGTGAATATCCTGAAGGCGAGCACGATGGAACCGATCAGCGCTCAGCCGGCGCTGATCCTTCAAGCCGAGATGCAACCCGGCCCCCAAGGCCCCAGCGATTTCACGGCCGCGGTGCAGCTTGAGCTGCAGCTGGATCATCTGGTAGCGCTGGGGGATGTCTTTCGCGCCGAGCACATGCCGCATATCGAGCAGGCTGGCGGCTCGGTACGCCTTTGGGGCGAATGGTTCCATGGCCAGTTGAACCAGGTGCGCGCCGGTGTCGGTATCCCCCAGCTGATACTTCGCCAGCAAGAGCAGTATGCCGTCTTGCGCGATATCGAGGCCAATGGACAGTGGGAGCGCGAAGACGAGGGGGGCGAAGCGTGGCTGAGCGCCAACGCCAATAGCGTCGAATGGGCACAGCCTGAGAACGTGAGCGAAGGCCCGGCGTTGCCGCGCCATTGGTACTTTTCCCACCAGCCGGGCCGATGGGAGCTGCGTACCAGCCCCTTTGAGCTGGCGTCACTCACCGCGTGGCGCGAGTATGCCTTCTTGCCGGAATCGGTCACCCGAGTGCTTCAAACGCTCTCGCCCAGCGGCCAGGTGCAGGGGCTTCGTCTTGGCCAGAGCGACGGGCGTTGGGGCGTGGACGCCGCACTCACCAACGTGACCGTTCAGCCCTGGCAGCAGGCGCCGGGGGGCGGGCCGCTGGATGCCTGGGTGCAGGCGCGAGACCTGCGCGGGCGCGTCACGTTCAATAGCGCAGGCCCAAGCCAGCTCTACTTTCCCAGGGTGTTTGAAGCACCCATGCAGCTTCGCCACGCCGAAGGACTCGTGGAGTGGGTGTACGATGGTCCTCGGACCATGGTCAGCGGGCGCAATCTGGATATCGACTGGGATGGCGCCCGGGTCAACGGCGGTTTTGGTCTGGTTACAGGTGAGCGGCGCGGCCAGTTCGGCCTGAACATCGATTTTGCCGATGTGGACGCCATCAACTACCCGCTTTCCCAGTGGCTGCCGGTCAAGACCCTGGGCGAGGGCGTCCGGGAGTGGCTCTTGAAAGACGTGGGTGGCTATGTGCCGAGCGGCTCGCTGCGCCTGGGGCTGCCTATCGGGGGTAACCGTGAGGAGAACCCCGCCACTATCAATCTGGCGCTGGATATCGAGCGCGGCTACCTGCCCATCGCCGACGACTGGCCCTTGATCGAGGAGGTCGATGGACGCATGACCTGGCAAGACGGGGTACTCAATGCCGAAGTGCATCACGCGAATAGTCGGGGTATCGAAGCGTTCGAGGGTGAAGTCGTCATGGAGGATGAATTGCTCAATATCGCCGGTCGGCTCTCGAGCGACGGCGATTCGCTGATCGACTTCATTCAAGCGATTCCCGATATCGATACGTCGGTACTCGATAAGGTACAGGCAAGCGGGCAGGTCGATGGCGAAATCCTGGCAGCGCTGGATCTGGGCAATCCCGAGGCGCTGGAACTGGAAATCAATGCCCAACCTGTTTTCTCGCAGGTAAGTTACACGCCGTTTACGCAGGCACCCTTGACCGATGTGAACGGGAACGTCACCTGGCAGCAGCGTGGCTCGCGTTTTGCGCTTTTGGGCCACGCCCAAGGCCAGCTTTTAAACGGCCCCATTGCCGCCGACTTCAACGTGCCTGACGAGGGGATCTCGTTGAGCGGCGAGCTGGATACCGCGTCGATCTTCGCGCTTGCCGAGGTCGAGTCCGAATACGCCCGGGCGCTTTTGAACGGGCGCGCCGACTGGCGCGGCCTTGTGCGGCTCGAGCCTACACCTTATGTGCGTTTTCAAAGCGACTTCACCGGCGTGGAAAGCGCGCTTCCCGCCCCGTTCGACAAGGCGCGCGGCGAGCCCTGGCCCTTCGCGTTCGAGGCCGATATCGAGCAAAATTATGTCGAAACCCGGTTGAGTGACGTCTTCCATGCGCGGCTACTGCTGGAGGACGCCGTTCGCGGGGCCGTTGCCATTGGCGGGGCGGCACCCTTGCCAGACGGCGAATTGCCCTCTGACCTGAGTATCGAGGCGCATATCGAAAGACTCGATATTCTGGACTGGCAACAGGCGCTGGCCCCGCTGAGCGGGAGTAGCGCCTCGGCGCCCAGCGACGTGCCCTATGTGCAAACGCCGGTATCACTGATGTTCGACACCCCGTGCTTGAGCTTTGACGGCGAGTGCCTGGGCGAGCTCAGCCTCTCGGCCCAACTGGCGGGCCAGGCGTTGAACGCCCAGGTGGGGGGCGATATCGTTTCCGGACGGGTCGCCTACCAGCCCGATGTCGCGCGGCCTCTGGATATCGCCATTGCCAGGTTCGATGTCGATAGGCTCGCAGGGATCTCCTTTGAAGAGGAAGATGATGAGACGTCGCCGCCGAATTCCTGGATGGATGCAGTACAGACCACGCATAGCGAACCTTTCAGAGCGCCGGACTGGCTGGGCGATGTCCCCGATGGCCGCTTGCGGTTGGCCGACATCACGTTGCAGGGTAGTCGTATCGGGCCCTTGACTGCCTATTGGCAAACCGAAGATCGACGTTTTGTACTTTCCCCGGTCGGATTGACCCTTGGCCAGCTCTCTTTAAGCGGCGACCTGCTTTGGCAGGATCAGCAAACCCGGGCGGACATGGTGATGCGTGGCGCTGACCTGGGATCTGCACTCGAACAGCTCAATCAACCGGTGGCGATTCGCAGCCGTTTGGCCAGTGCCAACGCGCGTCTGGCCTGGCCCGGCGCGCCCTGGCAACTCGACCTGGCTCGGGCCACCGGTGGTATCGATGCCGATATTCGCGACGGCCGGTTCATGTCCATGGATTCTACTTCCGCGAAGCTCGTGGGGCTCTTGAATCTGGATAATATCCTGAGGCGCCTGCGGCTGGATTTTAGCGACATGACCGGTCAAGGTACCGCTTTCGATCGCGTTCACGGCAGCGCCGATGTAGCCGGTGGACGATTGGCGCTGCGCGGACCCTTGCAAATCGAGGCGCCCGCCGCCACGGTAAGGCTGACAGGCACGGTGGATCTTCTACAGCGTGAACTTGATCAACGCTTAGGCGTCATACTGCCGGTTAGCCAGACACTGCCCCTGGCCGCCATTGCCGCAGGGGCGCCGGTGGTAGGCGGCGCACTGTTCGTCGCCGACCGGTTATTTGGCGAGTCGCTGAACCGGGCAACGACTTTACACTTTCGCGTGCAAGGTCCATGGACCTCGCCGCGGGTTACCTTGGAAGGCCCTTAATGACCCCACAAACGAGCGATTTAGACACCGCTGTCTCCATCTTGTTGACGCCCAGCGGCCTGGATATCGACGCCCTCGATACCGGTCTTGGCTATGCGCTGGGCGCTGGCATCGACTATGCGGATCTCTACTTTCAGCGCACCTGGCAAGAGGGCTGGGTGCTGGAGGATGGTCGGGTAAAGGAGGCCAGCTACAACATTGACGGCGGCGTGGGCGTGCGCTCGCTGGCCGGTGAAAAGACCGGCTTTGCCTACTCCAACCAGATCAGCGCCAATGCCTTGATGGATACCGGACGAACCGCCGCAGGCATCGTGCAAAGCGGCAAGCGCCTGCCAGGACAGGCGGTGAATATCGTCAGTGCCGATCACCGCTACGCAGGAATCGATCCGCTGGCCGGGCTCAGTGCCGAAGAGAAGGTCGCCATGCTGACCGAAGCCGACCAGGTGGCGCGGGCAGCAGACCCCAGCATCAGCCAGGTGAGCGCCTCGCTTTCCGGTACCTATGAGGTCGTGCTGGTACGCGGCAGCGACGGTACCCTGGCGGCCGATATTCGGCCTCTGGTGCGCTTCAATGTCAGTGTGATTGCCGCCAAAGATGGCCGGCGGGAGCGCGGCGGTGCCGGCGGCGGAGGGCGTTACTCCATGGCCACGCTAAAGGCCCAGGGGGCAGCGAGCCGTTACGCCAAAGAAGCAGTGCGCCAGGCCCTGGTCAATCTCGAGGCCGTGGACGCCCCGGCCGGCCAGATGCCGGTGGTGCTGGGCGCGGGCTGGCCGGGGATTCTGCTTCATGAAGCGGTGGGCCACGGGCTGGAAGGCGACTTCAACCGCAAGGGCAGCTCGGCGTTCTCCGGACGCATGGGCCAACGCGTGGCCGCCAAGGGCGTGACCATCGTGGACGATGCTACGATCCAGGATGGCCGGGGCTCCTTGAGCGTCGACGATGAAGGTACGCCGGGCCAGAACACGCCGTTGATCGAGGATGGCATCCTTACCGGCTACATGCAGGACAAGCTCAACGCCCGGCTGATGAATATGGCGCCCACCGGCAACGCCCGGCGCGAATCCTTTGCCCACATGCCCATGCCGCGCATGACCAATACCGTGATGCTGGCAGGTCAGGATGAGCCGGAAGATATCATCAAGAGCGTCAAGCGCGGCATTTACGCCGTGAGCTTCGGCGGTGGACAGGTGGACATCACCTCGGGCAAGTTCGTGTTTTCGGCAAGCGAGGCGTACCTCATCGAAGACGGCAAGCTGACCACGCCGGTCAAAGGGGCTACGCTGATCGGCAATGGCCCGGAAGCGATGGGGCGGGTATCGATGATCGGCCATGACATGGCGATGGATACCGGCGTCGGCGTTTGTGGCAAGGAGGGCCAGGGCGTGCCTGTCGGCGTGGGCCAGCCCACCTTGAAACTCGACGAGCTGACGGTAGGCGGCACGCAGTCATAAACCAGTGGCTTACAGTTCGAGTGTTTCGCGCAGGTGCTTGAACAGCTTGCGGGCGCTGGCTGGTGGCTTGCCCTGTTCGCGCTCCTTGCGCGCGTTGCGAACCAGCTGGCGCACCACTTGGCGATCAGCACCCGGGTGCTCGGCCAGGAAGGCGTCCACCGCCGGGTCGCCTTCGTTCACCAGACGATCGCGCCATTTTTCGAGACGGTGAAACGCATGGTCGCGCTGCTCCTTTTCCTGTTCGATGGCGTCGAAGACGGCCTGGATCGCGACCAGGTCCTCTTTACGAATCAGCTTGCCGACGTATTGCATATGCCGACGGCGCCCTTCATGGGAGCGAATTCGTGCAGTTTCATCGATGGCGGCGAGCATGTCGTCCGACAACGGAAAGCGCGCGCGCTCAGCGGGCTTCATGGCAATCAGCGTTTCACCCAGGGCCTGAAGTTCGTGCATTTCCCGCTTGAGCTGGGACTTGCTGGGGCGCTGCTGGTCATCGAGCTGCTCATCGAACTCGGTAGGGGCGGGACGTTGTTTGGGCATACCGGAACTCACTAAATAGATTTGTCGCCAGCTAGTATACCAGCTGCGACCACTACATTGATCCGCCGGCGATACAGGCGATAAGGAGACGATGATGGCACAGGCATTTGATGCAGCCGCCCAGGAGAAAGAGCTGGCCGCGCGTGCGCAGGAAGCTCTGGAACTGGCCAGAAAGCTTGGCGCCGATGAGGCAGAGGTGGGTGCCAGCGTCGACCAGGGGTTGGGGGTCAGCGTACGTCTGGGCGACGTTGAAACCGTCGAACTCTCCCGGGATCAGGGCATTGCGGTCACCCTTTACGTAGGCAAGCGCAAAGGAAGCGCCTCGTCGAGTGATGCAAGCTCGGCCTCGATCAAGGCGGCGGTGGAAAAAGCGCTGGCGATAGCCCAGTACACCGGTGAAGACCCCGCGGCGGGCCTGGCGGATGCCTCGCTCATGGCAACCGATTTCCCGGATCTTGACGTTCACCACCCCTGGGCGCTGACCACCGAACGCGCCATTGAGCTGGCCCTTGAGTGCGAGCAGGCCGGACGCGAGGTGACGGGTATTCATCAGTCGGAAGGTGCATCGCTTTCCAGTGGTGAAGGCGTGCGGGTCTACGCCAACAGCCACGGCTTTCTGGGAACTCAAAAGGGCAGCAGCCACTCGTTTTCGTGCATGCTGATTGCCCAGGACGCACAGGGCATGCAGCGTGACTACGACTACACCGCCGCCCGCGACCCGAAAGCGCTTCGCGACCCGAAAAGTGTCGGCCGCGAGGCGGCCCGGCGTACCCTGCGTCGTCTGGGTGCGCGGCGCCCGCCCACCGGTACTTTTCCCGTGCTGTTCGATCCCTCTCTGGCCTGCGGGTTGATCGGCCACTTGATGGGAGCGCTGGCCGGTGGGGCGCTCTACCGCGAGGCGTCTTTTCTGTGTGATACGCTCGGTGAGCCGCTCTTTCCTGAATGGTTCAGCCTTGAAGAGCGACCCAGGGAAGTCGGTGCCATGGCAAGCTCGCCCTTTGACGGTGAAGGCGTACAGACACGCCACAACCGGTTTATCGAAGATGGCCGCATTGCAAGCTACATGCTCTCTTCCTACAGCGCTCGGCGCCTGGGCATGAGCACGACCGGCAACGCCGGCGGGGCGCGCAATATTCGCCTGCAAGCTCCGCTTGTAGAGGTCGATGCGCTGTTGAAGCAAATGGGGCGAGGCGTTCTGGTGACCGAGCTGATGGGGCAGGGCGTGAATGGCGTGACCGGCGACTATTCCCGCGGGGCAGCAGGGTTCTGGGTGGAAAACGGCGAAATTCAGTACCCGGTGGAGGAGTTCACCATTGCCGGCAACCTCAAGGACATGTTCGGTGGCCTGAGCGCGCTGGGCGACGATATCGATACGCGCGGCAGCATACATACGGGCAGCTGGCTCATCGATGCGATGACCGTTGCAGGCAGCTAAGCCCGGCTTCCAGCGTCTTTCCCAACGTTCGACAAGACAAGAGCCCGCGATTCTGTCGCGGGCTTTCTGGTGGGCAGGTTCTGGTTCAAAAGGCGGGGTTCAGTGCTTCGAACGGTAGTTCTCGTCAAGGCCCAGCCGCTCGAGAAGCCGGGTGAACAAGAAGGCCTCGTCGCCCTGGAGTGAGCGGCTCAGGCAGTCCAGATACTCGCGGCGCGGGTAGCGCCACCAGCGCGGCACCTTGTAGGCATCGAGGTCGATGGCAAACAGGCGGCCGTCGCGGACCAGAAAGTTCCCGGTGTGCAGGCCGCGGCAGTGGATGCCATCGCGGTCAAAGGCCACCAGGGCGTCTAGATACTGTTCCTGCAGATCCTGAGAGTCGAGAATCAACTGCTTGAGCGGTACGCCGTGAATATTCTCTGTGATCAGCCGATAGGCGCGAGCCTGAGTGATCGTCGGCGTTGCGATGCCGAGCGCCTCCAGGCGGGAGGCGACGAGCGCGAAGTTGAGCCCGGGGTAAGGGCGGATGCGCAGAAGATAGCGGAGTCGGTCGAAGGCCTTGGGCTGGAACGTCTTGACGAACTGATCGCGTTCGGGATCAAAATGAACCCGGGAGTACTTGCCGGTCTGGATAAGCTGCATGGTGTGCTCGGTAGAAAGGGATGGCGCCGTCGATGGTCGAGGGTCAGACTTCTTCATCGAAGCGGGCCTCGAAGAGGGCCTCCAGCGCCTTGAGCGCCGCTTCGGCGTCGCTTCCGATGGCTTCGACGGTCAGCGCCGTGCCGCAGGGCGCAGCCAGCATGAGAAGTGACATGATGTTGGCGGCGTCAGCCTTCTGGGTCTTTTTGTAGACGTATACCCGAGACTCGAACCGCTGTGCGCAGGTAACGAGCTTGGTGGCGGCGCGCGCGTGAAGGCCGCGCTGATTGGTCAAAGTCAAAATTCTTTCTGGCACCCTGGTTCCTTTTCGCCGAGCGGTGTCGTGGAGTGAGTGTGTCAACAAACCGTGCGCTTGACACTAGAAGCGGTAGTCGTTGCCCAAGGGCATTGTTCAACCAGAGGTAGCTGTCGTCAAACGGCGCTCATGGGCTGGGGGAGTCGTTCACGCTGTAGTGAAGCCCCAGCTCGCGATGGCGAACCTGTACACTTGAGCGCTTGGCCAGCATCTTCTGCGCCAGACGCTCGACCATGTATACCGAACGGTGTTGACCGCCGGTGCAGCCGATGGCAATGGTCATGTAGCTTCGCTGGCTGCTCTGGTACGCCGGCAGCCACTTTTCCAGCCAGGCCAGAATATCCTCGCCCATTTCCCCGACGACCGGATAGGTCTCCAGAAAGCCGACGATCTTTGCATCCCGCCCGGTGTAGGGGCGAAGCGTCGGGTCCCAGTAGGGATTGGGCAGGCACCGGATGTCGAACACGATATCCGCATCCAGCGGCACGCCGCGTTTATAGCCGAACGATTCCAGCGTCAGCGTCAGCTGGTCCTGATGCTGGTGGGCCAGTTGATCGGTGATTCGCCGGCGAAGGTCGTGAACGGTAAGCCTGGAGGTGTCGATCATCAAGTCGGCCAGATCGCGAATACCAAAAAGCGTCTCTTCTTCCTTGGCAATCGCCTCTTCCAGCGTCATGTCACTATCGCGCGTAAGCGGATGACGCCTTCGCGTGGCCGAGTAGCGTTCCAGCAGAATGCGTGCATCGGTGGTGAGATAAATCACCTGAACATGCGTGGCACCGGTTTTTATATCGTGGAGCAGAGTGGGGAAGCGTTCAAGCGCCGTCGGCAGGTTACGCGCATCGATACTCACGGCAAGGTGGGTTCGCTCACCTTGTTGTCTGAGCTCATCCACCAGAGAACCCAGAAGCATCGCCGGCAGGTTGTCGATGGCATAGTAGCCCAGATCCTCCAGCGCCTGAAGGGCAATGGATTTTCCCGACCCGGAGCGGCCGCTGATGATCACCAGTTGCATAGGGTTTCTCTTCGGTCAGTGGGCTTGGGACAGCAGGGCCTGGGGTTCAAGCCTGGCTCATTGAAGCTTCCATCATCGAGACCTCGGGCATCAAGATCTCGATCATGAGATCTACCGGTCCTGGCTACCTGCCTGCTCGCGAATCCTGGCGGTCACCAGTTCAAGAAGCTCGCGCTGGCTTTCGCACTTGCGAAACTGCTGGCGCGTGGTGGCATCGTTCATGATCGTGGCGACCTGGCCCAGCAGGGCAAGATGGGTATCATCCGCCTGTTCGGGTACCAGCAGCACGAAAACCAGATCCACTGGATCACCGTCGATGGCGTCAAAGTCGACGGGCTCGGCCAGTTTTAAAAAGCCTGCGATCGGCGCGCTGCAATGAGGGCTTCGGGCATGAGGAATGGCCACGCCGTTACCGATGCCGGTACTGCCCAGACGTTCACGGCCAATCAGACGGCTGAAGACTTCCTGGCTATCCAGGCTGGGGGTGTTCTGAGCGATGAAAGTGCTGAAGAACTCCAGCACGCGCTTTTTGCTGCCCCCGGGGACGTCGAACAGCACGCGCTCCGGGGGGAGTATGGTTTCCAACGTCATTGATTTAACGCACACCAGCGCCTTGGGCGCGAGCTTGTGCTTTTTCCTTGTGTTTTACCAGTTGGCGATCAACCTTGTCTGCCAGCGCATCGATGGCGGCATACATATCGTTGTCCTGAGCTTCCGCGTGCAAATCGGCGCCGGCAGCGTGTAGCGTGCAGGCGGCCTGCTGGCGCTCCTTTTCAATAGATAAGGTCACTTGAACGGTAGTGATATTGTCGTAGTGGCGCTCAATACGTTCCAGTTTCTCGTTGACGTAGTCACGCAAGGCGTCAGTCAGCTCTAGGTGATGACCTGTGATATTTACTTGCATTGACATGCTCCTTATCTAGGACTGTTCTTCGATTGTAACCCTTTTTCCGCCATTGCAAAGCCCCGGCGGCAAGTTTCCTGTTAACGCAAACGCCGCCGCTCGCTGGAGGAGGGAATCCCCATGGCTTCGCGGTATTTGGCAACCGTACGGCGGGCCACACTGATCCCGCCTTCTTCCAGCAAGGAGACCAGACGGCTGTCGGAAAGCGGCTTGCCCGGGGTCTCTTCCTGAATGAGCTTCTTGAGTCGGGCGCGAATCGCCGTGCTCGAGTGGCTGTCGCCGCCGTGCTGGCTGCTCACCTGGCTCGAGAAGAAGTACTTGAGTTCGAAGACGCCCCGGGGAGTATGAATGTACTTTTGGGTAGTTACCCGTGAGATCGTCGATTCGTGCATGTCCACGGCCTCGGCGATATCGGCCAGAATCAACGGCTTCATGGCTTCTTCGCCTTGTTCCAGAAAGCCGATCTGGCGGGCGATGATCTCGCGACCAACGCGCAGCAGCGTATCGTTGCGGCTCGACAGGCTCTTGATGAGCCAGCGCGCCTCTTGAAGGTGCTCTTTCAGAAACTGGTTGTCCTGGCTTTTGTCGGCCCGCTTGATGAGGCTTGCATAATCCGGCTGAACGCGTAGCCGGGGCAGGGCTTCGGGGTTGAGTTCAAGGTGCCAGCCTTCGTTGTCGTGGCGCACCACCAGATCCGGGGTGATGTAGCTGTCATTGGTCGTGCCAAATGCGCTGCCGGGGCGCGGGTCGAGGCTTCGGATCAGGCGGATGACGTCGTCAAGCTGCTCGTCGTCAAGGCTCAGGCGGCGCTTGAGAAGCCGCATGTCATCCTTGCCCAGGGCTTCAAGAAACTGGCGGATCAGGCGCTTGGCGGGTACCAGTAGCGGGGTATCCTCGGACAGCGAGGCAAGTTGAAGCATCAGGCACTCGCGCAGATCCCGGGCGAAGACGCCGGTAGGTTCGAACTGCTGCAGGCGCAGCAGGGTGTTCTCCACTTCCCGCTGACTCAAGCCCTCAAGCCCCTGAGCCTTGAGGCCTTCGCGAATGTCGTTGAGTGGCTGGGTCAAGTAGCCGTTGGCGTCGAGCGCGTCGATCAGACTCTCGGCGATGGCATACTCGCGAGGGGTGGTATCGGTCATGGCCAGTTGCCAAAGCAGGTGACCATGCAGGCTCTGTCCGGCCGCCTGACGCTCGAAGTCCGGCCCCTCGGTGCTACCGCTGCCGGCCATGTCCTGGTAGGTGTCGGACCACTCGCTGTCGGTGGACAGCTCGCTGGGGATGCTCTCTTCCCACTCGTTTTCCGGGGTTTCGGTGACGGTTTCTTCCCCGAACTCGTCTTCTTGCTCCAGAAGCGGATTGGAATCGAGCGCCTGCTGGATTTCTTGACGTAGATCCAGGGTGGAAAGCTGCAGCAGGGCGATTGCCTGCTGCAGCTGGGGTGTCATGGTCAGTTGCGTACCGATACGCAGCTGTAAAGAGGCTTTCATGACCATTGAAGAACCACTCGTTACTCGTAAAGCTCCACCCTAGTGCGAGTTGGAGTCCGGCGCAAGTGCAAAAAGTATGCCAGTAAACGGAACTTTATGAATGGCACTGGTTTAGGTTCGAAAATCTGCTTCAAAGCCGGAAATCCGCGCCCAGGTAGACCTCCCGAACCTTCTGGTTATTCAATATGGCGTCGGCATCGCCACTGGCGATGATATGCCCATCGCCCACGATATAGGCGATATCGCAGATGTCCAGGGTTTCACGAACGTTGTGATCGGTAATCAGAACGCCGATATGCCGCGCTTTGAGCGCCAGAATGATCGACTTGATTTCGCCTACCGAGATCGGGTCGACCCCGGCAAAGGGTTCGTCCAGAAGAATGAAGGCGGGGTCGGTGGCCAGCGACCGGGCAATCTCCACCCGCCGGCGTTCACCGCCGGAAAGACTCATTCCCAGGTTGTCGCGAATGTGAGTGATGTGAAAATCTTCCAGCAGCTTTTCAAGCCGCTCTTGCCGGGCGGGGCGATCAAGATCCTTGCGGGTCTCCAGAATGGCCATGATGTTGTCGGCCACCGAGAGCTTGCGGAATATGGATGCTTCCTGGGGAAGATAGCCGATCCCTGCCGAGGCTCTTTCATGCATGGGTGCACGGGTCAGATCAAGCTCATTGATACCCACCGAACCCGCATCGGCCTTGACCAGCCCCACTATCATGTAAAACGAGGTGGTCTTGCCCGCGCCATTGGGGCCCAGCAGACCGACAACGCTGCCCTGGGCGATTTCCAGGTTGATATCCTTCACCACCCGACGGCGCTTGTAACTTTTGGCCAGGTGACGGGCATGAAGCGTTTTCACCGCGCTTTGCGTACTCGACACGTTCATCTTCCTATTGGGCGGGCTGGAGGGTCATGCGTATACGCTGGTTTGCGCTGCCGCTGACGTCCGAGCGCGCCTGGACGACTTCACGGTCAATGAAATACTCGAGCCGGCCGCCGCGAAAGCGATCCTGTCGCTGGGTCAGCTCCGCCTGATCAATAAGCTCTACACGGCGCTCGCTTACGTGATAGATGATGCGCCGCGCCCAGCCTTCCATGGGGGTCGCTTCGTTTTCCAGCTGATTGCGCAGGTAGGCGCGCTCGCCGGTAGCTGTCGCCTGGGAAAGCTCGCCGGCGTCGTTTCGTTGAATCTCCACACGATCGCCGCGAAGCTGCATTTCACCTTGGCGGATATCGACGTTACCGGTATAGATCGCAGTACCTGCACGCTGATCAAGGTCGAGCCGGTCGGCTTCCACTTCGACAGGGGCCTGGCTCGTCTGGGCGGCGGCCGTCAAGGGCATGGTCAGTACCAGCAGCGCGGTGCGAAAAAATGGGGGCATAACAACTCCTAAGGCGTTGAGCTGGCAGGGGGGTGAGTGCCGCGTACGTTATCGGTCAGCCGCACCTGACTTTCATCAAGCCACACGTCCATGCGGTTGGCGCTCATTTGTTGAGGCGGCTGCTGTAAGAGCGCAGGCGCCTGGGTGTAGGCATGGCGGGCCAGGCCATCGTAGTGTAGCCGCTCGGTATCGAGCTGCCAGCCCTCGTCCGGGGCGAACAACCTGGCCGACCCTATCAGGGTAAGCGCCTGGCGATCAGCCTGAAGGATGCCATGGTCGGCGCTGGCGAGCCATTGGCGCTGCTCGGCGTCATACAGGGTGGCTCTGGGATCGTCGGCCTCGGTCAGTGCGCGCTGAGGCGTATGCACCAGATGCGGCGTGACAAGCGACTGTTCGATGGTGCCGCTTTCTCCGAAAAGAGTAAGCTCGGCGTCATTCAGCACGTGACCGGGCTCCTGGGCCTGGACGTCAGGGTCGATCTCGCCGATATCGGGACCGCGTGGGTCGAGCCAGACCAGCATGAACCCCAGAGCGACGACCAGCGCCGGCAGCCAAATGCGCTTTTTTATCCGTTTCGCCATTGCATGTGCCTTTCGTGTTCGCCTTTAAAGGTACGTATCCATGACCGCGTCCCAGTGTCCCTGGGCGAGCAACAGCGTATCGCAGATTTCCCGGACTGCGCCGTGGCCGCCCAGCGCATCGGTAATCCAGCCGGCATGGGTGTGCATGTAGTCCGGGGCATTGGGGACGGTAATCCCCACGCCGGCGCGCTTGATCGAGGCCAGATCGGGCAGATCGTCACCGCAGTAGGCGACCTGCTCAAGATCGAGGCTTAACTGCTTGCAAAGCGCTTTCAGCGTGGCGAGCTTGTCTTCCACGCCCTGGTAGACGTGGGTGATGCCCAGCGCCGCTGCCCGCTGACTTACCATGGGGGAATCACGCCCGGTTATCAGCGCTACATGAAAGCCCGCGCGCTTCAAAAGCTTGAGGCCATGACCATCCTGGGTATGAAATGCCTTGATCTCGATACCGTCGGCCTGAAAGTAGAGGCGCCCATCGGTAAGTACACCATCAACATCGATGGCAAGTAGACGTACATTGCGAATCCGGTCATGTAGAGCATCAGGTAGGGCCATGGGGTCTCCGTCTGGCTGGCTTGGGGTTTAAAGCGTAGGTCAAATCACACCGCTCGAGAGTAAGTCGTGCATATGCAAGGCGCCGATCGGGCGTTCGTGCTCATCTACTACCGCCAGGGCGGTAATGCGACTATCTTCCATGATGCGAACTGCCTCGGCGGCGAGCACATCGGGGCGAATCCGCTTGCCTGGCCGGGTCATCACCGTATCGACATTGACCGTGCGCAAATCGTGGTGTTCATCGAGGGTGCGGCGCAGGTCACCATCGGTATACACTCCGGCCAGGCGTCCTTGGCTATCCACCACGCAGGTGAACCCGAGTCCCTGGCGGGTGATTTCCAAAAGCGCATCGCGCAAAAGGCTGCCGGAGGGCACTTGCGGCAGGCGCTCACCGCTGTGCATCAGGTCTTTCACACGCAGCAGCAGCCGTTTGCCCAGACTCCCCCCCGGGTGCGAGAGCGCGAAGTCCTCGGCGGTGAAGCCGCGCGCTTCCAGAAGCGCAACCGCCAGTGCATCGCCCAGGGCCAGGGCCGCGGTGGTCGAACTGGTGGGGGCAAGATCCAGTGGGCAGGCTTCTTTGGCAACGCCGCTGTTCAAGTGGGCGTCGGCGTGGGCGCCAAGGGTCGAGTGCGGCTTGCCGGTCATGCTGATCAAGGGTACGCCCAGCCGTTTCAGAAGCGGCAAGAGTGCCGTGACCTCGGCGGTTTCGCCGGAATTGGAAAGGGCGAGCACTACATCCGCCCGGGTGATCATGCCCAGGTCGCCGTGGCTGGCCTCGCCCGGGTGAACGAAAAAGGCCGGAGTGCCGGTGCTGGCAAGGGTTGCGGCCAGTTTGCCGGCGATATGGCCGGATTTGCCCATGCCGGTCACGACCACGCGCCCTTGGCAGGCCAGAATCAGCGCGCAGGCGTGATCGAAGCCTTCATCCAGTTTTTCCTGAAGCTCACCAATGGCAGCCTGCTCGATTTGCAGTGTACGCAGGGCGCTTTCGCGTAAAACGCTGGGAGAGGCGGGGGGCGCTGGCATAAAGGCCTCACTGAAGATGTTGTAAAGCGTCCAAGAATAGCATTTTGAACCTCGCATTAGGTATGTCGATTTTGGCTGATGCTTTATAAGCGCTCACTTAGCAATGGGTAGCGTTATGAGGGGATGTTCGTTAATATTTCGAAAACACTGTTTTTAAATAGTTGGCCCTGAACGGGCAAATCCGTGCTTGTGCGTTGGCAATGAATGCATGAGTACACCATGAGGAGGGTTTAACTGCCCATGACACAAATCCCCTTCATCGAAATCGAAGACCTTCACTTCTCCCGGGGAGAGCACGACATCTTTCGCGGCGTCAACATGCGTATTCCCCGCGGACAGGTGACCGCTATCATGGGGCCCAGCGGCACGGGCAAGACCACGCTCTTGAAACTCATCGGCGGCCAGCTTGCCCCGGACCGCGGTCGCGTATTGATCGATGGTCAGGATGTTCACAAACTTTCCCGCAAGGCACTTTTCTCATTGCGCAAGCGGATGGGCATGCTGTTTCAGAGCGGGGCGCTGTTTTCCGACTTGAACGTCTTCGAGAACGTGGCGTTTCCGCTGCGTGTCCATACCGATCTACCCGATGCCATGGTGCGTGACCTGGTGCTCTTGAAGCTGCAGGCGGTGGGGCTGCGTGGGGCACGGGAGCTGAGTCCTGCCGAGCTTTCTGGCGGCATGGCCCGGCGTGTGGCGCTGGCACGCGCCATCGCGCTGGACCCGGAACTGGTCCTGTACGATGAGCCCTTCGTCGGTCAGGACCCCATCTCCATGGGCGTGCTCGTGCAATTGATCAAGCGCTTGAGTGAAGCGTTGCGGCTGACGTCGGTCGTGGTTTCCCACGATATCAAGGAGACCTTGAGCATCGCCGACTATCTTTACCTGATTGCCGATGGCCAGGTGGTGGCCCACGGCACCCCCGAGACGCTGGATACCAACCAGGACCCGCGGGTGAGTCAGTTTGTCCACGGCGAGCCCGACGGGCCTGTACCGTTTCATTACCCGGCGGCTGATTTCTATCGCGATATGCTGGGTCAGGCCGTGCCGAAAAGGACGTAACAATGCAGTCACTATTCAAGCGAAGCGGTGCTCATATTACCCGGCTGGGGCGTAAAGGGTGCGATACGGTGGAGGCCGTTGGCCGAGCCGGTGTCTTTCTTGCCCAGTCAAGCGTCGGCATTCCTTCCAGAGAGGGCTTGTCGCTCTGGCTGGTGCAAATGCACTTTGTCGGCGTGCTCTCCATTGCCATCGTGCTGGTCTCGGGGCTTTTTATCGGCATGGTACTGGCGCTTCAGGGCTATACTATCCTGGTGGATTTCGGCGCCGAGCAGGCGCTTGGTCAGATGGTGGCGCTGTCGCTTTTGCGCGAGCTGGCCCCGGTGGTGGCGGCGCTCTTGTTCGCCGGTCGGGCGGGGTCGGCGTTGACCGCTGAAATCGGCTTGATGAAAGCCACCGAGCAGCTGACCAGCATGGAAATGATTGGCGTGGATCCGCTCAAGCGTGTCGTGGCGCCAAGGCTCTGGGCGGGGTTCGTGGCGCTGCCGATTCTGACCGTGGGTTTTAGCGTGGTGGGTATCTGGGGCGGCCATCTGGTCGGGGTCGAATGGCTGGGGGTTTTCGAGGGCTCCTATTGGGGCAACATGCAGGCAAGCGTTGCGTTTGTCAGCGACGTGGGCAATGGCATGATCAAGAGTCTGGTGTTTGCCGTGGTGGTCACCTGGATTGCAGTGTTTCAAGGCTATGATCTGGTGCCCACTTCCGAGGGGATCTCCCGCGCCACGACCCGTACCGTTGTTTATTCGTCCCTGGCGGTGTTAGGGCTTGATTTTGTACTTACCGCCGTGATGTTCGGCGGCCTTTGATAGGTGGAGCAGGTTCATGAAACGCAGTAAAACCATGGAGTTTGGCGTTGGCCTATTTATGCTGGCCGGCATAATCGGGCTTGTCTTCCTCGGGCTTCGCGTCAGCGGGCTGTCGCTGTCAGCGCCGACACAGACGTTTCAACTGGAAGCCAACTTTTCCAATATCGGCGGCCTGAAGCCTCGTGCGCGCGTCACGATGGCGGGTGTCACCGTTGGCCGGGTGGAATCTATCGACCTGGATACCGACTGGTACGATGCGCGCGTGGTGCTGCGTCTGGACAATGACCTGGAGGGCCAGCTCTCCCAGGACACCACGGCCGCGATTCTGACCGCCGGTCTTCTGGGTGAGCAGTATATAGGGCTCACCGTCGGCGGCGTGCCGGAAACGCTGGCAGATGGCGACGTCATTCGTGACACCCAGTCGGCGCTGGTGCTGGAAGAACTAATTCAGCAATTTGTATCAAATATGGTTAGCAGCTAAACCTGTAACCCTGACCCGACGTCTAAACACTCAGTTGAGAGGTGAATGCGATGCGAACGTTCAATAACCCGTTAAGCTACTGGTTGACAGCGCTGCTGGCGGCAGTGGTCTTTGCCTTGCCGATGACTGCCAGCGCCCAGAGTCAGTCCCCCGAGGCGATGATTCGTGAAAACGTGGCCGGCTTCATGGCGCGCATCGAGGGTCGTGAAAGCTACTACGCCAGCAACATCAATGAACTCAAGGCGATTGTGGACGAGACTCTGGATGAGGTAGCGGACTTTCGCTACATCGGCGCGAGTGTGATGGGCAACTACTTCCAGAATGCCACGCCGGAGCAGCGTAGTCGGTTTGCCAGCGTCTTTCGTCAGACGCTGATCGACACCTATGCACGCGGCCTTGTGACCTACGATTACGAGGATCTGCGCGTACTCGATAACCAGCGTGGTCAGCGCTACGACGATCAGGCGACCGTGGACATGCAGGTCGTGGCCAGCAGCGGTCAGGTCTACCCGGTAAGCTACAGCCTGCGTCAGTCCAATGGCGAGTGGCGTGTGGTGAACGTCATCGTCAACGGTATCAACCTGGGGCTTACCTTCCGTAACCAGTTCGATCAGGCCATGCGCCAGCAAAACCGTGACTACGATGCGGTCATTCGCAACTGGGCGCCGGAAGTCGGTGTTGAAGAGCTCGAACAAGGGGGCGATGCGTGACCCAGCTGGTAGCCCTTGCCGGTGTAACGCTGAATCAAGAAGGCACCACGCTTTTTCTTGAAGGTGACTTGACCATGAACGCAGCGGCCCCGGTGGCCGCTGCGGGCGCAACCTGGCTTGAGCAGAATACGAACGCTCCCGTCACATTCGACCTGACCGGTGTCGAAACCCCCAGCAGCGTGGCACTCAGCGTACTTTTCGAGTGGCTGCGTACCTGTGAGCAGCACGCCATTTCCATCGAGCGCATTGCGCTGTCTTCCCCCCTGATGCGTCTGGCCTCGCTTGCCGAACTCGATAAACTGATCGATACACCCCATCTCGTCTTTGCGCATTAAGCTTGGCATCGCCAAGCGCGGTGCTTTTCTTTATCATGTCGCCTTCTTTTTTAATTAATCGTCCCCAGAGGAGTTTCCTGTCTCATGCAACCCAACGAGGTAAAAGCGCTGCTTGAATCCCGCATCGACGGGTGTGACTTTCATATCCAGGGGGAAGGTTGTAATTTTCAGGTCATCGCTGTGGGGGAGGCCTTCGAAGGACTTTCACCGGTCAAGCGCCAGCAACTGGTGTACCAGGCGCTCAGCGATGAGATCGCCTCCGGCGCGCTTCATGCGATCAGCATCAAAACCTTCACTCCGGCGCAGTGGCAAGACGCGCCGGAAAACGCCCAGTAAGGGGCGGGTGATGGATAAACTCTTAATTACCGGCAATGGCTCCGCCGACGGCGAAGTGTGGGCCAGCGGTGCAAAAAACGCCGCCCTGCCCATCTTGTGCGCGACCCTGCTGGCCAAAGGCCCGGTGGTGATCGGCAATCTTCCCCACCTGCAGGACATCACCACCACCCTGGAGCTTCTGGGCCGCATGGGCGTCGAGCCCGTGATGGGCGAGCGCTTGAGCATTCAACTCGACGGCTCTCAGGTAACCCAGTGTCACGCGCCTTACGAACTGGTGAAAAAGATGCGTGCCTCGATTCTGGTGTTGGGCCCGCTTCTTGCGCACTTCGGCAAGGCCGATGTATCGCTGCCCGGCGGCTGCGCCATTGGTTCGCGCCCGGTGGATCTGCACATTCGCGGGCTCGAGGCGATGGGCGCGAACATTCGCGTCGAAGGCGGCTATATCCGTGCCAGTGTCGAGGGTCGCCTCAAGGGCGCGACGATCTATTTCGATACCGTCACCGTGACCGGCACCGAAAACCTCTTGATGGCGGCCACCCTTGCCGAAGGCAGAACGGTGCTGGAAAACGCCGCTCGCGAACCTGAAGTGGTGGACCTGGCAGAGTGTCTGATCAAGATGGGCGCGAACATTCAGGGTCATGGCAGCGATACTATCGTGATCGAAGGGGTCGAGTCGCTTCACGGCTGTGAACACGATGTAATGCCGGATCGTATCGAAACCGGTACCTTCCTGGTGGCGGCGGCGATGACGGGCGGTCGGGTGAAGGTGACCCGCACTCGGGCGGATATTCTGGAAGCGGTACTGGCCAAGCTCGAAGAAGCCGGGGCGGACATCACCTGTGGCGAGGACTGGATCGAGCTCGATATGCACGGCAAACGTCCGAAGGCGGTCAATATCCGCACCGCGCCGTATCCAGCGTTTCCCACCGACATGCAGGCCCAGTTCGTGGCTATGAACGCCGTGGCCGAAGGTCATTCACGGGTGGTGGAAACCATCTTCGAGAACCGCTTCATGCACGTGCAGGAGCTTAACCGCATGGGCGCGGATATCGTCGTCGAGGGTAACGCTGCGCTGATTACCGGCGTGGAACGACTATCCGGCGCGCCGGTCATGGCGACCGATCTTCGCGCCTCCGCCTCACTGGTGATTGCGGCGATGATGGCCGAGGGTGAAACCCTGGTGGATCGCATTTACCATATCGACCGCGGCTATGAGTGTATCGAAGAGAAAATGCAGTTGCTGGGGGCGAAGATTCGCCGTATTCCCGGCTAGCCACGCGACCAACCACTGGCCTAAACCATGAGTAAGCAACTGATTTTGGCGCTCTCCAAGGGGCGCATTCTGGAAGAAACGCTGCCACTTCTGGCCGATGCCGGCATCACCCCGGCCGAAGATCTCGGCAAGAGCCGCAAGTTATTGTTCGATACCAACTTGCCCGATGTGAAGCTTGTGGTGATTCGTGCAACGGACGTGCCCACCTACGTACAGCTGGGCGCGGCGGACCTGGGGATTGCCGGTAAGGACGTGCTGCTTGAACATGGGGCTGAAGGGCTTTACGAGCCCGTCGATCTGGAGATTGCCCGCTGCCGACTGATGACCGCCGGCGTGACCGGTCAGGCGCCGCTGAAAGCTCGTCGCCGGGTCGCGACCAAGTTCGTCAACATCGCGCGACGCTACTACGCCGAGCAGGGCATTCAGGCCGAAGTCATCAAGCTGTACGGTGCGATGGAGCTGGCGCCGCTGATGAATCTGGCCGACGAGATCGTCGATATCGTGGATACCGGCAATACCCTGCGTGCCAATGGTATGGAGCCACGCGAACTGATTGCCCATATCAGTACCCGGCTGGTCGTCAATAAAGCGGCCATGACCATGAAGCACGACCGGATCAAGCCGCTTCTGGCGCGATTGGATAACGCGGTGAAAAAACGTCAAGCAGAGCTTGCCCCGTAACACGAGGTTTTCGATGAGCGACAACACGGTCACGATCAATCGGCTCTCAACCGTCGATGACGCATTCAGTCAGCGCCTGGAGGCCCTGCTGGATTGGGAGGGGGTTTCCAACAGTGAGGTGCAGTCGCGGGTTCACGACATCTTGAGCGATGTGAAGACCCGGGGCGACCAGGCGGTCATCGAGGCGACCAACCGCTTTGACAGGGTGAATGTCCGTCAGATGAACGAGCTTCGCCTGACGCCTGACCGGTTGAAAACTGCCTTTGAGGGTCTGCCCCTTGATCAGCGTGACGCCCTGAAGACGGCCGCCCAGCGTATCAAGGCGTATCACGAGCGCCAGAAGCCCACCTCCTGGCAGTACGAA
The DNA here is from genome assembly GCF_968048975.1 of Vreelandella xerophytica. Next base: position 2,120,424 of record NZ_OZ309106.1, on the reverse strand, counting down.
GAGCCCGATGGCACGGTGCTGGGCCAGAAAGTGTCGCCACTGGATCGTGCGGGCATCTACGTGCCTGGCGGCAAGGCCGCGTACCCCTCGTCGGTGTTGATGAACGCCATCCCCGCCCACGTGGCAGGGGTAGGCGAGATCGTCATGGTAGTACCCACCCCGGACGGCGTATTGAACGAGCTGGTACTGGCCGCCGCTTACCTGGCCGGGGTTGATTACGTTTTCACCATCGGCGGTGCCCAGGCAGTGGCGGCTCTTGCCTATGGCACCGAAAGCGTGCCCCGGGTCGACAAGATCGTCGGCCCCGGCAATATCTATGTGGCGACCGCCAAGCGCGCCGTGTTTGGTCAGGTAGGTATCGACATGATTGCCGGGCCGTCGGAAATCCTGGTGGTCTCTGATGGCCAGACCGACCCGGACTGGCTGGCGATGGATCTCTTCTCCCAGGCAGAGCACGACGAAGATGCCCAGGCGATACTGATCAGTTGGGACGCCGCGCACCTTGACGCCGTCAACGAAGCGATCGAGCGTCTTTTACCCACGCTGGAGCGGGAGACCATCGTGCGTGCCTCGCTTTCCCGGCGCGGTGCGTTGATTCACTGCGCCGATGAGCGCGAGGCGATTTCGCTGATCAATCGCGTGGCCCCCGAGCACCTGGAGCTATCGGTGGCCGAGCCTGAAAGGCTGGCCGAGCACGTTCGCCACGCCGGCGCGATCTTCATGGGGCGTTACACCGCCGAGGCGTTGGGCGACTACTGCGCAGGCCCCAATCACGTATTGCCCACCTCGGGTACGGCGCGTTTCTCGTCACCGCTGGGCGTTTATGATTTTCAAAAGCGCTCGTCGATCATCAACTGCTCGCCGGAGGGGGCTTCAACGCTTGGCAGGACGGCCTCCGTTCTGGCAAGAGGTGAGTCCCTGAGTGCTCACGCGCGTTCCGCGGAGTATCGCATTCGCGACTGAGTGCTTGGGGTCTTTAGTGGTGTTTGGTGGGGCGGCTATGAGCCGCCCCGCTGGTTCAAGGACGCTTCAGTCGGGGTGGGGCGTTCGCCCACTTCCACGTTCAGCTCGATGCGTTCGCCATTACGTACCACGGTAAGAGGGAGCGAGGTGCCCGGGGCAATGGAGGCGATATCGCTCATGGTGGCTCGGGCGTCGAGAATCGCCTCGTTGTCGATAGAAAGCAGCACGTCCCCTGGTTGCAGACCCGCCTCGGCGGCAGGGCCGTCGCTGACCACGCCGGCCACGATCACGCCCTGAGGCGTGCGCAGGCCGAACGAGGCAGCAAGCTCGCGCGAAAGCGCCTGGGCCTCGATCCCTAACCAGCCACGAATCACTCGCCCACGGGTGACCAGCTCGTTCAAGATACTGTGGGCCAGGTTCGCCGGAATGGCAAAACCAATCCCCTGGGAGCCACCAGAGCGTGAAAAGATCGCCGTGTTGATACCCACCAGCGCGCCTTCGGCATTGACCAGCGCACCGCCGGAATTGCCGGGGTTGATCGCCGCATCGGTCTGGATGAAGTCCTCGTAGGCATTCAGCCCCAGGTGGCTGCGCCCGGTGGCGCTGATGATTCCCATGGTAACCGTCTGGCCCACGCCGAAGGGGTTGCCGATCGCCAGAGCCACATCGCCTACGGCCACATCCTGAGAATCGGTCAGCTCGATCACCGGCAGGTTGTCCAGGTCGATGCGCAGTACGGCCAGGTCGCTTTCCGGGTCGGTGCCCACTACCTCGGCAAGGGTTTCCCGCCCATCGCGCAGCGCCACCTGTATCTGATCGGCGTCATTGATGACGTGATGGTTGGTCAGCACATAGCCATCCTGGCTGATGATGACCCCTGAACCCAGGCTCGAAAGCATGCGCTGATGGGCGGTGGCGTCGTCGCTTTTGAAAAACTGCTGGAAAAAGGGGTCCGACATCAGCGGATGCTGGTCGCGCTCGACAATGCGCGATGAATAGATGTTCACCACCGCAGGCGCTGCCTGATTCACCGCGTTGGCGTAACTTGCCGGGCCCTGATTGCGACTCAACGGCGCCGCCTGACGAATTTCGGGCCTGGGGCGAGTGATGTCCTGCTCGCCGGACTGGCTTGCGGGCGCCATGGCGCTCGGGGTGCGGGGCTCGCTCGGGGGGGCTTGTCGAAACGGATTGGGCAGTTGGTCGGGAAAGGCAAACAGCACTAGCGCAGCCAGAAGAACTCCGGTAACGATTGGCCATACATAAGGCAGCACGAAGCGGTGCATGCGGGACATCCTCAGCCGTGGGCGGTCTTTGGGCGCTAGGTTCGCGATAACGCGGCGCGAGCTTTACAATAGACAACATGGTAACACTTTTTGAACCTGTTCCTCAGCAGCCAAACCCTTACAAGGAGTGGATGTGGTTAACCGCGACCAGCTTATAAAGGCGTGCGATCATCAACTTCGCGCGTCCCATTTCAAAGACTACACCGTCAACGGTCTTCAGGTACAAGGGCGTGATACGGTGGCTCGTGTCATGACCGGAGTGACCGCCAATCAGGCGCTTCTGGACGAGGCGGTGGCCTGGCAGGCAGATATGGTGCTGGTGCACCATGGCTACTTCTGGAAAAACGAGCCGGTGGCGATTACCGGTATGAAGCAACGACGCATCAAGACGCTGCTGAACCACGATATCAGCCTGCTTGCCTATCACCTGCCGCTGGACGCTCACGCTGAGCTTGGCAACAATGCCGAACTCGCCAGGCGTCTGGGCTGGAAAGTGGAAGGGTGCATCGATGGCGAGCTGGGCGAGGGCCTTTTATGGTCGGGAAGACTTGCCCAGGCGCAATCCGTTCACGCCCTGGCCGAGCGGATGGGCATCATGCTTGAACGTACCCCTACGGTGATCGAAGCGCCGGGTCTGCCCAGTATCGAACGAATCGCCTGGTGCACGGGAGGCGCGCAGGACATGATCACCAGCGCTTTTGAGGCAGGAGCTGAGGTGTTCGTGTCCGGCGAGATATCCGAGCGCACCACGCACCTGGCCCGCGAGATGGGCATTCACTATATTGCTGCCGGCCACCATGCCACGGAGCGTTTCGGCGTTCAAGCGCTTGGCGAATGGCTGGCCGATGAGTACGGTATCACTCATCGCTTCGTGGATATCGACAACCCGGCCTGAACACAAAAAAGCGAGGGGTGGGCCCTCGCTTTTTCGATCAATTTATCGACTCTGAAGATGGCTTTCAGTAACGTGGCGGCTGGTCTACAGCGGACTCTTTAGCCGTTGCGTCTTTAAGGCCGTACTCTTCTGACAGGGTGCCGCCCTTGCCGTCGGCGTAATCGCGGGGAGTAGCAGGGGATTCGGTGGCAGGCGGAGCTGGCTTGACGGGTCTGGCCGGAGCCGGGGCCTTCTGCTCACTGTTGAAAGGAGCGCTCTGGCCATGGGCCAGCGCCCACTGGCCGGCGCCTTCGTCTATCTTGTCTTCAAGCTCATCCGCCTGGGTACGGATGGCTTCCAGACACTGACGAACATCGTTGAAGTGGCTGCCCGCAGCCTTTTTAAGCTCGGCGATTTGATGCTCGCGCTCCAAAAGCGTCTGTTTGAGCGATGCCCGTTGACGTTCATCCTTGCTTGCTAGCCGGTAGCACAAAAGGCCGATTAGAAAACCGACGACCAGGCCGACAAGTGCAAAGATGAATGGTGAGTTTGCTTCCACAGTCTTCTCCCTAAAACTAGATTGGCTCTATTCACAGCGTATCGCTAAACGTCATGGCGAAACTAACTTCATTATAGGCGCCTGTTGACCGGTTGGGTCAATGCGCCGATGCGCTCAATACTTATCACGCGTATAATTAGCCGTCTTTACAACGCCGTGCATAACACGTGCCGGGCCTGGGGCGCTATCTCGCACCATGGTATCGTTGCGCGCGCCACTACTTTGGGAGAGTGTTTGAATGTCATCGAAAGCGGCCTCGGCAAAGGCAAGTTCCGCGCATCCGCCAACGCCCATGGCGCGTTATAAAAGCGATATCCAGCGCGATGATTTTCAATACGACGCGGCCCAGGAAAAAGCGGTTGAGCATCTTCAGCGCCTTTACGATGACCTTTTGGCCACCCCCTCCACCACGCCCAAGACCGTGGTCGCCAACAAGGGGCTCAAGGCTCGGGTGGCGGGGCTCATGGGCAAGAAAAAGCCAAGCGATGAGCCTGCCATGCCCCGGGTGCGCGGGCTTTATTTCTGGGGCGGGGTGGGCCGGGGCAAGACCTACCTGGTGGATACGTTTTATGAAGCGCTGCCGTTTCCCGACAAGATGCGTACGCACTTTCACCGCTTCATGCAGCGGGTTCACAGCGAGCTGACCCACTACAAGGGCGAAAGGAACCCGCTGAACCTGATTGCCGGTAAATTCGCAGCCGAAGCCCGGGTTATCTGCTTTGACGAGTTTTTCGTCAAGGATATTACCGACGCGATGATACTGGCCAACCTTCTGGAGGCGCTTTTCCAGCGCGGTGTCGTACTGGTGGCGACCTCCAATATCGTGCCCGATGACCTCTACAAGGATGGTCTTCAGCGCACGCGCTTCGAGCCGGCCATTGATCTTCTGAACCGCCACTGTGATGTAGTCAATGTGGATTCCGGTGTGGATTACCGGCTTCGCGCTCTCGAGCGCGCCGAAATCTTTCACGCCCCCTGCGACGAAGCTGCCGAGCGTGAACTTGCGCGCAGTTTCAAGGAGATCGCCGGCCATTGCGGCGAGGAAGCCGCGCCCCTGGAGATCAATCACCGGGTGCTGACGACCCGGCGCCTTCACGAAAACGTCGCCTGGTTCGAGTTCGCTGAGCTATGTGATGGCCCACGTAGCCAGAACGACTATATCGAGATCGCTCGGGAGTTTCATACCGTGCTCGTCTCCAACGTCATCCAGATGAGCGCCAAAAAAGAAGATCAGACGCGGCGCTTCATCAATATGGTGGATGAGTTCTATGACCGGGGCGTGAAGCTCTTGATGTCGGCGGAGGTGGCCGTGGAGTTGCTCTACACCGGCGGCAAGCTCTCTTTCGAGTTCGAGCGTACACTCTCGAGGCTTCAGGAGATGCAGTCGCGCGAGTATCTGGCGCTGCCGCACAAGCCTTGAGCGGGCAGGCCAATAAAAATCGCCAAAGCGCTTAACTTGTGGGCGCTGCTCATGTAGAATGCCGCCTCGCTGTACGTTACAGGCCTTGCGCTATCGAGTCTGTAACCAAAAAAAATAGGGATGGTGCTTACCGCGACGCGGCTAGGTCACCCAACACACTTAATCTGGTGAATTTCATCCATGAAGACGTTCAGTGCTAAGCCGCAGTCCGTCCAGCGCGACTGGTACGTAGTCGATGCCACGGACAAGACGCTCGGTCGTCTGGCAACCGAAATCGCTCGCCGCCTGCGTGGCAAGCATAAGCCCGAGTTTACACCTCACGTTGATACCGGCGACTACATCGTCGTCATCAACGCCGAGAAAGTCCAGGTCACCGGCAACAAGGCCAAGGCCAAGACTTACTACCGTCATACAGGTTACCCGGGCGGTCTGCGCTCCATGACCTTTGACAAGATGATCGATCATGCGCCTGAGCGTATCATCGAGTTTGCCGTGAAGGGCATGCTGCCGAAGGGCCCGCTGGGCCGCGCCATGTACTCCAAGCTTAAAGTGTACGCTGGTGCCGAGCATCCCCATACCGCTCAGCAGCCGCTTGAACTGAACATTTAAGGAAATCTTCGCCATGTCACAGCAATATTACGGTACCGGGCGCCGCAAGACTTCCACCGCTCGTGTGTTCCTCAAGCCGGGTTCCGGCAACATCACCGTCAACAACCGCGCGCTGGACGATTTCTTTGGTCGCGTTACCGGTCGTATGGTGGTTCGTCAGCCCCTGGAATTGACCGAAACGCTGAACCAGTTCGATGTCTACGTCACTGTTGAAGGTGGCGGCGGCTCTTCACAGGCCGGCGCCATTCGTCACGGCATTACCCGTGCCCTGATGAACTACAACGAAGACCTGCGTCCTGCGCTGCGTGCCGCCGGTTACGTTACCCGCGATGCCCGTCAGGTCGAGCGTAAGAAAGTCGGCCTGCGTAAAGCACGTCGTCGTCCGCAGTTCTCCAAGCGTTAATCTTTCGCGCGTTCTGCAAGAAAACGCCCAGACCATTGGTCTGGGCGTTTTTTATGCAGGGTGGGTGGTAAGTGATAACCCCTCAAGCACGTGAAGGGGTCGAGATGCGCTGAAGGCGCAGGAAGATAACGCGGGCCCGTCTCCCATAAGAGGGGGCGAGCGTGTTATTATTGACTATTGTTTTGATGCGAGGATGCTTTCATGGGTGTTGTGGCCAAGCGGTCTTCTATGATCTTTTACTCAGGTAATGACGATCATTTTAGCCATCGTGTGCGCATTGTTCTGGCTGAAAAAGGGGTCGCCGTTGATATCGTGGATGTAAACGATGATCAGCCGCCGCAGGAGCTGGCCGACCTCAACCCCTACAACAGCGTCCCGACGTTGTTGGACCGTGATCTGGTGCTCTACGAGTCCAAGGTCATGATGGAGTATCTGGATGAGCGCTTCCCGCATCCGCCGCTTTTACCCGTCTACCCGGTAGCCCGGGCGCAGAGCCGGCTATGGATGCACCGTATCGAGCGCGAATGGTGCCCCATGCTCGACCAGATTCGTACCGGCGGCAAGAAGGAGGCGGAAAAGGCGCGCAAGGAGCTTCGTGAAAGCCTTGTCGGCATTTCGCCCATCTTCGAAGACATGCCCTATTTCATGAGCGATGAGTTCACTCTGGTGGACTGTTGTCTGGCGCCGATCTTGTGGCGTCTGCCCGAGCTCAATATCGAACTGCCTGAAAAGCAGGTAAAGCCGCTTTTGAGTTACATGTCGCGGGTTTTTGAGCGAGACGCGTTCAAGGCATCTTTAAATGAGCGTGAAAAAGAGATGCGCGCTTAAACTCCTCTGGTCCCGGGCCATCTTTTTCCGGGGCCTTACCGATTGAGAAAAGGGAGTCTTATGAAGTCAAGCCGTCCCTATATTGCACGAGCCCTTTATCAGTGGCTTCTGGATAACGATTTAACCCCGCACCTGGTAGTGGATGCCACCCAGGCCGGCGTCGAAGTACCGCGCCAGTTCGTGCAAAACGGTCAGATCGTTCTTAACGTTGCGCCCACCGCGGTGCGCGATCTCTTCATGGAGAACGAGGCGATCGGCTTCAGCGCCCGCTTTGGTGGCCAGCCGATGCAGGTCATGATTCCCATTCAGGCTTTGATCGCCATCTACGCCCGTGAAAACGGCGAAGGCATGGTCTTTGGTCATGAGCCAGAGCTTGAAGAGGACGAAGAAACCGCGGTCACCCCGGACGATGAAGCGGGTGACAGTACGGGGCCTCAGCTCAGCGTGACCAAGCCCACTGTCGACGAAGCAGGCAGTGATTCACCTGCCAGCGAAGCTGGCAAGCCCAAGAAAAAGCCGACGCTTCGCGTCGTCAAGTGATTTGCAGACATGACGCCACGAAAAAGCCTCGCATTCTGCGAGGCTTTTTCGTGTTACGCCCCCATGGGGCTCAATCGATATAGTCAAATACCTTCACGATACGCTGTATGCCGCCCACCGAAGATGCCGCGTTGACGATGCGGTCGGCTTCCTGGCGGGTCACCATGCCCATCAGGTATACGCTGGCGTTTTCGGTGGTGACCTTGAGCTTTGATGAGTCGATATGTTCGTTGGTGGCCAGGTGACTGATCACGTTGGTAGTCAGCCAGGTGTCGGTCAGACGCTGGCCGGCCGGCAGGTTGGCGGCAATCGTCAGCTCATTGTGCACCTTGTTGACCCCGCGCAGGCGGTTGGCCACTTCATCGGCTCTGTTGCGAAGTTCCTCGCTGGGCACCTGGCCGACCAGGAGCACCGTACCGTTATAGCTGTGGGCGCGAATGCGCGCGTCACGCAGTCGCGCATCGGCGCTGTCAAGAGCGCGCTCGACCTGACGCTCGATGGTCGCATCCACTGCTTCTACATCGCTGCTGCGCTGGGCATAGTTGGAGGGGTTTGAGGCCGAATTGTTGGCACAACCTGCCAGCAGCAGTGCGCTGCAGGCACCTATCAAGCAAAAAGAACGAAATGCGTTGCGAAGGGCCATCGCCGACTCCTTGAGAAAACCGTCATCATGAACGCTGCGCTGTTAATCAGCGCCGCCGAAAAGTTGTTCGTCGATCAAATCGCACAGGCAGTGAATCACCAAGAGATGCACCTCCTGAATGCGTGCGGTGGACGTGGCCGGCACGCGGATCTCGCAGTCATCCTGGCCCAGAAGCGAGGCCATGTCCCCGCCGTCGCGCCCGGTCAGTGCCACCACCGTCATATCCCGATCGTGAGCGGCCTGGATCGCCTGAACGATATTGGCCGAGTTACCGCTGGTCGAGATTGCCAGAAGTATATCGCCTGGCTGGCCCAGCGCTCTAATCTGTTTGGAAAACACTTCATTGTAGCTGTAATCATTGGCAATGGAGGTCAGCGTCGAGGTATCCGTGGTGAGCGCGAGCGCCGGCAGGCTTGGACGTTCGCGCTCGAAGCGATTGAGAAGCTCGGCCGAGAAGTGCTGGCTGTCGCCGGCACTGCCGCCATTGCCGCAGGCCAGTATCTTGCCTTCACTGACCAAGCACTGCACCATCATCTGGCTTGCCACCTCGATGAAGGGGGGGAGCACTTCGCTTGCATAGGTTTTAGTATCAATGCTTGCATTGAAGTGGCTGAGTATACGGGATTGAAAGTCCATGAGGGCTTCCTAGAGTTATGTCAGTAAGCGTCGAAGGCAGCCTTCTCCCAATGAAACTCGAGAGAAGGTGGGTGGCCGGTCATTGCTAGAATATCAAAACGACAGGGTGAAGAGACAGCGTAACGGGCCAGATAGAGTGAGGCAGCGCGAACGAGACGGCGCTGCTTCAACGGAGTAACGGTTTCAAGCGGGTGACCGTGAAGCACCGTGGTGCGATGCTTGACCTCTACAAAGACCAGGGTGTCGCCATCCATCATGACCAGATCGAGCTCGCCACCCTTGACCTGGTGGTTGGCGGTGACGAGCGTCAATCCTTGGCGCGTGAGCCATTGAGCGGCAAGCTGCTCAATGGCGGCGCCGCGCTTTCGCGCGGTCTGCGGTTTATTGGTCACCCTGGGGACTCGGGCTCAGGATGGGAGCAGGGCGGCCGTTCTGGAACCGCGCCCAGGGCAGTTCACGGTGAATGCGGCCATCGCCCGAAAGAGAGAGCGTACCGGTACTGCCGTTGAAGCCCTGAATGGAAGAGAGATTCGACAGGCGGGTAGCCAGCTCGAAAGCGTCGACTCCCATGGCTTGCAGTCGGAAAAGCGAGGCATCGCCTTCACCGTGAAGCGCTTGATAAGTGTTGTAGAACGGTAGTGCTTCGGGGCCGCCGACGGCCGCATCCGGGATCTGCCAGGGGATATCGACAAACATCACATCGTTGAGATCCTGGTCCAGGCGACGCTCCTGGGTGCCTTCATAAAGATGCGAGGTAGCGTAGATAGGCAGATCCGGAGCGTAGTAGTAGTCCATCGTGGGCGGTACCTGGCGGGCGTACTCCGGCAAGGCGAGCAGGAAAAGTGCATCGACGTTGCCAAGCTGAGCGCGGTCGCCACTGACGTTCAATGCGGTTTGCACAGCGCTTGAAACCTCATTGCTCGGGTTATAGCGAACGGCATTGGTAACCTCGCCTCCCTGGCCGTGAAATTCGTTCCAGAAGGCCTCGCCTACGCGGCGTCCCCAGTCATTGTCCGGAACCATTACCGACATCTTGCGCTGGCCGTCCTGGTAGGCGCGGCGTGCGGCCTGGCGCGCTTCGTCTTCGGCTGAGAGGCCATACTGAAAGAGCCCGGCGGCCTGATTTTGCTCGCTGCTGCCGTAATTGAGTGCCAGTGTCGGCATGGGGACGCTGGATTGCTGCTCCAGGCGGGTAACCTGCTCCTTGTCCAATGGGCCCACGATCAGTTGGGCATTCATCTGTTGAGCGCGGCTATAAAGTTCGTTCATCGAATACTGGGCGGCGTCGATGAAACTGAGCTCGACCCCTTGACCATGGATCGCGCTGTGTTCGCGCATGGCATTGCTGATCGTGTCGGCAATGCTGCTGAGCGGACCCGACTGCGGCAGGGCTACCATGATACGGCGGATATCCTGGCCCTCGAGTTCCGGGAGAGTCGCCTGAACGCGACCAGGCTCATCCATCGCCTCGCGAGCCCACTGGGCGCGCTCGCGCAGAACTTCCTGCTCATTGCCGCGCATCGGCAGCTCGTCATCCAGAACCTGTGTGGCGCGCAGTACGGCGCGCGGGTCATCATGGGCGCGGCCAAGCTCCGAGAAGAGCAGCGCCCAGCGAACGCGGTCTCGGTCGGAAAGCTGGGCTTCGTCAACGCCGCTTGCGGCCTCGAAGGCTTCTTCACGCTGGCCCTGCTGGGCCAGAATGGTGGCGGCTTCCAGACGGCTTTGTGCTGCCTGTTCAGGGGCTTGTTGCTCGGCTTGGTCGAGAAGACGATTTGCGTCTTCTTCTGCCATGCGATCCACCGTGCCGGGTTGTTGGGTGGCGCACCCGGACACGAGTAGCGTTATAAAGGCAGTGGCGAGCAGGCCACGGAGTGAACGTTTCATGTATCCTTCCTTAGTTTTTTTCATTTGCGCTGTCGCAGCCGAGGACAGAGCCCTTAATCCTTGCACAAGCATAGCGCACCATCGGCGCCAACTTAAAAAAATCGGGAGTCATCATGACCTACCAGCATCCGGGCACATTGTACGTGGTTGCTACGCCAATTGGGAATTTGGAAGATCTGACACCGCGTGCCGCCCGGATTCTTGAAAACGTGTCGCGCATCGCCGCAGAGGATACCCGGCATAGCGCCCGGCTTTTAGCTCACCTGGGTATCAGCAAGCCGCTGATCTCACTTCACGAGCACAATGAAGCCCACCGTGTGCAAGCGCTGGACGCCTACCTCGAGGCGGGCGAAAGCATTGCACTGATCAGCGATGCAGGAACACCTCTGATCAGCGACCCGGGCTTCATTCTGGTCAGAGAGCTTCGCGCACGCAACCGTCATATCGTCCCGATTCCCGGTGCCTGCGCGCTTGTCGCCGCGCTCAGCGGGGCGGGGCTTCCCACTGACCGTTTCGCTTTCGGCGGCTTTCTGCCCGCCAAGCCCGGCCCACGGCGCCAGGCGCTGGAGAAGTGGCAGGACCGCGAGGAAACGCTGGTGTTCTATGAGTCCCCGCACCGCATCACGCAAACGCTTGAAGCGCTCAATGAGCAGATGCCCGACCGGCCCATCGTGCTGGCACGAGAGCTGACCAAGACTTTCGAAACCTTCTTGCAGGGCGTGGCGGCCGAGCTTCTCGACATCCTGGCAGCCGATCCCAATCAGGGCCGGGGTGAGTTCGTGGTGATGATTGCCGGGGCCCCTGACGTCGGGGAGCTTGATGAGCAGATGATCAACGACGAGACGCTTCTCAAGGTGCTCATGGATGAGGGGGTGGGGGTCAAGCAAGGCGCTGCCATTGCCGCGAATTTACTGGGTGGTCGCAAGAAGCAGTGGTACGCCAGGCTGCAAGCAATGAAGACAGAACGTTGAGGCGCGGGCGGGGCGCTGGTATGCTTGCCGCCGGAGTTGGCCAGACAGTCGCCGCTTGCCCGTCTTTCGGACGGGCGGGGGGAGGAAAGTCCGGGCTCCATAGGGCAGAGTGCCAGGTAACGCCTGGGCGGCGCGAGCCGACGGAAAGTGCAGCAGAGAGTAGACCGCCTAAGCCCCGGAAATAAACCTCTGGGGCCGGTAAGGGTGAAAGGGTGCGGTAAGAGCGCACCGCGCGCCTGGCAACAGTGCGTGGCATGGTAAACCCCACTCGGAGCAAGACCAAATAGGGACCCTTTGGCGTGGCCCGCGCTGGGTCCGGGTAGGTTGCTTGAGCGCTTTGGTGACAAAGTGCCTAGAGGAATGACTGTCCACGACAGAACCCGGCTTACCGGCCGACTCCCCATTTCCATACAAGGCCCCTTCCGGGGCCTTCCAACACCGTGTGAGCGTACCATGTCCTCTGCGAGCAGCGCCGTTTCCGACTTTCGCCATACCAGCGTTTTGCTAGACGGAGCGGTCGACGCGCTGGTGCATACACCTGACGGTGTCTACCTGGATGGCACCTTCGGCCGCGGCGGGCACTCGCGAATGATCTTGTCGCGCCTTGATGAGTCCGGCCGGCTTCTGGCCATGGACCGCGACCCGCAGGCCATAGAAGCATCTCGCGAGATTGAGGACACCCGCTTTTCCATCACCCGGCGTGAATTTGCCCGGCTTGGCGAGTATGCCAAGGAGCTCGGGCTTTTTGGCAAGCTCTCCGGCGTGCTGCTGGACGTCGGTGTCTCGTCTCCCCAGCTTGACGACCCGGAGCGCGGATTCAGTTTCATGCGCAACGGTCCCCTGGACATGCGCATGGACCCCACCCAGGGTGAGAGTGCGGCGGCCTTTCTGGCCCGGGCCAGCGAGTCCGATATCGCCCACGTGTTCAAGACGTTTGGTGAAGAGCGTTTTGCCAAGCGTCTGGCCCGCGCGGTCGTTACCCGGCGCGTTGAAAAACCCTTCACCCATACGCTGGATCTTGCCGAGGTGTTGAAAACCGCCCATCCCGCCTGGGAGAAGGGAAGACATCCTGCCACCAAGGCTTTCCAGGGGCTTCGCATCTACTTGAATGGCGAGCTCGAGCAGTTGGATGCAGCGCTCGAGGCAGCTCTTGAAGCTCTGGCGCCGGGAGGGCACCTGGTGGTCATCAGCTTCCATTCCCTGGAAGATCGCCGGGTGAAACGCTTTATTCGCTACCATGTGCGCGGCGATACCCACCTGCCCAAGGGCGTGCCGATTCGCGATGATCAGCTCAATCGTCGGCTCGAAGCACTCAATAAAGGGATTCGACCGACCCCGGACGAGGTGGAGCAGAATCCCCGGGCGCGCAGCGCGGTCATGCGGGCGGCCAAGAAGCGAGACTGACGATGCTTGAGCGAATCGACTACTGGTGGTCTGTCCTGCGAAGTGAATGGCCCTTCAAGCTGCGTCTGCGCCTTTGGCCCATCATCATCGTACTGCTCTTTCTGGCCTGTATGCTGACAGCCCTGGCCGTGGTGGCAACCACGCACATGACACGCACCCAGTTTGCCCAGCTTCAGCGCCTGGAGCAGGAAAAGAACCAGCTCCAGACCGAATGGGGCCAGCTTCTGCTTGAGGAGGGCGCCTGGTCCACGCCGGCCCGCATCGAACAGATTGCCACCGAGCGACTGGATATGCGCATTCCCGATGTAAACGATGTCGAGGTTATCCGGCCATGAACCAACGGCGACGGGGAGGGACTTCCCGACAGCTGCCAGTGGCGCCGCCCCTTGGCGGCGGGCGCTTTCTTTTCATCCTCATTCTGGTGGTGATCGCTGCTGCCGTACTGATCGGTCGAATTACACTCTTGCAGGTCATCGACCGGCCCTTTCTGCAAAGCCAGGGCGACGCTCGAACGCTGCGCCACGAAGTGATCCCTTCTCATCGGGGAATGATCACCGACCGTAACGGCGAGCCGCTGGCGATCTCCACGCCGGTAGTGACGCTTTGGGCCAATCCCCAGGAGCTGCCTTCTGACGCCATCCAGCGCGTCATGCTGGCCCAGGCCCTCGGCATGAGCCTGGACGATCTTGAATCGCGTCTGGAGCGCTACCAGAGCCGCGAGTTCATGTATCTGCGTCGCCAGATGACCCCCGAGGCGGCTCAGCGCATCCTGGATCTGCGCACCCCGGGGGTCTACCAGCAGCGTGAGTACAAGCGTTACTACCCGGCCGGCGAAGTCGCCGCTCAGCTTCTTGGGGTGACCAACGTGGACGATATCGGCCAGGAAGGGCTGGAGCTTGCCTATCAGCCTTTTCTGGCAGGTCACCCCGGTCAGCGCCGGGTCATCAACGACCGGCGCGGGCGACTGGTGCGCGAGCTGGGAATCATCAGCGACGCCCAGCCGGGCGGCGAGCTGACGCTGGCCATTGACCAGCGCATTCAATACATGGCCTATCGGGAACTTCGTGCCGCCGTCGCCGAGAACGAAGCCGATGGTGGCGTGCTGGTCACCATGGATGCCCGCACCGGCGAGGTGCTCGCCATGGCCAACCTGCCTTCCTATAACCCCAACAATCGCGCCGGGCTCGACCCACGCGGTTTGCGCAACCAGGCCGTCGTGGACGTGTTCGAACCGGGCTCGGTGATGAAGCCGCTGGCGATGGCAGCCATTCTGGAAAGCGGCGTCGTCAACCGGGACGTGATCGTGGACACCTCGCCGGGCTGGATGCGCATCGACCAGTTCACCATTCGCGATATTCGTAACTATGGTGAGCTCGACCTGCCCGGTATTCTGGAAAAGTCCTCCAATATCGGCATGTCCAAGCTGACCCTTCAGCTCGACGATACGGTGGTCTGGGAGAAGTACAACCAGCTTGGCTTCGGTCAAAGCCCTGGCACCGGTTTCCCCGGCGAGTCTACCGGCAGCCTGCCCGCGCCGGTGCGCTGGTCGCGAAGCGAGCGTGCAGCGCTGTCCTACGGTTACGGGCTTTCCGCTTCGGCGATTCAGATCGCCAGCGCCTATACGGCGCTTGCCAACAACGGCGTGCGCTTGACGCCTTCGCTCCTGCGCCTGTCCGAGCCGCCTCAGGGCATACCCGCCATCGACCCGAGCGTGGCCAATGACCTTCTGGATATTCTGGAAACCTCGGTTGGCCCCACCTCGGGCGGGCGTCGTGCCCGGGTGGAAGGTTATCGCGTCGGAGGCAAGACCGGAACGGTGCGTAAAACCGGGCAGCAAGGCTACGCCGTGGACGCCTACCGCAGCGTCTTTGCCGGTATCGCACCGATATCCGACCCGCGCATTGTCACCGTGGTCATGATCGACCACCCCAGAGCGGGGCAGTTCTACGGCGGCGCGGTCGCCGCCCCGGTCTTTTCCAGTGTAACGGGTAACGCGTTACGGCTTCTGGATGTGCCACCGGACTACGAGGTGGAATAGTATGAAGGAGACGAAATGACGTCCTACCCCAGCCATTTATGGGAAGCGTTGAAAAAGGTGTGGCCAGCCAGCGAGCTGCCGACGAAGCTTCCCGAATTACCCGATGAGTTTCGTCTGACCAGTGACTCCCGGAATATCGATACAGGCGATGTATTCGTGGCCGTGCCCGGCAGCCAGCGTGATGGGCGCGATTTTATCGTTTCCGCGCTCGAGCAGGGGGCTGCACTGGTGCTGGCCCACAGCAAGGCCTCCCATGTGGAACTCGATGGGCACGTACTCCATTTGCCCCACCTGGCGCTGCGCCTGGGCGAATTCGGCCGTGAGCTGTTTGCCGTGCCCGGACATCTAGAGATCATCGGGGTGACCGGGACCAATGGCAAAAGCTCAGTGACGCACTACATCGCCGAACTCAGCGAGCTTCTGGGTACGCCGGCCGGCGTGGTGGGTACCCTGGGTTCGGGGCGGCTGAAAGATCTGATGGATAGTGGTCTGACGACCCCGGGCCCGCTTTTAATGCAGCATACCCTGGCAACACTTGCCCATCAGGGAGCCGGGCGGGTGGCCCTCGAGGCCTCATCTCATGCGCTGGACCAGCACAGGCTTGATGCCTGTAACATCAGCGTAGGCGTATTTACCAACCTGAGCCGGGATCATCTGGATTATCACAAAAGCATGGCGGCCTATGCAGCGGCCAAGGCGAAGCTCTTTCGTCGCCCGGAGCTGACGCTTGCCGTGGTGAATGCCCAGGACCCGTTGGCGCGGCTCATGCTGGCGGGAATGGACAAGAGCGTTCGCGTGCTGGCAATCGGCGACGATGAAGCCTGCACGCTTCGCGTGATGGGCTGGCATCCCACCGCCCAGGGCCAGCAGGCGCTCGTGGCCACTCCGGAAGGCGAGAAAGCGCTTGAGTTGAACCTTGTGGGCCGATTCAATCTGGACAACGTGCTGCTCGCCATCGCCACGCTCTTTGGGCTTGGTGAGTCGCTCGATGCTCTTTTCAAGGCGGCTGGCAAGCTCGCCCCGGTGCCGGGGCGAATGGCGCTTCACCGGGCCGTCGATACACCCAGTGTGGTTATTGACTACGCCCATACACCGGATGCGTTGGGTGCTGCATTGAGCGCACTGCGAGATCATCTTGGTGATGCGGGCAGGCTCTGGTGCGTGTTTGGTTGTGGCGGTGAGCGCGATACCGGCAAGCGTGCGGAGATGGCCAGAGTAGCCGAGCGGCTGGCCGATCATAGCGTTATCACCGACGACAATCCTCGGGGCGAGCCCGCCCAGGCGATTCGTCGAATGATTGCCGAGGGCTTTGGCGAAAGCGCCTCGTTCAGCGACGTGGGCGATCGCCGTTTGGCCATCGAGCAGACCATTGAGCGCGCAGACGTCAGTGACGTGATACTCATTGCGGGCAAGGGCCACGAGCCCTACCAGGAAATCGACGGCGTCCGCCACGCCTACCAGGACGACATCGAGGTACACAAGGCGCTCGAAAAGCGGAGCACCCGCCAATGAAGTGGACGTTGAAAGCGGCCGCCGAGGCGCTGCATTTGCCCCAGCCCGAGGCGCCGGTGCCCCTTGAGTTCACTCGTGTGGTCACCGATACCCGGCATATAGCGCCGGGTTGCTTGTTTGTTGCATTGAAAGGCCCGCGTTTCGACGGGCACGACTTCGTCGCCAAGGCCCGTGACCTGGGAGCGACGGCAGCGCTGGTTGAAAGGCGCGTCGCGGCCGATCTGCCTCAACTGGTATGTGCCGACACGCGTCTGGCGCTGGGGCTTCTGGCACACGCCTGGCGAGTGTGGTTTGACTGTCCGGTGATCGCGGTAACCGGCAACAGTGGCAAGACCACGGTCAAGGAGATGACAGCGGCGCTGCTGGCCCCGCTTGGCAAGGTGCTGGCGACCGAAGCCAACCTGAACAACGACTTCGGTGCGCCACTGACGCTTCTTCGTCTGGCAGCGGAGCACCAGGCAGCGGTGGTGGAGCTTGGTGCCAATCACCTGGGCGAGATCGCCTGGACAAGCCGGTTAAGCGCACCCGACATCGCTGTTATCACCAACGTGACCGGCGCGCATGTAGGCGAGTTCGGCGGCATGGGGCACATTGCCCAGGCCAAAGGCGAGATGCTTTTGGGTCTCAAGCCAACGGGTGTCGCCGTGCTCAATCGTGACGATCGCTATTTCGATACCTGGGCGGCGCTGGCCAGGCCCTGCAGGGTCATGAGTTACGCGCTTGAGCGCGAGGCGGATGTCTGCGCAAAGGCACTTTCCTGCGACAGCCAAGGACGGTATGCTTTCACGCTTGTTCAAACGGGGCGTGCACTTGGCGAGGTGCGTCTGGCACTGCCCGGCAAGCATAATGTGAGCAATGCCTTGGCGGCGGCAACGGCGGCGCTGGCGGCGGGTCTGTCGCCGAGCCGGGTCGTCGAGGGGCTGTCTGCACTGGCGCCGCTTTCCGGGCGATTGAGCGTTCTGGACGGCCCCAACAGCAGCACGCTGCTGGACGATACCTACAACGCGAACCCCGGCGCGATGAAGGCCGCGCTCGAAACGCTCAAGAGTTTTCCCGGGCCGCACTGGTGTGCGCTAGGGGCCATGGGAGAGCTGGGTGAGGCGTCCGAGGCGCTTCACGCCGAGGTGGGGCGCTACGCTCGGGAGCTTGGGATAGATACGCTGCTCACCTGCGGCGACGCCGCGCGTCCTGTCAGCGCTGCCTTTGGTCGCGGGCATCATTTTGACGACCACGAGACGCTAGTGCGTCATATCATCAATACGCTGCCGCCCAATGCCACGCTGTTGGTGAAAGGGTCACGCAGTGCGGGCATGGAAAGCGTCATTGCCGCGCTGCTCGGTTGAAACAGGGTAAACGCCGTTCATGTTATTTCATCTGGCGAATTTGTTAGCTCAGTACCAAAGCGCTTTTCAGGTCTTCAACTACCTTACGCTTCGTATCATCCTGGCCGCGATCACCGCGCTCATGCTCTGTCTATGGCTGGGCCCTTGGGTGATAAGGCGGCTGGTGGAAGGCCAGATCGGCCAGTCGGTACGCGATGACGGCCCGCAGTCGCATCTTTCCAAGGCGGGCACGCCCACCATGGGCGGCGTCATGATCTTGCTGGCCATTGCGATCAGTACCCTCGTCTGGGGGGATCTGACCAACTACTACGTCTGGGTGGTGCTGGCCGTGACGCTGGGCTTTGGCGCCATCGGCTGGGTGGATGACTACCGCAAGGTGGTCGAGAAAAACCCTCGCGGGCTACCTGCCAGGTGGAAGTACTTCTGGCAATCGGTGGTCGGTCTGGGAGCGGCGGTGGTGCTTTACCTGAGTGCCACCACGCCCGCCGAGACCAGTCTCTTGCTGCCGCTTTTCAAGGAGTTCGCGCTGCCGCTGGGAATTTTCTACATCGTGCTGACCTATTTCGTCATCGTAGGCAGTTCCAACGCGGTGAACTTGACCGACGGTCTGGATGGGCTTGCCATCATGCCCACCGTGCTGGTGGCCATGGGTCTTGCGGTCTTCGCCTATACCAGCGGCAATGCGGTATTTGCCAACTACCTGCATATTCCCTTCATTCACGGCACCGGCGAGATTGCAGTGTTCTGTGCCACGATTGCCGGTGCCGGCCTGGGTTTTCTATGGTTCAACACCTATCCCGCTCAGGTATTCATGGGCGATGTCGGCGCGCTAGCCCTGGGGGCGGCATTGGGGGTCGTCGCGGTTATCGTCCGCCAGGAGATCGTGCTTTTCATCATGGGCGGCATATTCGTGGTGGAGACGGTGTCAGTGATTCTGCAGGTAGGTTCTTTCAAGCTGACGGGACGGCGAATCTTTCGCATGGCACCGCTTCACCATCACTATGAGCTGAAAGGCTGGCCGGAGCCTCGGGTAATCATACGCTTCTGGATCATCACCGTAGTGCTGGTGTTACTGGGGCTTGCAACGCTCAAGGTGCGCTAGATCCTCTCTGTCATTGCCCGGTGTTGCACGCAAGGAGCCATTTGATGCAGATACCTGAAGGTGTTACCGCCGTCATCGGCCTGGGCATTTCAGGCCGGGCTATTTGCCGTCATCTTTTTCGCCAGAACACGCCTTTCGTGCTGCTGGATACCCGAGCCGAGCCGCCGGGACTTGCGGAATTTCAAGCGCTTTACCCGCGCGTTGTCACCTATTGCGGGCCGCTTTCGGCGGTGGATTTCAGTCGTGCCCGGGAGGTGGTGACAAGCCCCGGCGTGGATCCTTTCAGCCCAGGCCTTGAAGGACTGCTCGAACAGTACAACGAGGCAACGGGCGAGCCGAAACTGATCGGCGAGATCGCGCTTTTCCGGCGGGCGGTCAAGGCGCCCATCGCGGCGATCACCGGCTCCAATGCCAAATCCACCGTGACGTCGCTTCTGGGTGAAATGGCCCGTGCCTGCGGTGTGAATGCCGCCGTGGGCGGCAACCTGGGAACGGCCGCCCTGGAGCTTCTGGAAACCCACCCCGAGGCCGAGCTCTATATTCTGGAGCTTTCCAGTTTCCAGCTTGAAACTACCCCGAACCTCAACGCAGCCGCGGCGGCGTTCTTGAATCTCAGCGAAGACCACCTTGATCGTCATGGCGACCTTGAGCATTACCGTCAAGCGAAGGCCCGCATCTTCAACGGCGCCGAGCATGTCGTGGTCAACGCTGACGACCCGCTGACCTGGCCTGACGCGACGACCCCTTGCGTATCGCGCTTTGGCAGTCTCGCCCACCAGGCGGGAGGCTGGGGCCTTGAAACGGTGGATGGCCAGTCGTGGCTTGCCCATGGGGGCGAGCAGTTGATCGATACCGCGTCGTTGTCGATAACCGGTAAGCACAACTATCTGAATGCGCTTGCCGCCCTCGCCATGGGGCAGGCGCTGGGGTTTTCCATGGCATCCATGGGCAAGGCTCTAGAGGGCTTCAAGGGGCTTGCCCATCGCAGCGAAATGATCGACACCCTTGCGGGTGTGCGCTGGGTGAATGACTCCAAGGGCACCAATGTCGGCGCCACGCTTGCGGCCATCGAAGGTATTGGCGCCACTCTGGAAGGGCGACTGATTCTGCTGGCCGGCGGTGTGGGCAAGGGGGCGGACTTCACTCCGCTGGCGTTGCCGCTTGGCCGTTATGCCCGGCAAGTGCTGGTGTTCGGGGCGGATGGGCCCCGTCTGAAGGCAGCCCTTGACGCGACGGTAAAGGTCAGCGAGGTGGAAAATCTCTTCCAGGCCATGCAGGCGGCCTTCGACGTGGCTTGCCCGGGTGACTGCGTGCTGCTTTCGCCAGCCTGTGCCAGTCTTGATCAATTCACCAACTACGAGGCGCGAGGCGAGGCCTTTCGCCAGTGGGTGGTGCAAAAACGCAGTGAGGTTTGTCCATGAGTCGGCGCCAGCACTTCTTGAACGCCGTGGCCACCCGTCATCTGCCTTGTGACGTTTGGCTGATCGTGGCGGTGGTTACGTTGGCGGGGCTTGGCTGGATAATGGTCAGCTCCGCCTCGATTGGTCTTCTTGAAAACAGCTACTACTATTCGCGTCAGCACGCCATCTTCTTGCTGGTCGCGGGATTGGCCTGCGTGTTCATGCTCTGCGTGCCTTTGGAAGCGTGGCGACAGAACGCTTCGCTCATCCTGTTTGCCAGTATCTTCATGCTGGTCATGGTGCTGCTGGTGGGGCAGGAGATCAACGGTAGCAAGCGCTGGATCTCGCTGCCCGGGCCCCTCCCCAGCCTGCAGATATCCGAGCTTGGCAAGGTAGGTCTGATCTTCTACATGGCCGCCTTCATGTCGCGCTTTACCTACGACCTTCGCCGCCGCGCGTTCAGCATGTGGCGGCCCATTGCCGTGCTGGCCATTCCCGCCGGGCTCTTGTTCCTGGCGCCGGATTTCGGCGGCATGGTGGTCTATACCGTATGTGTGATCGGCATGTTGATGATGAGCGGCGCCTCGCTTGTACTGCTGATCGGCAGCGGCGGAGTCCTCGCCTTTGGCGCGGTAATGATGGTGGTGATGGAGCCTTACCGGCTTGCCCGGTGGACCAGCTTTCTGGACCCCTGGGCGGATCAGTTCGCTACTGGCTACCAGTTGACCCAGGCGTTGATCGCCTTTGGACGTGGCCATGTCAGCGGCATGGGGCTTGGCAACAGCGTGCAGAAGCTGCACTACCTGCCCGAAGCGCACACCGATTTCATCTTCGCGGTCATTGCCGAGGAACTTGGCATGATCGGGGCGATCACCGTGGTGCTGCTGTTTACCCTGCTGGTTACCCGCGCCATGCTGATCGGCCGCCGGGCAGAGCTTGCCGGACACCTGTTCGGCGCTTATGTGAGTTACGGTATCGGTTTCATCGTCTCTGCCCAGGCGTTCATCAATATGGCGGTGAGCTCGGGGCTTTTACCCACCAAGGGGCTGACGCTTCCTCTGATCAGCTACGGCGGCTCGAGCCTTCTGGTAACCGGAATGATGGTGGGGCTTTTGCTGCGCGTTGACGCCGAGACCCGTCACCGTCCCAAGCGTGCGTCGACGCCCTACAAGGCACGCTTTGAGCCGCGCCTATCTTGAGTAAGGAGTTTTTGGTGACGACGCGACGCATTTTAATCATGGCCGGAGGCACCGGCGGGCACGTCATTCCCGCGCTTTCACTGGCTCGCGCGCTCCGGGCGCAAGACGTGGCCGTCGAATGGCTGGGAAGCCCCCGGGGCATCGAAAACAGGCTGGTACCCGAGGCGGGTATCACGCTGCACACCATCGCCATTGCAGGGCTTCGTGGCAAGGGCGCGGCGGGCTGGTTCAAGGCACCTTTCAACTTGACCGGTGCCGTGCTGAGTGCCCGCCGGGTCATCAAGACCTTCAAGCCGGACGTGGTGGTCGGCCTGGGGGGGTTCGCCAGCGGCCCCGGCGGGCTTGCTGCCAAGCTTGCCGGCGTGCCGCTGGTGATTCACGAACAAAACGCCGTGGCCGGATTGACCAACCGGGTGCTGTCGCGTCTGGCGACTAGAACCTACGCTGCGTTCGCTGAAGCCTTTGGCCCCCGGGCGGAGGTGATCGGCAATCCCGTGCGTGGCGAAATCGCCGCCCTGGGTGAGATGCCTCGCACCCGCGCCGAACTGACCACGCGTACCCTCAGGCTGCTGGTCGTGGGCGGCTCGCTCGGTGCGGTGGCGCTCAACGAGCGTCTGCCCGGTGCGTTGGCAGCACTCGGGGCCGAAGACCGGCCCGAGGTCTGGCACCAAGCGGGCAAGGACCGCGAAGAAGCGACGAAGGACGCTTACGAGGCCTTGCATGTCGAGGCGAAAGTCAGCGCTTTTATCGATGATATGGCCGCTGCCTACGACTGGGCCGATCTGGTGGTGTGTCGGGCGGGCGCGCTGACCGTGGCGGAGCTTGCGGCGGCAGCGAAGCCGGCGCTTCTAGTGCCATTCCCCTTCGCGGTGGATGACCATCAGCGCGTAAATGCCAATGTGCTGGTCGAGGCCGGCGCGGCGCGCTGCGTGGTGCAAGAGGAGCTGACCACGGCGCGGCTGACGCAGCTTCTAGGCGAGTTATTGACCCATGACACTCTGCTCGAGATGGCCTCCCGGGCGCGCCAGGCCGCGCATCTTGAGGCCACCGAGCGTTTAACGGCAGGATGCCTTTCGTTAGTCAAGCAAGGAGATTCGGCGTGACCGATGTAACAACCGACAAGCCCTCACAACGCGTTACCAGCGGCCCGGGTATGCGCCGGATCAAGCGGCTCCACTTCGTGGGCGTGGGCGGAGCGGGGATGTGCGGCATCGCCGAGGTGATGGCCAATCAGGGCTACGCGGTCAGCGGCAGCGACATGAAAGCCTCCCCCGTGGTCGAGCGCCTTCGCGGCTGTGGCGTGAATGTCTTTATCGGCCATGCCCAGGAGAACGTGCAGGGGGCCGACGTGGTCGTGGTTTCAAGCGCTATCGACGAAACCAATCCGGAAATCCGCTGGGCCCACGAACACCGCGTACCGGTGGTACGCCGGGCGGAAATGCTCGCCGAGCTGATGCGCTTTCGCCACGGTATTGCCGTGGCCGGCACCCACGGAAAGACCACTACCACCAGCCTGACCGCCACGCTTCTGGCCGAAGGGGGGCTCGACCCGACCTTTGTCATCGGCGGCAAGCTGACCAGTGCCGGGGCCAATGCGCGCCTGGGGGAGGGCGACTACCTGGTGGCCGAGGCCGACGAGTCCGATGCATCGTTTCTGCACCTTCAGCCCATGGTATCGATCGTCACCAATATCGACGCTGACCACATGGCGACCTATGGCGGCGACTTCGAACGGCTCAAGACCACCTTCATCGAGTTTCTGCACAACCTGCCGTTCTATGGACTGGCGGTGCTGTGTACCGACGACCCGCACGTGAAGGGGCTTTGCGAACAGGTGAAACGCCAGTTCGTGACCTATGGCTTCAACGCCGATGCCGACTATCGCATCAAGGACTTCAGCCAGGATCAGGGCGAGGTATCGTTCACCGCCCTTCGTCCTGATGGTGCGGCCCCGCTCGAGGTACGGTTGGCCATGCCCGGCCGCCACAATGCCCTCAACGCCATGGCAGCGATCGTGGTGGCCACCGATGCCGGCGTGAGCGACGCGGCGATTCAGCGCGGGCTTGCCGGGTTTGCCGGCGTCGGGCGGCGCTTTCAGGTCCACGGCCACTACCCGGCGCCCGGACACTCAGGAGAGATCATGCTGGTGGATGACTACGGGCACCACCCCCGCGAGGTCGACATGGTGATTCAGGCGGTGCGTGCCGGCTGGCCGGAACGCCGCCTGGTCATGCTTTATCAGCCGCATCGCTATAGCCGCACGCGGGATCTGTATGAAGACTTCGTTCGCGTGCTCTCCCAGGTCGATACCCTGGTGCTGCTGGATGTGTACAGCGCCGGGGAGCCCGTGATTCCCGGGGCAGAAGGGCGTACGCTCGCCGGCTCCATTCGCCAGCGTGGCGAGGTGGATCCACTGTTCGTCGAGCACAAGCAGGAGCTTTCGGCATTGTTGAGCAAGGTGCTGCGCCCGGGCGATATCCTGATAACCCAGGGCGCGGGAGATGTCGGCGGTATTTCGCTGGCGCTGGCCCAGGCCGAGCTCAAGCTGGACGAGGTTAAGCTATGAACGGATTGAACGCACAAGCGACAGCGCTTGAAAAGGTCGTGGTGGTCTACGGCGGGACATCCGGCGAGCGTGAGGTGTCGCTGAAAAGCGGTGCAGCAGTGCTTGAGGCGTTGAAGCGCCAGGGCATCAATGCCATCGGCTATGACCCGCGTGACAATGGCCTGGTCGGACTCGAGGCGCTTGCTCCGTCGGCGGTGTTTATCGCTCTTCACGGCCGGGGCGGTGAAGACGGTACGCTGCAAGGAGCGCTCGAGCTTTTGAATATTCCCTATACCGGCAGCAAGGTGCTTGCCTCGGCCCTGGGAATGGACAAGGAGCGTACCAAGCAGATATGGCGCGCCCAGGGCCTGCCCACGCCGGAGAGCATTACGCTAGCCGAGCATGCCGACTGGGACGTCGTGGTCGAGACACTCGGTCTTCCGATGATCGTCAAGCCGGTACACGAAGGATCGACGCTGGGCATCAGTATCGTCAAAAGCCAGGCTGAACTGAAAGCCGCCTTTACAGAGGCTGCCAGGTTTGATGCGCAGGTAATGGCCGAGCGCTTTATCCAGGGGGAAGAGTATACTGTCGCGCTGTTGGGCGATGACGTGCTGCCCGCCATTCGCGTGGAAGTGCCCGGCGGCTTTTACGATTACGAAGCAAAGTATCTCACCAACACCACTCAGTACCACTTGCCCTGCGGGCTGGACGCCGAGCAGGAGCAGGCCCTTGCCGGGCTTTGCAGCCGGGCGTTTGGTGCCATGGGCGCTCAGGGCTGGGGACGTATCGATGTGATGCGTGACGCCGAAGGCAGGTTCTGGTTGATCGAAGTCAACACCGTTCCGGGCATGACCGATCACAGTCTGGTGCCTCAGGCCGCTGCCCACGCGGGTATCGATTTTGACCAGCTGGTTCTGAAGATTCTGCAGACAGCCGTTTGCGCATGAAGAGTGCTTTATGAAAAAGCGTAACGCGTGGCTTGGCGTTTTACTGCTGGCGCTGTTGCTGGGCGCCGGCGGGCGTGCGCTGTGGTTATGGCTGGACCGTCCCATCGAGCGCGTCTCGATTCGAGGCGAATGGGAGTACGTGAGCGCTGATTATCTGCGTACCCAGCTTGCGCCGCTGGTACAAAACGCGACCTGGCTCTCGGCGGATCTGGGCGCACTTCGCGATCGCGCGCTGAACATTGGCTGGCTTTTTGAAGTGCGCATTTCCCGGGAGTGGCCCAATGCACTGGTTTTCGAACTGGTGGAACAGGAACCGGTGGCGCGCTGGAACGATGACTTTCTTCTCAACCCAATGGGCGAGCCTTTCGCCTTCGCCCCGCTTGACGTTCCGCCGGACTTGCCCGATCTGGCAGGGCCGGCCGGCAGCAGCGAAGAGGTGTTGACCTATTACCAGCGTCTCACCCCGCACTTTGCCACACTTTCGCTGGCGCTTGCCCAGCTACGCCTGGAGCCGCGCGGCGCCTGGCGCCTTCAGCTGGATAACGGCGCCTGGGTGATGCTGGGAAGGCGTCAGCATGATATTCGCCTGGCAAGGCTCACCGCTTCCTGGCAGCGGGAACTTGCCAGTCAAGGCGATTTGATTCGTTATATCGATTTACGCTACCCCAACGGCGTGGCCGTTGCCTGGCACGGTCAGAGTGATTTCGACGATAGCGATGAATAAACCACGAGTCTTCAACATGAAAGCGACGTCGAACACGTAAAAGTGAGCGGTTGCCAACAAGGAAAACCCATCAACGGGGTTTAAATTCTCCGGCAAGCCCATTATCGTGGTGCAGGACTAGTCGTATAATGGCCATTGTTTCTATATGATGGCTCTGTTAAACCCTGTTTGGGTTAGTGGTTATCGAACCAAACTAGATTATAACGAAGACGACTTGGTTTATTGTCTCGTTAATGGCTAGTTTTGTTTAACCGAGTGTGGCTTACAACCGGCTTTTTAATTAAAAAAGCATGTATAAATAGTTAGTAGTTTTGAGACCCGTTGATAGATTATTGCCGACCATCAATAAGCTATCCTTTGAAAGATCACTATAAGGAGATAACCCGACTCATGGCAGGCTCACCCAATGCATCCAATATGGTTGTCGGGCTGGACATCGGAACGTCCAAGGTCGTCGCGATAGTCGGTCAACCCACCGATGACGGTGGTATCGAGATTGCGGGTATAGGCTCTCATCCCTCACGGGGAATGAAGCGTGGCGTTGTGATCAATATCGAATCCACCGTGCAGTCGATCCAGCGGGCGGTGGAAGAAGCGGAATTAATGGCTGGCTGTGATATCCACTCCGTGTATGTCGGCGTTGCCGGCAGCCACATTAGCTCGATGAATTCAGACGGCGTTGTCGCGATCAAAGAGCGCGAAGTGACCCCCTCTGATATTGATCGTGTTATCGATTCTGCGCGCGCACGGGCCATTTCCGAAGGCCAGCGTGTTCTGCATGTGCTGCCTCAGGAGTTTTCCATCGATGCCCAGGGCGGCATTCGCGAACCTCTGGGCATGTCCGGCGTTCGCCTCGAGGCGCAGGTGCATCTGGTCACCGCGGCCTTGAACGCGGTTCAAAACATCGAGAAATGTGTACGTCGCTGCGGCCTCGATGTGGATGCCATCATTCTGGAGCAGCTTGCTTCCAGCATGGCGGTACTCACCGAGGATGAGCGCGAGCTTGGGGTCTGCATGGTGGATATCGGCGGGGGAACGACCGATATGGCCATCTTCAGCGAAGGGGCGATTCGTCATACGGCGGTGATTCCTATCGCCGGCGACCAGGTGACCAACGATATTGCCATGGCCCTGAGAACGCCCACCCAGCATGCAGAAGAGATCAAGGTAAAATACGCCTGCGCGCTGACCCAGTTGGCCGCAAGTGATGAAATGATCAAGGTACCAAGTGTAGGGGATCGTCCATCCCGGGATCTTTCCCGGCAGGCTCTGGCCGAAGTGGTCGAGCCTCGCTACGAGGAACTCTTTACGCTGGTACGCGATGAATTACGCCGCAGTGGCTATGAGGACATGGTGGCTGCCGGGGTGGTACTGACCGGCGGCACCTCGCGCATGGAAGGTGTCAGCGAGCTGGCAGAGGAGATTTTCCATATGCCGGTACGCATCGCCTGCCCGCAGAACGTGCGGGGGCTGGCGGACGTGGTTCGCAACCCGATCTATGCGACAGGCGTCGGGCTTTTGCATTATGCACTGCAGGAGACGCGCCACGGACAAGGTCTAGAGAGCCATGGGCGGGCAAGCACGGCGCACAAGAGCCGTGGTGAGCTTGTTCAGCGTGATAGCAGGGATGGTCATTCGGCGCTAGCGAAAATCAAAGGCTGGTTCAAAGGAAATTTCTGACAGGGCCGCAAGCGCGGTTCAGGAGACGGGGCTTATGTTCGAATTGGTAGATAACGCACCCTCGAGCAGTGCGGTCATCAAAGTAGTCGGTGTCGGCGGCGGCGGCGGTAATGCCGTCAACCACATGGTGGAAAGCAACATCGAAGGCGTCGAGTTCATCTGCGCCAACACCGACGCCCAGGCGCTCAAGCGCGTATCTGCAAAAACGGTCTTGCAACTGGGCAGCGAGATCACCAAGGGCCTGGGCGCCGGCGCCAACCCCGAAGTGGGACGCCAGGCCGCCATGGAAGACCGTGAGCGTATTGCCGAGCTTCTAGACGGCGCGGACATGGTATTTATCACTGCCGGTATGGGTGGCGGCACCGGGACCGGCGGTGCGCCGGTGGTCGCTCAAGTAGCCAAGGAGCTGGGAATTCTTACGGTAGCCGTCGTGACGCGCCCGTTCCCGTTCGAAGGGCCCAAGCGCATGCGCGCCGCCGAAGAGGGCATGAAGGAGCTCTCCGAGCACGTCGATTCCCTGATCACCATTCCCAACGAAAAGCTTCTATCCGTACTGGGCAAGAACGCGACGCTCCTGACCGCTTTCAGCGCGGCCAATGACGTGCTGCTTGGCGCGGTTCAGGGTATTGCCGAGCTGATTACAAGCCCGGGTATCATCAACGTCGACTTTGCCGATGTGCGCACGGTGATGTCCGAAATGGGCATGGCAATGATGGGCACCGGCGGGGCGACGGGCGAGAACCGCGCCCGCGAGGCAGCCGAGAAAGCGATTCGCAGCCCGCTTCTCGAAGACATCGATCTGCACGGCGCGCGCGGCATCCTGGTCAACATCACCGCCGGCCCGGATCTTTCCATCGGCGAGTTCAACGATGTGGGGGCGACGGTGCAGGAGTTTGCTTCGCAGGAAGCCACCATCGTGGTGGGTACCTCCATC
This sequence comes from Vreelandella xerophytica, assembly GCF_968048975.1. The sequence continues at coordinate 2,091,980 of NZ_OZ309106.1, read as the reverse complement.
GATATGGAAATGTCCGATGAGCTGCGGGTTACCGTGGTGGCGGCCGGTCTTGATGGTACGAAGCCCAAGGTGGCTGCCCGGGAACCGGCACGTCGCTCGGCTGCAGAGCCGGCTGACTATCGCAAGATGCAACAGCCGACGATTACACGTCAGCAGTCCGCGGCACGCGCCGAATCAGCAGAAGCCGCTCCCAAGCCGCGCCCTGAAAAGCGCCGCCCGGCCGAGTCTGATGATTACCTGGATATCCCCGCATTTTTACGCCGCCAGGCAGATTGATGTAGCAAGACAGGTTGGCTGAAGCAGCAAACGAGAGTTTTAACAAGAGTTTTATTGGTTAAAATGATCGTTTGCTGTTAAAGTAAACACTGTTCGATAACTTCCCTTTTCCACGGCGAGTGTCGGCGCTTTGCCGGTTATTGCCGTTATTAGAGTTTTACCCCGCCCATGATCAGACAACGTACATTACAAAATGTCATTCGCGCTACCGGAGTGGGTCTGCACTCGGGTAAAAAAGTCCATCTGGCCTTGCGCCCGGCACCCGCGAACACAGGAATAGTGTTTGTCAGAACCGATCTGGATCCCGTGGTACATGTACCCGCCCGCGCCGAGCTGGTCGAAGACACCAAGCTTTGCACCGCGCTCTCTCATGAGGGTGTGAAGGTGGCAACCGTCGAACATTTGATGTCCGCGTTTGCAGGGCTGGGTATCGACAACGCCTATGTCGACATCAGTGCCGCTGAAATACCCATCATGGATGGCAGCGCCAGCCCGTTTGTCTTCTTGATCCAGTCGGCGGGAATTCTCGAGCAGGATGCACCCAAGAAGTTCATCCGTATCAAGCAGCGTATTGCGGTAACCGATGGCGACAAGGAGGCAGTGTTCTTGCCCCACCAGGGCTTTAAGGTATCGTTCTCCATCGATTTCGATCACCCGGCATTCGAGCAACAGCATCAGAATGCGCTGATCGACTTCTCCACCACCTCGTTTGTCAAGGAGGTGTCGCGCGCACGCACGTTTGGTTTCATGCGCGACCTGGAGTTTTTGCGCTCCAACAATCTCGCGCTGGGCGGCAGCCTGGATAACGCGATCGTGGTGGATGATTATCGCATCGTGAACGAAGGCGGGTTGCGTTACGAGGATGAGTTCGTCAAGCACAAGGTGCTGGACGCCATTGGCGATCTTTACCAGCTGGGATACAGTCTGATCGGCGAATTCCGTGGCGTGAAATCCGGCCACGCGTTGAATAATCAGTTGTGCCGCGAGCTTCTGGCCCAGCCCGAGGCTTACGAGATCGTGACCTTTGAAGGCGAAAAAGCCGTAGCGCCGATCTCTTACGCTGCCCCAGCCATGGCCTGATGACTGATAGAACAGCCATGCCATGTAGGACCGCCACCCCTTTCAAGTATCCCTTTCCATGGTCATCGGCGAAGCGTGATTGAAAGGAAGGCAAGAGACGAAAAGGGTTGTAAGACGAAAAGGGCGCTAAACGCAGGTGACACCGGTGGTTGAAAACGCCCTGTAGCGCCCCATTTATAAAGCACCGCCTGCGGTGCTTTATGCATTCTAAAGCACTACGTTTCTTTCCGGGCGTGAGAGGCCAGGCGCTCAAGGGCGCTTTTGAGGCGCGGGTCTTCAGTGTCTTCGGCGCACTGGGCAATCGTATCACTCGCCCCGTGAGAGAGAGTGCGGGTGTAGCGCGTTGGCACGGTGACCGGGCGAACCGGGCGAACCTTGAAGTGAAAGCCCGTCACCGCCTCAAACCCCGGAAGCTGATGCAGAAGCGTCAGAAGACGGCTTTGCTCGAAACGAAGCCAGGCAAGCCAGCTCGCCTGGCCGCTGATCAGAGTCAGGCGAGCGTTGCTGAAACCGCCAACGTAGATATGTTCACGCATCTCTTCGGGCAGGTGGGCACGCAGATGGCGCTGAGCCTGATCGATCAAGCGTGACTGACGCAGCAGGTTGCTGACCTCATTGGAGCTTGCAAGCACTGACTTGATGGGCTGTGCGCGAGAACGCTTAACCTTTATACTCATACGCTTAATTCCAAAGTACCGATCCGATACGCCTTGGCCCTCGGGCTGAGCGTTTGCCAAGAGCCTAACACGCCCAGGAGTCGACACCCAGCATGCCCTCCACACCCGCGATTGTCAGCATCCCCCCTGCACGGCGCACTCGCCGCTGTGGGTTGGCGCGCTGGTGGTTGGCAGGGCTTTTGGTCAGTTGTCTACTGCCGGTCAGTCTGTCGCCCTCCGAGTCTAGCCGGGTGGGCGAGCGTGCCGTCAGTATCTGTCTCTGGGTGCCGGTCATGCTACGTGCCCAGTCCCGATGCACCGCCATCAAGCGCCGCGGGCGTCACCTGCCGCGCCACGTCAAGGCTCCCGCTGTTCGTTTGTTGAAACGGCTGTTCGATATGCCGTTTGTCACGCCCCCCAAGGTCGCCGCACAAGACGTGTTGACGTCACGTGGGCCGCCCGGCCAATAGCCTTTTTCAACTTTCGCTGCTTTATTCAATAGAGTGCCCGGCGGGCGCTCGAAAAGATTTGGAACATTCATGATCAACACATTACTTCGCAAAGCTATTGGTTCGAAAAACGATCGCGACGTCAAGCGCATGCAGAAAAGCGTGCAGGACGTCAACAAGCTGGAAGCCGACATCGAAGCGCTGGACGACGCCTCGTTAAAGGCCCAGACCTTTGATCTGCGTACGCGCCTGGAAGCGGGAGAATCGCTGGATAAACTGTTGCCTCGGGCATTTGCCGTTGTACGCGAGGCGAGCAAGCGCGTCATGGGCATGCGCCATTTCGATGTACAGATGGTCGGCGGCATGACCCTTCACCGCGGACGAATCGCCGAGATGAAAACCGGCGAGGGTAAAACCCTGGTAGCCACACTGGCGGTCTATCTGAACGCGCTGCCTGCCAAGGGGGTGCACGTGGTGACCGTCAACGATTACCTGGCACGCCGTGACGCGGAGTGGATGCGCCCGCTGTACGAATTCCTGGGGCTTTCGGTGGGCGTAATCTTTGCCGGCCAGACCGGAGAGGAGAAGCGCCACGCCTACCAGTGCGATATCACCTACGGCACCAACAATGAGTTCGGCTTTGACTATCTTCGCGACAACATGGCGTTTTCGCTCGAGGAGAAGGTACAGCGCGGCCTGCATTTCGCCATCGTCGATGAAGTGGACTCCATTCTCATCGATGAGGCGCGGACCCCGCTGATCATCTCCGGCGCGGTGGATGAAAATACCGATCTCTACAATGTGGTCAACGGCCTGGCTCAGAATCTCGAGCGTGGTGAAGTCAGCGAGGACGACGAGACGCCGGTCAGCGGCGACTTCGTGCTCGATGAAAAGCAAAAACAGGTGGAGCTGACCGAGCAGGGACACAACAAGGTTGAAGAGATGATGCGCGCCCAGCAGCTGCTTGGGGAAAACGATTCCCTTTACGCCGCGCAGAACCTTAATCTCCTGCAGCACGTGCACTCGGCTCTCCGGGCGCGCTACCTGTATCAGCGCGATGTGGACTATATCGTCGCCGAAGGGCAGGTGGTGATCGTCGACGAGCATACCGGGCGCAGCATGCCGGGCCGTCGCTGGTCGGAAGGCCTGCACCAGGCGGTGGAAGCCAAGGAGGGAGTCACTGTTCAGCGCGAAAGCCAGACGCTTGCCTCTACCACCTTCCAGAACTACTTCCGCCTGTACGAGAAGCTGGCCGGCATGACCGGCACCGCGGATACCGAAGCATTCGAGTTTCGCCAGATCTACGGCCTCGACGTGGTGGTGATTCCGACCAACCGTCCGCTGGCCCGTAAGGATCTCAATGATCTGGTCTACCTGAGCGGGGAAGAGAAGTACGAGGCGATCATCAAGGACGCCCAGGCCGTCACCGAGGCCGGCCGGCCGGTGCTGGTGGGGACCGCCTCGATTGAAACCTCGGAGTATCTGGCACAGTTGATGCGTGCGGCAGGGCTCCAGTTCAACGTGCTCAACGCCAAGCAGCACCAGAGCGAGGCAGAAATCATCGCCCAGGCGGGGCGCCCGGGAGCGATTACCATCGCCACCAACATGGCCGGTCGTGGTACCGACATCATGCTGGGTGGTAACTGGGAGGCCGATGCTGCCAAGCTCGACAACCCGAGCGAAGCGCAGCTTGCCGAGCTCAAGGCCGAGTGGCAAAAACGCCATGATGCGGTGCTCGAAGCCGGCGGGCTTCACGTGATTGGCTCCGAGCGTCATGAATCACGGCGTATCGATAACCAGCTGCGTGGTCGCTCCGGTCGCCAGGGCGACCCCGGCTCCACCCGTTTTTTCCTTTCGCTCGAAGACAGCCTGATGCGGCTGTTCGGCTCCGACCGAGTCAAGCGCTTGATGCAGGCATTGGGCCTGGAGCGGGGCGAGGCGATCGAGCACAAGATGGTTTCCAACGCCGTCGAGCGGGCGCAGAAGAAAGTCGAGGGGCGCAACTTCGATATTCGTAAGCAGCTCCTTGAGTACGATGACGTGGCCAACGATCAACGTCGCGTGATCTATGAGCAGCGCAACGACATTCTTGGCTCAAGCGATGTGTCCGAAGCCGTGCTCGGTATTCGCGAGGAAGTGATGGAAAGTACCATCAGCGACTTCGTGCCGCCGCAAAGCCTGGCCGAACAGTGGGATCTACCCGGTCTTGAAGCGCACCTGAAGACCGAGTTCAATCTCGATGCGCCGGTGACCCAGTGGGCCCTGGAAGACGAACGCTTCAGTGAAGAGAAGCTTCGTGAGCGGCTGCAAACCATGCATCGCGAGGCGTATGACGCTAAAATCGCCGCCGCCGGCCAGGCGCTGATCCAACGCTTCGAGAAACAGGTCATGCTGCAGGTGCTGGACACCCGCTGGAAAGAGCATTTGCAGTCGATGGATCACCTGCGCCGGGGCATTCACCTGCGCGGCTACGCGCAGAAAAACCCCAAGCAGGAGTACAAGCGCGAAGCGTTTGAGCTCTTCCAGCATCTGCTGGTCAACATCAAGGCCGACGTCACACGGATTTTAAGTCACGTTCAGGTACGCCAGCCCGAAGAAGTGGATGCCCTGGAGCAAAAGCGCCGTGAGGACGCCGCCCGGGAAAAAGCGGCCGCCTTTGAAGCTCAGCGGGCCCCGGAGCAGGCTGCAGAACCCGGCGCATCGATGAGCGAGGCCTCCGATGCCGATGGCCGTCCGCTGCGTCGGGAGGCGCCTAAGGTCGGACGCAATGATCCGTGCATCTGCGGGTCGGGTAAAAAGTACAAGCAGTGCTGTGGCAAGCTTCAGTAACATTGCGCTCTTCAGTAGCATTGCGCTTGTCGTCAAAAAGTATCGAGCCGGTCTAGAGAAAGGAGAAGAGCATGGCGGTGGGTCACTGTCCGTTTCCACAAATGCCGTCCCTTGAAGGGGTGAGGCTTGGGTGTGCCATGGCGGGGATCAAGAAGCCCCAGCGTCGTGACCTCGTCGTCATCGAGCTCCCCGAGAACGCCACTACGGTAGGGGTGTTCACTCAAAACGCCTTTCGCGCCGCGCCGGTCATCGCCGCCAAGGCGCACCTTGAAGATGGCAAGGCGCCGTCGCGTTACTGGGTAATCAATACCGGCAACGCCAATGCGGGTACTGGCGAGGCGGGCCTGGCGGACGCTTACAAGACCTGTCAGGCCCTGGCCGAGCAGGCCGGGGTGTCGGCCGATCAGGTGCTGCCGTTTTCCACCGGTGTCATCGGCGAGCCGCTGCCGATGCAGCGGCTGCTGGCGGGGCTGCCTCTTGCCCTGGAGGCGCTCGATGGCTCGAGTGAGGCCTGGGCGCTGGCAGGCCAGGGAATCCTGACCACGGACACCCGTGCCAAGGGCGCGACGGTAACAGGCAGTATCGCCGGTCAGCCCTTTCTCATCAACGGGATCACCAAGGGCTCAGGCATGATCAAGCCCAACATGGCCACCATGCTGGGTTTCGTGGTCACTGATGTGAGTATCGATGAGCCACTGCTTGCACAACTGTTGCGAGAAACCGTGGACGCCTCGTTCAACGCGATTACCGTCGACAGCGATACCTCGACCAACGACGCCTGCATGCTGGCGGCTACCAATACCGGCGTGCGCGTGGAAACCGAGGAACAGATCGCGGTGTTCAGACAGGCACTCCAGCAAGTGATGACCGAGCTTGCTCAGGCGATCATTCGCGACGGTGAAGGCGCGACCAAGTTCGTTACACTTCAGGTGGAGGGCGCCAGAACCCGTCAGGAAGCGATGGACGTTGCCTTCACCGTGGCCCACTCGCCGCTTGTAAAAACCGCCCTTTATGCCAGCGACGCCAACTGGGGGCGTATTCTCGCCGCAGTGGGCCGGGCACCGGTAGAAGGGTTCGATGTCAGCCGGGTGGTGATCGACCTGGGGGACGTGCGCCTGGTGGAGAACGGTGGGCGTGCTGCCAGCTATTCCGAGCAATCGGGTAGCCGGGTAATGGCCGAGGAGGAAATCACCATTCGTATCCATCTGGGGCGTGGGGACGCCCATGGCACCGTATGGACCTCGGATCTCTCCCATGACTATGTGACGATCAACGCCGACTACCGCAGCTGAGCGCGATGTCGCCTATTGAATGTCGTCTCTCGTAAAAGTTCAGCCCTGTTTAAGCGCTATGATCACAGATAGCGCTCCAATGTGGATAAAGACGTAATGAATGTAATGGTAAAACGACGGGTTCACGTGGCAGCCGCCGCCATTGTCAGCGCCGACCAGAAGCATGTTTTGATCGCACGCCGGCCATCCAACGTGGACCACGGCGGACTCTGGGAATTTCCCGGTGGCAAGCTGGCGCCTTATGAGACCGGGCTCGAAGGGCTGAAGCGTGAGCTTCATGAAGAGCTGGGCGTTGAAATTCGTCGTGCTCAGCCGCTCATTCGCGTTCATCACGAGTACAGCGACAAGCATATCCTGCTCGATGTCTGGCAGGTTCACGAGTTCGCCGGCGAACCTTTCGGGCGTGAAGGTCAGGCAGTGCGCTGGGTAGCGATGAGCGATCTGGCGAGCTACCCCTTCCCGGCGGCCAATCTCCCCATTCTGCGCGCGGTGATGCTGCCTACCGAGTACCTGATTACCGGCGAAGAGGCCGATGACGAACGCTTCGAGGCGCTTTTGAAGCGTGCCCTGGAAGAGGACGGCATTCGCCTGGTGCAGCTGCGTGCCAAGGGGCTTGAGCAAGACGCCTACATCAAGCGGGCCGAGAGCGCGCTTGCTCTTTGCCGCGAGTATGGCGCCAGGCTTTTGCTCAACGGTGAGCCCGAGCTTCTCGAGCACGTCGATGCCGACGGCATCCACCTGACCAGCGAACGGCTGATGAATCTGGAGCGACGCCCCATCGCCGAAGGCAAGTGGCTGTCGGCCTCGACGCATGACGAGACACAACTGATCCAGGCGGCGACCCTGGGCTGTGATTTCGTTACGCTGTCGCCTCTTCGCACCACGCCGTCACATCCGGAAGTCGCCCCCATGGGCTGGCACGACTTTCAACAGCTGGTGGAGCGGGCCGGTATGCCGGTCTTCGCTCTTGGCGGCATGACGCGGTTCGACGCCAACCATGCCCGAGCGGTAGGCGCGCAGGGCATTGCCTCGATTCGCGATTTCTGGAAGTAGGCGTTCTTGACGTATTGGTTCTGTAAGCAGACTTTCTTGAAGCAGGCTTTTGGAAATCGACTTTCGGATAGAAACCTGCAATCCAGGTAGAGACACCACCGGCGCCCAAGGGCGCCGGTGGTGTTTTCAGTCGCGGTAGCGGCGGGTCAGATCGCCGTAGGCATCCACCCGCCGATCGCGCAGGTAAGGCCAGATACGCCGGGTATGTTCGCTCTTGGCCATGTCAAGGGTGACCACGAGCTGCTCGGTGTCGGTGGCGGCATGGGCCAGAAGCTCGCCCTGGGGGCCGCAGATAAAGCTGCCCCCCCAGAAGTCGATCCCGGCACCTACGTTGGAGTGATCCGGTTCGAACCCGATGCGGTTGGCGGCCAGAACCGGCAGGCCGTTGGCCACGCCGTGGGCGCGCTGAATCAGTGTCCAGGCCTCTTTCTGACGTGCTTTTTCCTCATCGCTGTCGCTCGGGTCCCAGCCGATGGCGGTGGGGTAGAGCAGCAAGTCAGCACCGGCCAGTGCCATCAGGCGTGCCGCTTCCGGGTACCACTGATCCCAGCATACCAGCACACCCAGGCGCCCGACGGAAGTATCGATGGGGGTGAAGCCCTCATTGCGGCTCGCGTCCACATCGCCTGGAGTGAAGTAGAATTTTTCAAAAAACCCCGGGTCATCGGGAATGTGCATCTTGCGATACTGGCCCACCCGGCCGTGGTGGGTGTCGTATACCACTGCGGTGTTGTGATAAAGGCCGGCGGCGCGCTTTTCAAAGATCGACCCCACCAGAACGATACCAAGCTCCCGGGCGAGCGCTTCCAGGCGCTGGCCGGTGGGGCCCTCCAGCGGCTCGGCCAGATCGAAAAGGGCCGGGTCCTCGTACTGGCAGAAATAGTGCGTGGCGTGAAGCTCCTGCAGCAGTACCAGTTTCGCCCCCTGGGCGGCGGCCTGGCGAATGCCGCGTTCACTTTCAGCCAGACTCTGGGCTTTGTCCGGCCAGGCGGCCTGCTGGATGACAGCCACGGTTAACGCGTTACTCATGGGACCTCCTCGAAAAGCGCGGTGTTGAGCGTACCTTCAGGCAGTTGCATGGTAAGACAGTGCAGGCTGCCGTGCTGGCGAATGACGCTGTGGCACTCGATGGGTATCACCTGGTGCTCGGGAAACGCATGGGCCAGCGCATTCAGGGCGACCATGTCAGCGGGGTCGGCGTAGGTGGGCACCAGAACGGCCCGGTTGATGATCAGGAAGTTGGCGTAGGTGGCGGGCAGCCGGTGGCCGTCCTCCGGGTCAAACGCCGCCGCCGGCCAGGGCAGGGGGATCAAGCGGTAGGGCTCGCCATTTGGCTGGCGAAATGCCTTGAGCTCGGCTTCCATGGCCTTGAGGGCCGGATAATGCGGATCTTCGGGGTCATCGCAGCGTACGTAGGCAAGCGTAGTGGGGCTGCAAAACCGGGCCAGGGTATCGATGTGGCTGTCGGTATCGTCGCCTTCCAGATAGCCGTTTTCAAGCCACAGTACCCGGTCCACGCCCAGATCCGCCTTGAGCATCTGCTCGATGGCCTCCAGCGAATGTTCCGGATTGCGATTGGGATTGAGAAGGCACGCCTTGGTGGTCAGAAGAGTTCCCTGGCCATCGGTTTCGATACCGCCGCCTTCCAGCACCAGATTCTTGGTCAGCACATCGCAGGCCCACACACCGGCGTCATCGAGGGCTACGGTCAAGGCATTATCGCGGCTGGAGGGGAACTTGCCGCCCCAGCCGGTAAAGGTGTAATCGAGAAGTGCCACTTCCTTGTCATCGCGTTCGACACCGATCGGCCCGTGATCCCGCGCCCAGGTATCGTCAGTGGGCGCTTCGATCAGCAGAAGTCGCTTCCGGGAAACGCCCAGTGCACGAAAGTGCGTCTTTAGGCGCGCCCGGGTGCTCGCATCCGGCACGCTGATGACCACGCGCTGGTAGCGAGTAGCCGCCAGGACGATACGCTCAAGGGTGGCCTCGATACGCTCGAGAATTGACTGCCAGTCCCCGTCCGGGCGGGGCCAGGTGAGCTGGAGGCCGTCCTGAGGGTGCCATTCCGGCAGCAAGCGGTAAGTGGGTTGGGCCAAGGTCGGGTGCTCTTGTTGCCAAAAGAAAAGGCCGGGATGAAAGGCCGGGTAACGCGCGCAATGTAGGGGCTTGGCCGGTAACTTGCAAGTCATTGCGTGGGCGCCGCGCGCCGCGGAAAAGATTGCTTCTTCAATACGCGTTTGCGCATGCAGGGCGTATAAAAAAACCGTACCATGGGTGCATATTACCAAGGAATGATGCCATGCTTGATCGTTTGCCTTTTCTGGTGGGGCTGCGCTATGTGCGCGCAAAACGCCGAAACCACTTCATTTCGTTCATTTCCCTGATCTCGATGCTCGGTCTGACGCTTGGCGTCACCGTACTGATTCTCGTGCTGTCAGTGATGAACGGTTTCGATCATGAGCTTCGCACGCGGATTCTGGGAATGGTGCCCCACACCAAGATCGAGTATCAGCCCGGTCTGGTGGAATGGGAGTCGCTGGCCGACCGGCTGATTCAGCGCGACCGCGTGCTCGGCGTGGCACCTTATGTCGAGCAGCAGGGAATGTTCTCCGCCGGTGGTCAGAACCAGGGCGCCATGGTCAACGGTATCGATCCCGCCTGGGAAGATCAGGTGTCGATCATCGGCTCACATATGCGTGAGGGTGCGCTTGAGGATCTGGCGCCAGGGGAGTGGAACGTGGTGCTCGGTTCCATGCTTGCCAACCGCCTGCGCGTGGGGGTGGGTGACCGGGTAACGCTACTGGTGCCCGAGGCGTCGATTACCCCCGCGGGTGTGTTTCCCCGGCTCAAGCGCTTCACGGTCAGTGGTATCTTCAGTGTCGGTGCCGATCTCGATGGCAGTCTCGCCTACGCCAATATCGAGGACATGCAGACGCTGGCGCGCCTGGGCGATGCGATTGGCGGGCTTCGCCTGGAGCTTGACGACCTGTTCGTCGCCGGCAGTGAAACCCAGGCGATCGTCAACGACCTGGGACCGGGCTATATCGGTCGCGACTGGACCTTCACTCAAGGAAGTCTTTTCCAGGCCATTCAGATGGAAAAACGCATGATCGGGCTGTTGCTGACGGTCATTGTCGCCGTGGCCGCGTTCAATATCGTCTCGACGCTGGTCATGGTGGTCACCGACAAGCGCGCTGATATCGCCATTTTGCGCACCATCGGCGCAACGCCACGCTCGATCATGGGTATCTTCATCGTGCAGGGGTTGACCATCGGCGTGATCGGTATCGCGCTGGGTGTGCTGGCCGGGGTGGTGCTGGCGCTGACCATTGCGGATCTGGTGGGCTGGTTTGAGGCAGCCTTTGGTATTCAGTTCCTCGATTCCGGTGTCTATTTCGTCAGCCACCTGCCGTCGCGGCTTCTGTTCGACGATATCCGCGATATCGTGCTGGCCGCCTTTGGTCTGACTTTCCTGTCGACGCTTTATCCCGCCTGGCGGGCCGCGCGTGTCCAGCCTGCGGACGTACTGCGCTATGAATAAGGACGCGCTCATGAATCCGACGACTTCCAGTGCCCCGGTGATGCTTTCCTGCCAAGGCCTTACCCGCATCTACAAAGAAGGCCCACAGGATCTGACGGTCCTTGATCAGCTCACCCTCGAGGTGCGCGCCGGCGAGCGTGTGGCCATCGTGGGAAGCTCCGGCTCGGGCAAGACCACGCTCTTGAACCTTTTGGGCGGGCTCGACCGGCCAAGCGACGGGAGCATAATGATCGCCGACGAGTCGCTGGCCGGACTCAACGAGACCCAGCTTGGCCACTTTCGTAATCGCTATATCGGCTTTGTGTATCAGTTTCATCACCTGCTGGCGGAATTCAGCGCCCTGGAGAATGCAGCGCTCCCCTTGATCATTCGTGGCCAGCGCAAGAAGGATGCCGAAAGGCGGGCAATGACGCTGCTCGAGCGAGTGGGCATGAAGGCGCGGGCGGATCACAAGCCCGGTGAGCTTTCCGGCGGCGAGCGTCAGCGGGTGGCCATTGCCCGAGCGCTGGTGACCGACCCGAGTCTGGTGCTGATGGATGAGCCTACCGGCAATCTGGATCAGACCACCGCCAGCACGATCTTGAATCTGATGGACGAGCTTGCCCGGGAAAGCGCCTGTGCCTTCGTGATCGTGACTCATGATGTGGGCCTTGCCGCCCACCAGGACAGGGTGTTGCGTCTCGATGCAGGGCGGCTGGTGGAAGAGGTCAAGGCGCCGACTCAAGACGCCTAGAGGCTCACTCGTCGAACTCCGATTCGATTCGAGCCCGGCGCTGCTGGCGTTTACGCCGGCGGCGCTTCCAATTGTAGGAGACGTGCCAGCGCCAGATCAGGCGAATGGCCACGTTGGCAACAATGGCGAGAACCACCGCGGTGACGATGGAACCCAGAAACAGCGGCGGCAGCAAGTCGTGCATCTGCTCGGCCAGCCAGCGTGTTGAAATACGCGAAGGCGCTTCACGCACCGGTGCGCCCATCAAGAACGTACCCACCCGATAGTTGAAGTAAAAGATTACCGGCATGGTGAGCGGATTGGTAATCCAGACAAGGCTGACCGACAGCGCCAGATTGCAGCGACCGATCCGGGCGCCGAGTGCTGCCACCATCATCTGCAGCGGAATCGGCAGCATGGCGCAGAAGAGCCCCACGCTAAACGCGTTGGCCACGCTTTTGCGTGTCAATAGCCATAGCCCCGGGTCGGCAATCAAGGGCGCCATGAAACGAAGCGAACGCTGGCGTCTTAACGTATCGGGCTTGGGCATGTAGCGCTGCAGGAAACGGCGCGGCATGTCAGGTACTCTTTGAAGTAGTGCGCTCTATTATCCACATCGCACAGCGCTTCGGCTATGCCAAGCGTGTAACGCCGGTCATGGAGGAGACGATGCAGCGAGGGGCGGTCATGCCATGGGCGATGGCGGCGCTGGGGGCAGCACTTTTGGCCTGGCTCAGCGGTGTGGAAGGGCACCTGTTGGCCGGTGTCAGCACCGCACTGCTGGCGGCGCTTTTCATCATCAATCGCTCCCCCCAAGCGTTTTGGGGTCTTGTCATCGGTGGCTGGGTGTTTGTGGGTATCCAGACCGAGTGGCAGCGCCAGCTCCCCCTGGGGCTCAGCGGCCAGGATTTGAAAGTCAGCGCGCGGGTCGTGGATGTTCAACCGCTCGAGGGCGCCTCCAGACTCGTTCTGGATATCGATCGCTGTCAAAGCCCGGCATACCTCCCAAACTGTCACCACTTGAAGCGTGTACGGGTCAGCGACTATAGCGATACGTCCTACCAGGCCGGTGAGCGGTGGCAGCTTGTCCTGCGTCTTCGCCCGCCTCGCGGGTTCAGTAACCCCGGCGCCTTCGACTACGCCCAGTGGCTCTGGCGCGAAGGCATTCACGCCACCGGCTACGTGCGCCCAAGCCTCGAGACCCGGCGTCTGACCCAGGCTCGGCCTACGCTCAGAGGTCTGGCGCGTGAGAAGATCAGCGCAACGTCGCTTGCGCCGCAGACCAAGCGCTGGCTGGCGGCGCTGTCACTGGGTGATAGCCGCCAGCTGACCCAGGACGACTGGGCGCTTTTGAACGCCACCGGCACTACCCATCTGGTGGTGATCTCCGGGCTGCACGTGGGGCTGATTGCTTCGCTGACCCTTCTGCTGGGGCGGCTGATCGCACGCCTGGCAACACCCTCGAATTGGCGGCTTCGCACCTGGCCCTGGTGGGTGGCAGGGGCCGCCTGCGTGGGTTACGCCGCGCTTGCCGGCATGGGGCCGCCCGCCATGCGCGCGATGGTGATGACACTTCTTGGGCTTTGGGTGTTGAGCGGACGCCACGCGCCGGGGCCCTGGCAGGCATGGTGGCTGGCGCTTTTGCTCATCGTCTTGCTCGATCCGCTAGCGATCTGGCGTCCCGGGCTCTGGCTTTCGTTCGTGGCGGTAGGCTGGCTGATCGTCATCTGGCAGGGGCGTGCCCGGCCCCGGGGCGTGAAAGGGTGGTGCTGGGCGCTGGTGCGTACTCAGCTTCTACTCGCGCCTTTGATGGCGGCAGCAGTGCTGCTTGCCTTTGGCCGCGTCGCCCCCGGGGCCCCGTTGGTGAACCTGCTTGCCGTGCCCTGGGTCAGCTCGATCATGGTACCCGCAGCGCTGCTTGGCTGGCTGGTCGCGCCGCTTCCCGGGGCGAGCGCGGTTGTCTGGTGGATCTTTGAGCAGGCGCTGGGCGTCTTCCACGGCCTCTTGAGCCTGACCCTTGGCGTACTGCCTCTCTGGGAGCCTTCGGCGGCGCTCAAATACCCGCTGTCGGCGGCGCTGCTGCTGGTGGCCCTTTGCTGGGGGCTTGCCTTCGTACCCCGCTTGCTGCGAGCGGGGTCGCTGGTGGCGGCCATTACCCTGGCGCTCGCTCATCCGGTAGGCGCGCTTGCGCCGAATGAGCTTCGCGTGACGGTATTTGATGTGGGCTAGGGTCAGTTGATCGAACTGCAAAGTGCCAGTGAACGTGTGCTTTACGATACCGGCCCCCGCTTTCGTAGCGGGTTCATGCCCCTGGAAGCGCTGTGGGCACCCGGCCAGCGGTTTGACCGGGTGATGGTCAGCCACGCCGATATTGACCACGCCGGCGGGGTGGCGGCGCTCGAGCGTGAACACCACGTCACGCGGTGGTTCGCCCCGCAAGGCGAGGTGTTGCCTGTTGACCATGAAAACTGCGTCCGAGGGCAGCGCTGGCAACGCGACGGCGTTCGTTACCGTGTGCTCTGGCCGCCGGCGGGGCCGAATGCCTTGACCCCCAACGAGCGCTCCTGCGTGCTGGAGGTAACCTTGGGGGAGCACCGGCTTTTGATAACCGGTGATGTGGGACGCGACACCGAACGTCGTTTTATAAGCGATCTGGAAGGGCCGGTCAGCGTGCTGGTGGCGGGGCATCACGGTAGCCGAACCAGTTCCGGGGTTCAGTTCGTTCGCGCAAGCCGCCCGCAACACGTCGTTTTCAGCGCCGGCCGGGACAATGCGTTTCACCATCCTGCGGATGACGTGGTACGCCGCTTTCGCGAAAGCGGGAGCTGCCTTTGGAGCACCGCTTTTGATGGGGCGCTTCGATTTCATCTGAAAGCGGGTCGTCCGGTCGAGGTTTTGCCCATGAGCGCGCCGGGGGGAGAACGTAAGCGGTGTTGATACGTGCCGCCTTGAGGTAGAATTCGGCGATTGCACACTACAGCCAGGAGCGCGTGTGACCGATTCAAGTTGGGTGTTGTATAAACGCTTATTAAGCTATGTAAAGCCTCACTGGCGAATGTTTGCCCTGGCGATTATTGGCTTTGTGATCTATGCCGCTTCCAGTACGGCGCTGGCGGAGATGATGAAACGCCTGATCGACGGCATCCAGAATCCCGATGCCGCCTTCAGGTTTTTCCTGCCGCTCTTCGTGGTGATCATGTTCGCCTGCCGCGGGGTAGGGACATTCTTGAGTACCTACTACATGGCCTACGTAGGCCGCTACGTGATCCATACACTGCGCTGTGACGTGTTCGACCATATGCTGCATCTGCCCGGGCGTTTTTTCGACCAGCACTCGAGCGGGCACCTGGTCTCGCGGGTGACCTATCACGTGGAGCAGGTAGCCGGTGCCGCCACCAATGCGGTAACCGTGATTCTTCGGGAGGGGCTTTTCGTGCTGGGGCTGATTCTCTATCTGCTCTGGACCAACTGGATGCTCACGCTGCTCTTTCTGGGCGTCACGCCGCTGATCGCGGTGGTCGTGAGCTTTGTCAGCAAGCGCTTTCGCGAAATCTCCAAACGCATCCAGCACTCCATGGGCGATGTCACCCACGTTGCTTCCGAGGCACTGTCAGGCTACCGGGTGGTGCGCACCCACGGGGCCGAAGCGTTTGAAAAAAGACGTTTCGAGAAAGTCAGTGAAGAGAACCGCCGCCAGAGCATGAAGCAGGCAATGACCCGAGCGGTCAGCTCGCCGGTGATTCTCATGCTGGTGGCGATCTCCATGGCGCTGCTGGTGTGGCTGGCCATGGCGCCCGCCTTTCTGGCCGATATGACGCCAGGCGAGTTCGTCGCCTTCATTACCGCCGCCGCGCTCATGATCAAGCCGGTGCGCCAGCTCACCGAGATCAATGGCGAAATCCAGAAAGGGCTAGCTGCTGCCGCCGAACTCTTCGGGGTCATGGACCAGCCTGCCGAGCCGGATACCGGCACGCAACCGGCCAAAGCGCTGCGCGGCGATGTCGTGATCGACAACGTGAGCTTTCGCTACGATGCCGATCAGCCTGACGTGCTTCACGATGTCAGCCTGCATGTTGCCCCCGGTGAGATGGTCGCCATCGTGGGCCGTTCGGGGGGCGGAAAATCCACACTGGTCGGGCTTTTACCCCGGTTTTATCAGCCCACTCAGGGGCGCATCCTTATCGACGGCGTCGATACCGATGAGTACGAACTGGGCTCGCTTCGCCAGCAGATCGCAACCGTCTCCCAGCAGGTGACACTATTCAACGCAAGCATTGCCAGCAATATCGCCTACGGGGTGGAAAACCCGGATCTTGTCAAGGTCAAGGAGGCCGCCGAAGCCGCCTATGCCAGCGAGTTCATCGAAAAACTGCCCCACAGCTACGATACCGTCGTGGGCGAAAACGGCCTCATGCTGTCTGGCGGCCAGCGCCAGCGCCTGGCCATTGCCCGGGCAATCTACAAGGATGCGCCGATTCTGATTTTCGACGAGGCGACCTCGGCGCTCGACTCGGAATCCGAGCGCTATATCCAGAAGGCGCTGGAATACGTCTGTAAAGGGCGTACTACGCTGGTAATCGCTCACCGCTTGTCCACCATCGAGCGGGCCGATCGCATCGTGGTGATGGATCAGGGCCGGATTGTCGAACAGGGCACTCACAAGACGTTGCTGGAGAAACAGGGTGCCTACGCCGGGCTTCACCAGATGCAGTTTCAGGAGCACGCGTGAGCCTGACCAGTCGCTGGCTGGAAGGCGCTTACCGAAAAAGCGTCTGGAAAGCTCCCTGGCTGATACCGCTGTATCCTCTGGGAGCGCTGTACGGTGCGGTGATGACACGGCGCGCCCAGGCTTACGCGACCGGCAAGAAGCCCGTCTGGCGCTCGCCAGTCCCGGTAATCGTGGTGGGAAACATCACCCTGGGCGGGACCGGGAAATCGCCCCTGGTCGCCTGGCTTGCGCGCCGGCTTCAACAAAATGGCTATACGCCCGGCATTATTACCCGAGGGTATGGCGGGAAGGCGCCCGTCTATCCGCTGGAGGTGAATGACACCACCAGCCCCGCTCAGAGCGGCGATGAGCCCTTGATGCTTTTCAGACAGACCGGTGCGGCGGTAATGGTAGACCCTGAGCGACCTCGGGGGGCGCAGGCGCTGGTCGACAAGGGATGCGATATCATCATCAGTGACGATGGTCTTCAGCATCTGGCCCTGGCTCGAGATATCGAGCTTTTGGTGGTAGACGGTGCCCGGGGGCTTGGCAATCGATGCTGCCTGCCGGCGGGGCCGCTTCGCGAACCTGCCAGGCGGCTTTCAAGTGTCGATGCGGTGATTGTCAACGGAACGCCCGTAACGCCGCTCCCGGTAAAGGCAACAATGATGACCCTGGACCCGGCAAGGTGGCGGCGAGTGAGTGATGGCGAGCACGCAACGCTTGCGCCACTGCCGTTTAGCCCGCCGGTTCACGCGGTGGCGGGTATCGGTAACCCGGCGCGTTTCTTTGCAACCCTTGAAGCGCTTGGCGTGGACGGTGAAAGACACGCGTTCTCGGACCATCACGTATTTGATGAAGACACGCTGCGCTTCGCGCCAGAGCGCCCCCTCGTGATGACGGCCAAGGACGCGGTAAAGTGTCAGTCGTTCGCCCCTTTCGATAGCTGGGCGCTGGAAGTGGAAGCAAGGCTTCCAGCGGAATTTGAAGGCTGGCTTTTCAAGACACTAGAAAGACTCTCGACGCATCAACTACTAACTGCAGATACACACGAGGAAGGCGCTCATGGATAAGGAACTCTTGGCAATGCTGGTTTGCCCACTTTGCAATGGCAAGCTGGAGTACGACCGGGACGCGCAGGAGCTGGTCTGCTACTACGATGGTCTGGCCTACCCGATCAAAGAGGGCATTCCGGTGATGCTCCCGGAAGAGGCGCGGGTGCTCAGCGCCGATGAGAAGCTCAATCGCTCACCGGGACGCACGGGAGAGGCGTGATGGCGTCGCCGACAATCGACTTTACGGTGGTCATTCCCGCCCGCTTTGCCTCCTCGCGGCTGCCTGGCAAGCCGCTTCTGGAGATTGCCAACGACCCCATGGTGGTTCATGTATGGCGTCGAGCCTGCCAAAGCGAGGCGAGTCGCGTGGTGGTGGCGACCGACGACGAGCGCATTCGAAAAGCCCTTGAGCCCCATGGCGCCGAGGTGATGATGACTCGTGCCGAACATCCCTCGGGCACCGATCGGCTGGCCGAGGTGGCAAGCCTTCTGGGGCTTGATGGCGATGCTCTGGTCGTCAACGTACAAGGGGATGAGCCGCTCATTCCGCCCTCGCTGATCAACCAGGTGGCAAGAGGGTTGGCAGACGATCCGGACGCCGCCATTGCCACACTGGCCGAGCCGATCAGCGATGTCGAAACGCTTTTCAACCCTAACGTGGTGAAGGTGGCTCGCGCCCACTCGGGGCGTGCGCTCTATTTCTCCCGTGCGCCCATTCCCTGGGATCGGGAACAGTTCGGCCGCAAGCCTGGCCTCCTGGAGACCGACGCATGGCTTCGGCATATCGGGATCTATGCCTATCGGGCGAGCTTTTTGAACGCGTACAAGAACATGGCACCCTCGCAGCTCGAGCAGCTAGAGCAGCTCGAGCAGCTCAGAGCGCTTCAGCATGGCTATGCCATTCAGGTTGCGCTTGCCTGTGAGCAAAATCCTGCCGGGGTGGATACGCTTGAAGACCTTGCCAAGGTGCGCTTACTCATCGAACAAGCGGAGTCTTGATGACGCGGGTACTGTTTGTCTGTCTAGGAAATATCTGTCGCTCGCCCAGTGCTGAAGGGGTTTTTCGAAAAGCATTGCACGAGGCGGGGCTTCAGGACGAAATTCACGTGGACTCCTGCGGCGTAGGGGACTGGCACGTGGGCAAGGCCCCGGATGCCCGCGCCCAGCAGGCTGCTCGTCGCCGTGGCGTGGATATCAGTCGTTTGCGCGCCCGACAGCTCTGCGTGAAGGATTTCCACGACTTCGACTACGTGCTGGGCATGGACGATACCAACATGGAAGCGATCGAGGCGCTGGCGTCAGACGACAGCCGCGCCCGTACGACCCTCTTTTTAGCCTACGGTAAAGGCGATGAAGTCGAGGTGCCGGACCCTTACTACGGTGGCGAAGAGGGCTTTGAGCACGTGCTGGATCTGATCGAGTCGGCCTCACGGGGCCTGCTTGCCGAACTCAGGAAGGTTTAGACAGTGGGTGCTCTACTGAAACCGGAAATGGATCTGACCTTCGCCAATACCTTGAACCTTCCTTGCCGGGCTGCGTTCGGCGCTTGTCCTGCCACGGTGAGCGAGCTGCAAGCCGTACTCGGCGAATGCGCCGTGAAAAAACTGCCCATCATGCTCTTGGGGGGAGGCAGCAACGTGCTGCTGCCTGAGCGGTTTGAGGGGGTCGCGCTCAGCCCGGCATTCGACCAGTGGTGGATCGAAACCCAAGGCACGCGGGCCACGGCCTACGTGGGTGCCGGCGTCAACTGGCATTATCTGGTGATGACCCTGGCCCGACGCGGCTGGTGGGGTATCGAAAACTTGGCATTGATACCCGGGGTGTGCGGTGCAGCCCCGGTGCAGAATATCGGTGCTTATGGAGTCGAGCTTCAGGACGTGCTGGAGGGCGTGGAAGTGGTGGAGCTTGCCACCGGACGCGTCGTCTGGCTGACAGCCAGCGCGTGTGGCTTCGGCTATCGCGACAGCATCTTCAAGAAGGCGTTGAGCGGTAAGGTGGCGATCATTCGTCTGGCTATTCGCCTGACGCGCGAAGGCACTGCCCGACTTGGCTATGGCGATCTGTCGGCCCGGGTGTCGGCCTCGCCCAGCTCGCTGGAAGTGGCCCGGGCGGTCTGCGCCATTCGTCAGGAAAAACTTCCCGCCCCGGCCTTGCTCGCCAACGCCGGGAGCTTTTTCAAGAATCCCGTCGTAACGGCGAACGAAGCAGAGACACTACGACATCGCTACCCGACTATGCCCTGTTTCCCGCAGGCCGAGGGCGGCTACAAGCTGGCAGCGGGCTGGCTGATTGACCAGTGTGGCCTGAAAGGCGCGCGCCAGGGAGCGTTTGGTGTGCATACGCGCCAGGCGCTGGTGATCGTACACTTTGGCGGTGGTACCCGCAGCGAGCTGCTGGCGTTCTCCCGGTATGTCATCCAGACGGTTTTCGAACGCTTTGGCGTGACGCTGGAGCCCGAGCCCAGGCTGGTTTAAGTGCTGTTTCAAGTACTTTTTCGGGTACTGTTTTTGAGCATCACTTTCAAGCACCGTTATCAGGTATGAAAAAACCCCGCACCAGGCGGGGTTTTTTCGTTGCTCGACTTACTCTTGATTGGCGCTATCTTGCTGCTTGCGCTTCTCGCGAGGGTCGTTGTGAGCCCGACGGCGACGCTTGGGCGCTTGCGCCGGCGCCTCGTCCGAGGCTTGCTGCGCTTTTTCCTGCTCATCGCCTTGGTCCTGCGCGGCAGGCGCCGGCGTTACTTCCTGCGCCGGGGCTTCGCTGTTCTCTAGCGCTGCCTTCGGCAAGGGCGTTTCGGGCGCAGAGGGCGTGACCTCCGGACTTTCCTTGGCTTCAGGCGCGAAGGCCGACTTGGGCGCTTGAGGTGTCGGCGCAGGCGCTGACTCTACACCCGCTTCAGCATCCAGGGGTTCGACGGCGGGCTTGGGTGCCTGGTCGGCGCGGGTATCGGCCCTTTCCGGCGCCTTATCTGGCGTTTCCGACACGGAGTCTTCGGGCATCGTCGGTTCGAACGCCGGCAGTTTCTCTTCAGGTGCCTGCTCCGTTGACGCAGGCGTCTTCGGGGCGGTCTCCGGCGAGGTCTGCTCGGTTACGCTTGGCTCGGCCTTGGCGGTGGTGCTCGCCGGTTCGCGTTCGGGCTGTACGGCCGCCGGGGCGGGCGCGTCCGCAGGCAACGCTGGCTTGGCCACTGACGTGGGCTGCTCGCTGGGCAGCGCGGGCGTCTTTGTCGAAGCCTTGTCCGAGTCGGGCGCCTGAGTGTTGCCCATCGTCGCGCTCTTTTCAGAGGCGGCTGCTTGGTCAGCGATAGCCTTTTCAGGCTCTTTGGTCTTTTCGGGTACCTCGACCTTTTCAGGTGTCGTGGCTTCTGCCGGCGTTTTGCTGGCCGTGTCCTTATCCCCTGTCGCTATAGCCTTGCGGGAACTCGCCGCTTTCCGGTCGTCAGCGGACGTACTTGCAGCGTCCGGCACTGCATCGGGGGCTTTGGAAACCGGCGTTTGGGCCGTTTCAACCGCCGATGCGCTGGCCTGCGCCGCTGTAGGCGTCTCGACAGACGTTTCTCGGGCTTTTTCCTCGACTGTGCCTTCCACCGGTGCCGGTGCATTGGCAGCTTCAGCCTGAAGCGCTAGCTGCTCGGCTTCGGCAGCGGGATTGACCGCCTGCTTGCGTGTGCGGCTGCGCGGGTTGTTGCGAGTGCGTTTGGGCTTGCCATCATCCGTGGGGGCCTCCTGTTTGGGCTCCTGCAGGGTATCAGGCGCTGACGTGGGCTCTTTGGCACCTCGGCTTGGCTCGCTTTTCTTGCTGTCTCGGGGCTTGTCGCGACGACTGTCCGAGCGCTTGCTCTGCTCTGCCGGGGCGTCCTGAGCGCTCGGGCTTGCGGGACGCTCGCTCTGGCGACTGGTCTTCGCCGCGCTCTCGCCGGGCTTTTGATCGTTTTGCGGGGCGTTGCGGCGACGATTGCGGGTGCGGCTGGGGCCGCTTCGCTTGTCACTGCTGTCGTCCTGGCCTTTTGCCGTGCGCGATTCCGTAGCCGATTCGCTACGCGCTGTCTCGCCACGGGACGTCTCGCCTCGGGCGGTCTCACTTCGGGTGGCTTCGCTTCGCGGTGCAGACTGATCGTCCCGAGTCTCGCGTACGGGTCTGGCGCGCTCGGCGCGGCGGCTGTCGGCGGGCTGTCGGCGGGCAGCGGGCTTGGATTCAGCGCTGGCAGTGTCGTCACTGCCTAAAAGCTTGGCAAAGCCGCGAATCAGACGGCCGAGAACACCGGTTTCAGTTGTGTCGGTGCTTTCGACCCGGGCGGGGGCTTCGGTCTGCAGGGAGGCAGGGGCCGGCGCATTGTGTGCCACGGTCTTGACGGCGGCTTCGGCACGCTGAACCGGGGGAGCAAAGCTTGCGTCGGGCTCTTTGCCGATGTCGGTATCGGTGGATAGCTCAAAGCTCGAAAGCGTGTGGCTTTCATCTTCGTCCAGGTGGTCGTTGCGCAGGCGCTGCACGTCGTAGTGCGGCGTATCCATGTCCGGATTGGGCAGCAGCACCACGCGAACGTCCTGGCGCGATTCGATATCGGCCAGCACGCTGCGCTTTTCGTTCAGAAGGTAAGTGGCGACAGGAACGGGCAGAATGGCGCGGATCTGGGCGCTGCGCTCTTTCATTGCTTCTTCTTCGATCAAACGCATGATCGAGAGCGACAGCGAGCGGACATCGCGGATAGTGCCCTGGCCGTTACAGCGCGGGCACACCACGCCGCTGGTCTCGCCAAGCGACGGACGCAGACGTTGGCGCGACATCTCCATCAGGCCGAAGCGGGAAATGCGGCCGATCTGCACGCGCGCGCGGTCGAGCTTGAGCGCGTCGCGCATGCGATTTTCCACTTCGCGCTGATTACGCGCCGGGCCCATGTCGATGAAGTCGATGACCACCAGACCGCCGATATCGCGAAGGCGCAACTGTCGGGCGATCTCGTCGGCGGCTTCGGAGTTGGTCTGCAGGGCAGTCTCTTCGATGTCGCTGCCACGGGTGGCGCGCGCCGAGTTGATGTCGATGGAAACCAGCGCTTCGGTATGATCGATCACGATCGAGCCGCCGGAGGGGAGCTTCACCTCACGCTGATACGCCGTTTCGATCTGGGATTCGATCTGAAAACGGGAAAAAAGCGGTACTTCGTCGGTATAGAGTTTGATCTTCTGCTGGTACGAGGGCATCACCTGGCGGATGAAGCCCAGCGCCTCGGCGTGAATCTCGGGGCTGTCGATCAGTACCTCGCCGATGTCCTGGCGCAGGTAATCGCGCATGGCGCGTATGATGACGTTGGATTCGCGATAGACAAGAAAAGGCGCCGGACGCTTGGTGGCTTCCGTGGTGATCGATTCCCACACCTGGGCCAGGTAGTCCAGATCCCACTGAAGCTCTTCAGAGCTTCGGCCGATGCCAGCCGTGCGAACGATCAGGCCCATCTTGTCGGGCACGGTCAGCTGGGACATGGCGTCCTTGAGCTGGCTTCTGTCATCGCCCTCGATACGCCGCGAGATGCCCCCGGCACGGGGGTTGTTGGGCATGAGTACCAGAAAGCGTCCGGCCAGGCTGATGAAGGTGGTCAGTGCGGCACCCTTGTTGCCGCGCTCCTCCTTGTCTACCTGAACGATGACTTCCTGGCCTTCCTTCAGTACTTCCTTGATGCTGGGGCGCCCGGAAACGTCCTTGACGAAGTACTCCCGGGAAATTTCCTTGAGAGGCAGAAAGCCGTGGCGCTCGGCGCCGAAATCGACGAATGCCGCCTCGAGCGAAGGCTCGACCCGGGTGATCTTGCCGCGGTAGATGTTGGCTTTTTTCTGCTCTCGAGCGCCGGATTCGATATCCAGATCGTAAAGGCGCTGGCCGTCGACGAGCGCAACCCGCAGCTCTTCTGGCTGGGTTGCATTGATAAGCATTCTTTTCATGATGTCTCGCAAAGCATGTGCACCGACGCGCCGTCTAGGCTGGCATCGACGAATCGCTTTTGCTGCGTGCTTGTGCTCGGCGCATAGCTATGCTGACGCATTAAACCGGGGGGCAGTGTGGCCCGCGCGGCTGGTGGGCGTTGAGTACGTGGCGGAGGCAGGACATGTTTCGGTGGCTGTCACGTCCATCCGGCCCTGCTGACACCGCCTACACCTGGCATTCATCGATTCGTCAACGCCGGTATCGGCACTGCGTTGATCGTGGCGCCCCAAGCCTTCGTCTTCTGTGACGCTAAAAACGATGGCTTGAGACGTAGCGTGTCTTCAATTGTTTCATGGCGGCCAACCAGGCATCACCATGGACTCTATCGTCTTGATGGACGATAGAGGTCCTTCATTTCAAACCATCCGGTAATGGGTAATGCGTACACTATTCCATTGGACCTTCGCTCGGGCCTGCGTGTCGGTCGGGCAGGCGCTTGGGCATAGCGTGTAACGATGTGCGTGGGGCCTGGACGTGATCACCACGGGTTTTATCAGGCTGACCTGACGGTTGATCACGCTATGCCGATGAGCCACTTGGAATATAACAGTAAAGCCAACCGCCAGCAATTGACGCAATGGGTTAAGCACTACGCTAGAATGGCGCTTTAGCCTGATATTGAAAACCGACCAGGAGCATGCGGCGATGGCCGAAGGGCGTGAAGTGCAGTGGGTGGAAATCGCCCCGGAACAGGCGGGTCAACGTATCGACAATTTCCTGATGACGCGTTTGAAGGGCGCTCCCCGCGCCTTGATCTACCGTATTGTGCGTAAAGGCGAAGTGCGGGTTAACAAAAAACGTGTCAAGGCGGACTACCGGCTGGCACCCGGTGATCTGGTGCGCGTTCCGCCGCTGCGTCTGGCGCCCAGGGAAGCGCAGAAGGAGGTCAGCGACAATCTGCGCGATCTGCTGGTGGGTAGCGTGATCATGGAAGGCCCGGACTGGATGGTGCTCAACAAGCCCGCAGGCCTTGCCGTACACGGTGGCAGCGGGGTCAAGATCGGCCTGATTGAAGCGCTCCGGCAGGTGCGCGACGATTTAAGCTTTCTCGAGCTCGTTCATCGTCTGGACCGGGATACCTCGGGCTGCCTTTTGCTGGCCAAATCCCGCGAGGCGCTGGTCACGCTGAACGAATCGCTCAAGAAACATGCCATGGACAAGCGCTATGTCGCACTGGTAAGCGGACGATGGCCGGCGCGCAAGAGCTATGTCAGTGCTCGGCTCGACCGCTACGATGCTGGTAACGGCGAGCGCCGCGTGCGGGTGGATCCGAACGGAAAAGTGTCGCGTACCCACTTCAAGGTGTTGGAAACCTTCGAGAAGGCGACCCTGATCGAGGCGGAACCGGTGACCGGGCGCACTCACCAGATTCGTGTACACGCCGCCCATGCAGGCCATGCGCTGCTGGGCGACGACAAATACGCGACCCGGGAAAGCGCTCACATGACCCGTCAGCTAAACGTGGAGCGACTTTTTCTGCACGCTCGCGCGCTGACCTTTCCCGAACCCGGTAATGGGCGCCCGGTAACGGTAAAGGCACCGCTGCCCGAGGCGCTGGAGTCCGCGCTTGCCCGCGCAAGGCAATAAGGATCCGACATGCGCTATGAGCTGATTATTTTCGATTGGGACGGCACGCTGATGAATTCAGTGCCGAAGATTGTCGCGTGCATGCAGGCCGCTGCCCGTGAGGCCGAGTGGGGCGAGCTTGACGTCAGCGCCATCGAGGACATTATCGGGCTGGGTTTGCCCGAGGCGATCAGCAAGCTGTGTCCAGGCATTCAACCCGCCCAGGCCGAAACGCTGAGACAGCGCTACTCCCATCACTTCGTGCATGAGAACACCACGCCCATGCCGTTTTTCGATGGCGTGGAGGCCAGGCTCGAGCGCCTTCGCCGCAAAAAGGCCCAGCGCCTGGCCGTTGCGACGGGTAAAAGCCGCCGGGGGCTTGATCGCATATTTGAACAAACCGGTAGCGGCAAGTTTTTTCATGCCAGCCGCACCGCAGATGAAACCCGTTCAAAACCTCATCCGCAGATGCTGGAGGAGCTTCTGGTCGAACTCGATATCGACGTCTCACGCGCGGTAATGGTCGGCGATACCGAATACGACCTGGAGATGGCGCGGGCCATCGGCATGGATCGTGTCGGTGTCACCTACGGCGTTCATACACCCGCCCGCCTGATGGCCAGTGAACCCGGATGGGTGGCGCACAGCGTAGAAGATCTTTTCAACTGGCTCGATACCGAGTAGTCGGCGGCAGCCTTCATGACAGACGATAGCGTTTGCTGACCCCCACTGCGTACAGGAAAACACACGATGAACCAAGATGATGAACAGAACGGACCATATCCGCCGCGCCAGACGCCGGAGGAGGGTCTGTCGCAAAAACGCTGGACAGAAGGCCCCGAGGTGAGCACTCAGCATGGGCGCGAAGGACTGGCTGGTGCACCGGGTGATACCAGTGACACCCTTCGCGAGCGCCAGCGTCTGGCACAGATCGAGATGATGGATCGCTGGATCGGCGGTGTGCTGAGCGAACAGCGCCGCACCCGTCGCTGGAAACTCTTCTTTCGTCTGCTGACTCTTGCACTGCTGTTATCGCTGATCTCTTTCGTGGTGTATCGCGTTTTCTTCGCCGAGCCAAGCAGTGCTGCGCCTGCCAGCGAGCATCTGGCGCTTGTCGAAGTGCACGGCGTGATTGCAAGCGACGCCCCGGCGAACGCCGAGCGTATCATCAAGGGGCTCAACCGCGCCTGGGAATCCGATAGCGCAGCGGTCGTGGTGCTGCACATCGATAGTCCCGGGGGCAGCCCGGTGCAGTCCCAGCGGGTATTCGCCGAAATCATGCGTCTTCGCGAACAGGGGGGCAAGCCGATCATCGCCGTGATCGAGGACGTGGGCGCCAGCGGGGCTTATTATATTGCTTCAGCGGCCGATGTCATCACCGCCTCGCCGGCAAGCCTTGTGGGCTCAATCGGGGTGATCTACGCAGGCTTCGGCTTTCAGGAGGCGATCGATCAACTGGGTGTCGAGCGTCGCGTGATGACCGCTGGCGAAAACAAGGCGTTTCTGGACCCTTTCCAGCCATTGGATGAAGACATCGCCGCCTTCTGGCAGGGCGTTCTCGCCCAGACTCATCAGCAGTTCATCGAAGACGTGATTGCCGGCCGGAATGGGCGCCTGGTGGAAAGCGACGAGCTCTTTTCGGGCCTGATCTGGAGCGGCGAGCAGGCCATCGACCTTGGGTTGATCGATGAGCTGGCAAGCCTTGAGCAGGTAGCCAGGGCGCAGGTGGGCGAGGCCAGCTGGGTGGATTACACGCCGCGCCTGGATCCTTTCGAGCGGTTGACACGACGCTTTGCCAGCGCGACGGCCGAGCTTCTGGGCGTTGAGTCCACCCACTCGCCGCTACGCTTTCAAGCCCGCTGAAAGGCTCTAACGCTCGCCAAGCGGGTCCATGCCTGCTTGGCGTAGAAGCTGGCAAAGCGCAATCAGAGGCAGGCCGATCAGCGCGTTGGGGTCACGTCCATTCAGCGCTTCAAACAGCGTGATGCCAAGTCCTTCCATTCTGAAACTGCCGGCACTGTCCAGCGGCTTTTCGATCGCCACGTAACGCTCGATCTCTGCCTGGTTGAGCGTGCGAAAGCAGACCTCGAAAGGCTCGATGTGGACCTGGTGGCTATTGGTTCGCGTATCCAGCAGGGCAAGGCCGGTTAAAAAGGTCACTTTATTGCCGGAAAAGCGGGACAGGTTGGCACAGGCGCGCTCGATGGTATGGGGTTTGCCGAGGATCTCGCCTTCGAACAGGGCGATCTGGTCCGAGCCGATAATCAGGTGACGATTAAAACTCTTGGCCACGGCGTTTGCCTTGCCCAAAGCCAGACGATGAACCAGCGCTTCGGGGGATTCATTCAGGTGCGGCGTTTCATCGATGTCCGGCGACTGACACTGATAAGCAAGCTCCAGACGATCCAGCAACGCTTTGCGAAAGCGTGAGCTTGAAGCGAGCACCAGGGGGGCGTTAGCGACTTCGGGCACTGCATTCTCCTTGATGATTCGAGCGGCTAATTAGGCGGCGCGTTGTGAAGCCGGGACGTATCCGCTTTACGCGGTCACTCGTTAGATGGGCTGCGCCAGGTTTCGAGCAAGCTTTCGTGCTGTGCGCCGTATTAAGTAAAAGTGTAGCAGTCGTTTAGACATGACTTGAAACATTGGCTGAAAACAGTGCTTTAGGCTGGGTGTGAAACGTCGTGATAAAGAGTTTGAAAAGCATTTGAGTACGTCCTGTGTGATTTTGATTTGCATTATTCAAGCAAAGGGCGTGGGTATTTGGCGGCTTCGGGTATAAAACCTTGAATAAATGGCAGGACGGCTTTGACAGCGGCGGGGCGAGTGCCTATCATTGCGCGCCTATGTTGACCTCACAACTCCCTAGCCGGGTTGAGCCTTATAAGCTTGCAACCCGCCGCGAACGACTCGAAGGCCATGTGGCGCTTGATAAGCTGCCGCGCCTTGCCGAAGAGGCAGGCGAGCAAACTGGCGAATGCTATGCATCGCTTGAGTTTGGCATCGATGCCCAGGGTCGCCGTGAAATTCGTGGCCATCTGCGTGCGACGCTGGCGCTTGCCTGTCGCCGCTGCCTGGTGCCGTTAAGCCGGGATGTCTCCAGTGACTTTCTTTTGGGAATGGTCTCTGACGAGACGCTGGCTTCCGAGCTGCCCGCCAGTCACGAACCTGTGCTGGTGGAAAATGAACAGCTGGACTTGCTGACGGTGATTGAAGATGAACTCATCCTCAGTTTGCCGCAAGTGGTCTATCACGATGAGGCCGAGTGCTATGTCTCGGCAGAGCAGCTGGTCAGCAGGACCGAAGGCGCGGCAGATGAGTCCGCCCCCGTATCGAATCCTTTCGCGGTGCTCAATGTCTTGAAGGGCAAAGATCCATCCGAAGGTAAGAAATAAGTATCACTGATCCACTCTCTTGGAGTAATTACCCATGGCAGTTCAAAAGAATCGCAAGACTCGTTCCAAGCGCGGCATGCGTCGTAGCCACGATGCCCTGAGCGCACCGACGTTGTCTCAGGACAAAGAGACCGGCACCACGCACCTGCGTCACCACGTCGCTTCAGACGGTTTTTATCGTGGTCGCAAGGTTGTCGAGGTATAAGCCCTAAGCTTTTACCCGGCGGCGAAGCAGAGTGAGTGCTGTGTGCGCCTAGCGATTGATGTAATGGGGAGCGATCAAGGCCCCCGTGCCATCATCGAAGGCTCCGCCAGAGCGGTGGTTGAACGCCCTGATCTCGAGCTGGCTCTGTTTGGCCCGTATCAGCACCTGGTTGCTGAGCTAGAGCGTTTGCCGCAGCCCTTGGCTGCGGCAACGTCGCGTCTGGTGGTCTGTGATGCGCCGCAAAGCGTGCTGCAGAGTTCCACAGCGGCGTGGGCGCTCAGGCACGGCCAGGCCACCAGCATGGCCGCCATGCTGCGCTGTGTGGCGAGTGGTGAAGCCGCGGCTGGCGTCAGCGCGGGCAATACCGGCGCCCTGGTGGCACTCGCTCGGCGCGAACTGGGTATGCTGGCCGGTCTTTCGCGTCCGGCTATCAGTACGTCTATCCCGGCGGCGCGGCAAAAACGCTGCTACCTGCTCGACCTGGGGGCCAACGTGGATTCACCGCCGGCAAGGCTTGTGGATTTCGCGGTGATGGGCGCAGCCATGGTGCAGTGTGTGGATGGCGTTTCGCGTCCCAGAGTAGCGCTTTTGAACGTGGGCGGTGAAGCAATCAAGGGCAGTGCCTGCGTGCGCGAAGCTGATCGCCTTCTCAGGCAGCGTGCTTCCACGCTGGGCTTCGACTATTGCGGCTACGCCGAGGGCGATGAAATATATCAGGGCGGGCTGGATGTAGTGGTCTGCGATGGTTTTGTAGGCAATATCACGCTCAAGGCCAGTGAAGGGTTGACTCGTATGCTGGTCGAGCGTGTGCAGGCAACGTTCGAATCGCGTCTGAGTGGACGTTTGGCAAGCCTGTTGGCCAGGCCTTTATTGCGCCAGCTCAAGCAGGAGCTGAACCCGATGCGTTATAACGGGGCAAGCCTTCTGGGGCTCAAGGCGAGTGTCGTGAAAAGCCACGGCAGCACTCGCGCCGAAGGCTTTTACTATGCCATTGAACGCGCGCTGCAGGAAGTCGCGCAAAACCTGCCCGTGCGAATCGATTCTCTGCTAAAGCAAGGTTTGAATACGCGCTCGGCCAATAAAACACCGCATTGAAATTCTATTGGCGGATATCGGGCGCCAGCATCGAAGCGCTGACGACGATCATTCTGCTTAATACGCTCGAACGAGCAAATGCCTACTAGAGCAAAGGTGAACGACATGTCTCAACCCCTTGCCCTCGTTTTCCCCGGTCAGGGTTCGCAGCAGCTAGGAATGCTGCGCGAACTGGCCGAACGCTATAGCGTGGTGGGAACGACATTCGAGGAAGCGTCAGACGCACTGGGCTTTGATTTATGGAAAGCCGTCCAGGACGGTCCGGAAGAGGTGCTCAATCAGACGGCATGTACTCAGCCGGCGCTTCTAACCTCAAGTGTGGCGATCTGGCGCGTATGGCAGGAGCTCGAAGGACCGCGGCCCGGTATCATGGCCGGTCATAGCCTGGGCGAGTACAGTGCCATGGTCTGCGCCGGGGTGATGGGATTTGCTGAAGGGGTGTGTCTGGTGCGCCTGCGGGGTGAGGCCATGCAGGACGCCGTGCCGGAAGGCGAAGGCGCAATGGCCGCGATACTTGGCCTTGAAGATGCCTCGGTGGAAGCCGCCTGCCAGAGCGCCGCCCAGGGCGAGGTGGTCTCCGCTGTCAACTACAACTCGCCAGGCCAGGTAGTGATTGCCGGTAACACGCGTGCCGTCGAGCGCGCCATCGTGGCCTGCCAGGAAGCTGGCGCCAAGCGTGCGTTGGCGCTTCCGGTTTCGGTGCCCTCGCACTGCGAACTGATGCGTCCGGCAGCCGAGCGATTGAATGAATACATGAAAGGCATCGAGCTTCGTGCGCCCCGCTATACGGTGGTTCAGAACGTCGACGCTCAGGCTCATGCCGATATCGATACCCTGCGCACCCGCCTGATCGAGCAGCTTTATCAACCTGTACGCTGGTCCTCCTGCGTCGAGACCATGGCCGAGCAGGGAGCGAATCTCTTTATCGAATGTGGTCCGGGCAAGGTGCTCACCGGGCTCAACAAGCGTATCGTTCGCACCAGCAAGGGGCTCGCGGTCAATGATCCGGATAGTCTTGATGCGGCCCTTGAGCTTGCCCGCGAAGCGTTGGCCGACAGCGACGCTTAAGCGCTACACTGAGTGAATCTTTAAACGGTTAAAGGCAAAGCGTTATGACCCAAGAACGTAAAGTCGCGCTGGTGACCGGCGCAAGCCGAGGGATCGGCCGTGCCATCTCTCACGAGCTTGGTCGGCAGGGACGCATCGTGATCGGTACGGCCACGAGCGAATCGGGGGCGCAGAAAATCGATGCCGATCTCAAGGAGCAGGGCATCGAAGGCGCCGGCCTGTGTCTTGATGTAACGGATCCAGCGAGTATCGATCAGGTGCTCAAAGAGATTGCCGAGCGTTTCGATGCACCCACCATCTTGGTCAACAACGCTGGCATCACCCGCGATAACCTGTTGATGCGCATGAAGGAGCAGGAGTGGGATTCGGTCATGGATACCAATCTCAAATCCGTCTACCGTGTAAGTAAAGCTTGCCTTCGAGGTATGACAAAGGCACGCTTTGGGCGTATCGTGTCGATCAGTTCGGTGGTGGCCACTATGGGCAATTTGGGTCAAACCAACTATGCTGCTGCCAAGGCGGGCATGGAAGGCTTCAGCAGGGCGCTGGCTCGTGAAGTCGCCTCTCGTGCGATCACCGTCAATACCGTAGCGCCTGGCTTTATTGCCACCGACATGACTGAAGCGCTTCCCGAAGCTCAGCATGAGGCGCTGTTGAAACAGATTCCGCTGTCGCGACTGGGCGGGCCGGAAGAGATTGCTGCCGCCGTCGGCTTTTTGACCAGTGACGCGGCCGGTTATATTACCGGCGAAACGCTTCACGTGAACGGCGGCATGAATATGCGTTGATGGCCTGGGGTTTGGCGGTTGCGTCGGCCTTGGGGCGTCTATAAACTACACCGCAGCTTTTGGCTTGCGGTTTCCAAATAGCTGGTTATCAATAACGGCTAACGTGAATGACTGGAGTACGTTGATGAGTACCATTGAAGAGCGCGTAAAAAAAGTTGTGGCTGAGCGCCTGAACGTTAAAGAAGAAGATATCCAGAATAGCTCTTCTTTCACTGAAGACCTGGGTGCTGACTCGCTTGATACTGTAGAGCTGGTAATGGCGTTGGAAGAGGAATTCGATACTGAAATTCCTGATGAAGAAGCCGAAAAGATCACGACAGTTCAAGAAGCCATCGACTACGTAAACGCCCATCAGTAAGGGCTTGGTCGACGCAAGAATCCCGGGTGGATAATGACTACCTGGCGTGAAAAAAGCCGCCCTGGCTCAGGGCGGCTTTTTTTGTATAGGGCGTGCAGTGAATTCACCCTGCAATCTCCGTTATACTAGACAGAGTAGATAAGCTTTTGCAGCAATGGCCGTTTAGGGTCTTGTACCAAGGATGCCGGGAGGAGAGCTGATGGCGCGAAGAAGGGTAGTGGTAACCGGGCTGGGCCTGGTAACGCCGGTGGGCAACACGGTCGAGCAGTCGTGGGCCAATATTGTAGCGGGTAAAAGCGGTATTGCCCCGATCGAGCATTTTGATGCCAGCAGTTTCAATACGCGTTTTGGCGGCTCGGTCAAGGAGTTCGATATCGGCGCGTACTTGAATCCCAAGGATGCCCGCAAGATGGATCTGTTCATTCAATATGGCATGGCAGCGGGTGCCCAGGCGATCAGCGATGCCGGTATCGAATGTACCGATGAGAACGCCGAGCGTATCGGTGTGGCGATCGGTTCGGGTATCGGCGGGCTGCCCATGATCGAGCAGAACCATAACGCGCTCAATAAAGGCGGCGCCCGGCGCGTGTCGCCGTTTTTTGTGCCTGGCTCCATCATCAACATGATTTCCGGCAACATGGCGATCCAGCACGGCTTCAAAGGGCCGAACATCGCGATCACTACCGCCTGTACCAGCGGAACGCACAACATCGGCTACAGTGCGCGAACCATCGCTTACGGCGATGCCGATGTAATGATCTGCGGGGGCGCTGAAATGGCCACTACACCGCTGGGTCTGGGGGGGTTCTCGGCAGCGCGCGCGCTTTCAACCCGTAATGATGATCCCGAAGCGGCCAGCCGCCCCTGGGACGTGGACCGCGATGGTTTCGTGCTCTCCGATGGTGCCGGTGTTCTGGTGCTGGAAGAGTACGAGCACGCCAAGGCACGCGGGGCGAACATCTACGCGGAGCTTTGCGGGTTCGGCATGAGCGATGATGCCTTCCACATGACCGCGCCCCCTGAAGATGGTCGCGGAGCAGCGCTTGCCATGAGCAATGCGATCAAGGATGCCGGCATCAATCCGCAAGAGGTGCATTACATCAATGCGCACGGCACCTCGACCTCGGCGGGCGATCTGGCAGAGAGTCGAGCGATCGAGCGGGTTATCGGCGAGGGCGCGAAAGGCGTAGCCGTGAGTTCGACCAAGTCGATGATTGGCCATCTGCTGGGGGCCGCCGGTGCCGTGGAGGCGATATTCTGTATCCTGGCGATTCGCGATCAGG
The DNA here is from genome assembly GCF_968048975.1 of Vreelandella xerophytica. The sequence continues at coordinate 2,058,595 of NZ_OZ309106.1, read as the reverse complement.
TAGCCCCGCCTACCATCAACCTGGATAACCCGCAGCCCGGGTGTAACCTCGACTACGTGCCGCATACGGCGCGCAACATGCGTATTGATACCACGCTTTCCAACTCCTTTGGGTTCGGTGGTACCAACGGCTCGCTGCTGTTTACGCGGGTGTAAGCGCCTATGCCCGCCACCCAGGTGCCCAGTGACGACCGCGGGCTCGCTTTTGGTGACGGGCTTTTCGAGACGGTACTGATGCGCGCGGGCCAGCCGCTTTTATGGTCTTATCATCTAGAGCGGCTGGCCCGCGGCTGTCGGCGTCTTGCGATTCCCATGCCTTCTTTCGAGTCGCTCGAGGCAAGCTTCGAGCACACGGCCAGCAGCGAACTTGAAGTGCTCAAGCTGGTACTGACCCGGGGAAGCGGCGGCCAGGGTTATAAGCCGCCGGACGATCCCGCCCCTAGACTGCTGGTTACCCGACGGCCTTTTCAGGCACCGACAGAGCGTTGGCGCGTCGGTGTATGTGTTCGGCTTTGCGCTCTTCGGCTGGGCCACCAGCCGCTTCTGGCCGGGATCAAGCACCTGAGCCGGCTGGAGAACGTGCTGGCTCGCCAGGAATGGGATGACCCCGCCATTGCCGAAGGCCTTCTGGCCGACACGGAGGGGTGGGTGGTGGAAGCTACCAGCATGAACATCTTCTGGCTAGCCAACGGAGGTCTCTATACCCCCCGGCTTAGCCGGTGCGGGGTGGCCGGCACTCTGCGCGAGGCGCTTATCGAACGCGGCGTGGTGTTCGAGGCCGACTTGACCCTTGAGGCGCTCTCGCGCGTCGAAGGGCTTTGGGTGGCGAATTCCGTCCAGGGGGTCTGGCCGGTGCATACACTACTTGATTCAAAAGGCGAGAGGCTGGCTGCCTGGACGCGGTTGCAAGGTGATACGCTTCAACGCCAGGGGCACCGCCTGCTGGGCTACCCTGGACAAATTCGATAAGAGGCACCGAGTGACATGGTAAAACGGTTACTGAGCGCATGCTTGATTCTGCTGGTACTAGGGGCTGCGGCGGCGGCCGGTGGTTATCTGTACTGGCAAAGCCGACTTGAGGCGCCGGTGGCGGTCACTGAGCCGACGCTTTACTACGTGTCGCCCGGTGCCGGGTTCAATCAGGCCATTCATGAGCTTGAGGATCAGGGCGTGGTCAATGACGCCTGGGCGTTTCGTCTTCTGGCGCGCGTCTCGCCCGAACAGATCCCCAGGCTTCGGGTAGGTGAATACCGTATTACGCCGGATATGAGTGCCATGGAAGTCATGACGCTGCTGGGCAGCAGTAACGTGGTTACCTACCCGTTGACCGTGCCCGAGGGTTGGACGTTTCGTCAGATGCGCACCCGCCTGGAAAATGCCGAAAAGCTTGAACACGTCACCACCGGCATGAGCGATGAACAGGTGATGGCGCTTCTCGAGCGTGAAGGCACCTACCCGGAAGGGTGGTTTTTTCCGGACACCTATCGCTATCATCTGGGTATGAGCGACGTGGATATTCTGCGTCAGTCCCTTGATCGCATGGAGCGGATTCTGGCGGATGTCTGGGAAAACCGCGATGATGACCTGACGATCGAAACGCCTTATGAGGCGCTGATCATGGCCTCGCTGATCGAGCGTGAAACCGGCGCCCCCGAGGAGCGTCGCGAAATCGCCGGGGTCTTCAAGCGTCGCATGGAACAGGGCATGCGCCTGCAAACCGACCCCACGGTGATCTATGGCATGGGCGAACGCTACGAGGGGCGCATCACCCGAGCGGATTTACGTGAAGCCACGCCCTACAATACCTATGTGATCAACGGCATGCCGCCCACGCCCATTGCCATGCCGGGGGCGGCCTCGCTGGAAGCGGCGGTCAACCCGCTGCCTGGCGATACGCTTTACTTTGTATCCAAGGGGGACGGCACCCATCACTTCTCGCGCACGCTTCGCGAACATAACAATGCCGTCAACCGCTATATACGCAACCAGTAATTACCAAGCGCCGAGGGCTGCTCGGCGGCGTTTTTTTCAATGAGGTTTCAATGACCCAACGCGGGCGCTTTATTACCCTGGAAGGGGGAGAAGGGGTGGGCAAATCCACCAACGTCGCGTTCGTGGCCGACTGGCTGAAAGCGCAGGGGCTTGAGGTCGTGTGTACCCGAGAGCCCGGCGGCACTCCGCTTGCCGAGTCGATACGCGCGCTGCTTCTCGCCACCACGTTCGAGGAGCCGCTGCATACCGATGCGGAGCTTCTGATGATGTTTGCCGCCCGTGCCCAGCATCTGGCGCAAAAGATCTTGCCTGCACTCGAGCGTGGCGCCTGGGTGGTCTGCGACCGCTTCACCGATGCCACCTTCGCCTACCAGGGAGGCGGGCGTGGCATCGATTCGGCGCGAATTCGAACGCTTGAACAGTTCGTGCAAAAAGGGCTCTCGCCGGATCTGACCCTGTTGCTGGATATGTCGCCCAAGGCTGCCAAGGCCCGCCTGGAGGGGCGCCTGCGCGCTGAAAACAGCCAGCGTGACCGTTTCGAGCAAGAGCATGCCGCGTTCTTCAGCGCGGTGCGCAGTGCTTATCTGGCCCGGGCCGAGGCCGAGCCTCAGCGCTTTGTACTGATCGATGCAGAGAAATCTCTGGAAAACGTGCAGGCCGCCCTTGCGGATGCCTTGAACGAGCGGGTACTGGCATGGCGCTAGCGGATCTGCTGCCCTGGCACCGGCCTTTGTGGCATCAGTTTACGCGTCTGGCAACCGAGGGGCGCATGCCCCATGCGTTATTGCTCAGTGGCGCTCATGGTGTGGGCAAGCAGCAGTTGGCCGATGCGCTGGTGGCGCGGACCCTCTGTGCTCAGCCTGATGGTGAAGCCTGCGGGCATTGCCATAGCTGCAGCATGCTGGCATCGGGCTATCATCCGGATTTGATGCGGATTACTCTGGAAGAGGGTAAACGCCAGATCCGCATTGACCCGATCCGCGAGGTCAACCGCTTCGTTGGCCAGACCGCCCAGCAGGGGGGGTATCGCGTCATCGTGATCAGTCCGGCCGAGGCGATGAATGTTGCCGCCGCCAACGCGCTTTTGAAAAGCCTGGAAGAGCCTGGAGAGCGCACGCTGTTCATTCTGCTTTCCGATGTGCCTTCTCGGATGCTGCCGACCATTCGCTCGCGCTGTCAGCAGTGGACGCTGCCCAGCGTCGCGTTCGAGCAGTGCCAGGCCTGGCTCACCGAAAAGCTCGGCAGCGAAGAGGCGCTTTTCTGGTGGCAGGTCTCGGGTGGGCTTCCGCTTCTGGCGGTCGAGCTTGCCACCCCTGAGGAGCGTGCTCTGCGCCATCAGATTCACGATAGCTTCGAGCAACTGGTGCGCGGCGCCGAGCCGGTATCCGAAGCGGCAAGGCTTGATCGTCAGGCGATCGATGCCATTCTATGGTACGGTATCGCCTGGCTTGAAGACCTGATTCGGCTGGGATTGACCGGACAAACCACCGCGCTTCACAACCCGGATCTTGAACCTCTGTATCGCCAGGCTGTAAAGAACGCCCGGGTCCAGGATTGGTTTCGCCTGTTAGACTACGCCCGGGAGCAGCGTCGACTACTATCGATGGGCGCCAATCCCAATCCGCAGCTGGTGCTCGAAGCATGGCTTGTGCGCTGGTCGACGCTTCTGCGTTCCTAGTCAGTTGGATGCGTTCAATACGTGTCGTTTGACAATGATCGTTTGACAGCTGTCTTTATAACTATCGTTGATAACTATCGCTAACGCCGATCGCCCACGAGGTGTCGATGACCGCTCAAAAAGCTCTCTCACTCACGGTGCCGGATATCCCCACGCTCTTGTCGGCCTATATGCCTTATCTGGAGCGTGGCGGCATGTTCGTGCCCGTCGATACGTTCTACGCTTTGGGTCAGGTGGTGCACCTGCTGATCACGTTGCCGGGAGAGAGCGAGCGGCTAAGCGTTACGGCAGAGGTGGTCTGGGTGTCGCCTGCCGGTATCAGCGGACGGCGTATGCCGGGCATTGGCGTGCACTTCAGCCAAGAGGATTACCCGGTGCGCGATAGAATCGAAACGCTGCTGGCCGGTCAGCTGGATAGCGCTCCGCCGTCATTTACCCTGTAGCGTCAAGCACATCCAGCACCCAGCACATCTAACGCCAAGCAGATCAATAGAGGCCTGAATGTTTGTTGACTCGCACTGTCATCTGGACCGCTTGTCCGAACGCTCTTACGGGGGCGATGTCGATGCTGCCTTGAACGCGGCCCGTGCGGCCCATGTCAGTCAGTTTCTGGCCATCGCGGTAACGCTTGACGATATGCCTCGGCTTGCCGAACTTTCGCGCAAGCACCAGGATGTGGCGATTTCAGCCGGGCTTCATCCCCTGGCAAGCGTTGCGCATGAGCCGGAAGTGAAGGACATCAAGGAGGCCGCCGAGCAGTACGCGGCGGTGGCCATTGGTGAAACCGGACTTGATTATCATTACCGCGACAGCGTCAGCCCCGAGCTTCAGCGCGAGCGCTTCAAGCGCCATCTGATCGCCGCCGCCGAGCTTGAGCTGCCCGTGGTGGTGCATACCCGCGAGGCTCAGGAAGATACTCTGGCGCTCTTGCGTGAACATACCGACCCAAACGTCGCCGGGGTGCTGCACTGCTTTACCGAAGATGTCGAGATGGCCCGCGAGGCGATACGCCTGGGATTCTACATTTCGCTTTCCGGTATCATCACTTTCGCCAGTGCAGCCTCGCTTCGCGAGCTTGCCAAGGTGCTGCCGCTGGATCGGCTGTTGATCGAGACTGACAGCCCCTATCTGGCACCGGTGCCCCACCGCGGCAAACCCAACGAGCCGGCCTGGGTGGTCGAGGTGGCCGAATGTATTGCGAGCGAACGCCGGATCAGCGTGGATGAAGTTGCCATGCAGACCACGGCCAATTTCTACCGGCTCTTTCGCGGCGCTGTGCCGGATGCCCCGGCTCATGTTAAACAGGCCCTGACGCAAGCGGGCCTTGTCTGAATCAAGCGGTGAGGTGGCCATGAATATCGATAGACTGTTAAAGCATCAACCGGGTTCGGCGAAGATACCGCCGGTGGATCAATGGCAGCCCGCGCTATCCGGCGATATCGATATCGTCATCCGGGCCGATGGCACCTGGCTGCACGAAGGCGAGCCCTTTCCCCGCCGGGAGATCCCGCATCTGCTGGCAAGCCTTATGCGTCGCGATGAGGAAGGGGTCTGTCTGGTCACTCCGGGCGAGCGCTGGCGGCTCACGGTCGAGGATCGGCCGTTCATCATTGTCGAAGCCGACTTCAAGGAAGGCGCCTGGTGGCTGACTACCCAGTTTGACGATGTGGTGCGTCTGGATGAGGCGCACCCCATGTCGCTGAGCGTCACGCCAGAGGGAGAGTGGATGCCGGAAATCGCCATTCGCTTTGGCTTGGCGGCGCGGCTGCACCGCAATGTCTTCTACCGGCTGATCGACCAGGCCATTCTGGAAGAGAACGGTGCGGGTCAGCGGCTTTGCCTTGAAAGCGCGGGCCAGTACTACCCTTTGGGCGAGCTGGATAGCGACGCTGCCTCTCGTAGCGAGATGCCGTGAAGTTGACCCCGGAACAGCAGGCAGTGGTGGGCCACGAGAGCGGGCACGCGCGAGTCGCGGCAGTGGCCGGGGCGGGCAAGACCACCACCATGGCGGCGCGTGTCCTGCACCTTCTGGAAAGCGGTGTACCGCCCCAGCGCATGCTGGTACTGATGTTCAATCGCTCCGCTCGAGAAGACTTTCAGCGCCGCCTGGCGAGCATGGCACCCAAAGGACAGCCGCTTCCCGATGTACGCACTTTTCATTCATTGGGCCATCGGCTCACCCAGAGCCTGTGCCGCTGGGGCGTACTCGCGCCGCGCCAGCTGCTTTCGGCGGATTGGCAGCTCGAGCGTCTGCTGCGTCAGGCGAGCCTGAATGTAGTCGAGGAGCTGGAGCGGCGTGAAGCTGCGCTTGACGGCGACCGGCTAGAAACCCTGGCGCATTTCTGCGGGCTGGTAAAGGCTGAAATGTGCACCGCCCAGGCGCTCCATGAACGGCTGGGCCTTGACGAGGACACCGACTACTTTCCGGCGGCGTTTGAGGAAGCCGAGCGTCTTCTGGAAAGTGAAGGTCTGATGACCTATGCCGACCTTCTTTACCGGCCACTGCGTGCGCTTGAGGCCGACGGCACGCTCAGAGCTCGCGTCGAGGGTTTTCTTGATCACGTGATCATTGATGAATACCAGGACATCAACACCGCCCAGCAGCGCCTATTGAAAGTGCTGGTCGGGTCCAGTGCCAGCGTGATGGCGGTGGGGGATGCCAATCAGTGCATCTACGAGTGGCGTGGGGCGCGGCCGGACACCATGCTCGAGAACTTCACCGCCACCTTTGGTGAAGCCGTCGACTACCCCCTCTCCACCACCTTTCGCCACGGCCACGCGCTGGCGCTGGCCGCCAACCACGCCATCCTGAACAACCGGCGAAGGCCGGACCAGCTCTGTCTCGCGGCGCCTGCGAACTTTGCTACCCGAATTCACGCAGGCCAGGGGACGCGACTGCTGTTGGACGCGCTGGCCGACTGGCAGGCCCAGGGCCGGGCGCTGGGTGAGGCGAGCCTGCTGGTGCGTAGTTGGGCGATGTCGGTGCCGTTTCAGCTGGCGCTGTTACAGGCGGGTATTCCCTTTCGCCTGCTGCGCGAGGACCGCTTTGTATTTCGCCTGCCGCTGGTGCAGGCACTGGCGGGTTATTTGAAGCTCTCCCGACGTCCAGAGCTTTTAAAGGACCCAAGCCAGCTTCTGCTGCTGCTTGCTCAGCCCACGCCCTTTGTCGGTCGGGAGCGGCTAAGCCAGTTGGCCCATCATCTGGCCGCCACCCAGGCATTTCCGGACCGGACAGATTCGCTGATCGCAGCATTGAAGCCGATTCAACGGCGCACGCTTAAAAAACGCTGGGAGCTTCTCTGTGAGCTGCCAAGACTCAGCGCGTGGCCGTCGGCCAAGCTTTTACAGCATGTGGTCACCACTATCGAGGCGGAGAAAACCTTGAAACGCGCTGCCGCCCGCCGGGACAAGGGCGAGGAGGATGTGCGTCTTCTGGATGTGCTGATCGAGCAGGCCCAGAGCGTCCAGGACCCGGACGCATTCATCGAGCTTCTGGAAAGACCGGTGGAGAATCAGGCCGGTGGCGTGTTGATCAGCACCGTTCACGGCGCCAAGGGGCTTGAATGGCCGCTGGTCGCCGTGGCGGGGGTCAACGAAGAGGACTTTCCTCACTATAGCCGGGATAACCCGCTCAGCGATGAACGGCTGGAAGAGGAGCGGCGGCTCTTCTACGTGGCAATCACCCGCGCCCAGGAACAACTCTTGATTCTTCACGATGGCGGTGCTCACCGGCCCAGCCGCTTCATTCATGAAAGCAGTTGGGCGGACAGCATGCGCGTGGCAAAGGCGCTTGATGCTCAAGACGCGCCAGAAACGCCGCTGCAGGTAAGTTCAAAGGACCTTGTGGAGCGTTACCTGAAACGCCTGAACCGTGAAGATATCGTGTTGACCGCCCAGGCGGTCAACGAAGTGCAAGCCCGCTACGCAGAAACCCTTGAGTTCTACCCCGGCCAGCGACTGCTGCATGACGTGTTTGGAGAAGGGGAGGTGGCTGCCGTGGAAGGCAATCCCGCCGATCCGGTGATCGATGTGCGCTTCACTCAGGCTGGTCGGCGCCGGCTGATTGCCCGGCGCGCCCCGATCACATCGCTTGATCCCGCCAAGCCGGCCTGACCTTCAATCGAGTCACACCGGCTTTCGGGTCTTGCTGGGTGGGCGGGGCCTGCCTGCTGGGCGGTTTCTTACATATTGGGCAGGTTCTTACATATTGGGATAGTTAGGCCCGCCGCCGCCTTCCGGCGCCACCCAGGTAATGTTCTGAGCCGGGTCCTTGATATCACAGGTCTTGCAGTGCACGCAGTTTTGAAAGTTGATCTGAAAGCGCGGCTTGCCTTCACTGTCTTCCACCACTTCGTACACCCCGGCCGGGCAGTAGCGCTGAGCGGGCTCGGCATACTTGGGCAGGTTGTGTTCAATGGGAATCGATGGATCGGCCAGGCGCAGATGGCAGGGTTGATCCTCTTCGTGGTTGGTGTTGGATAGGAACACCGACGAAGGCTTGTCAAAGGAGAGCTTGCCGTCAGGCTTGGGATAATTGATCTTCTCGAACGCGTCGGCGGGCTTCAAGGCGCCATGGTCGGTGGTGGTGTCGTGGAGGGTGGGCAGCTTGTTGCCGATCAGCTGATTCACGAAGTTGAAGGCACCACCGCGGACATTGCCGTACTTGTGCATCGCCGGGCCAAAGCTTGCATTCTCCTTGAGTTCTTTATACGCCCAGCTGGCTTCCCAACTGTCGTTGAAGCCGGTGAGTTCACTTGCGCCTTCATCGCCACCCTTGATTGCCTCGAAAACGCTTTCTGCGGCCACGAGACCCGATTTCATGGCGGTATGAAGCCCTTTGATCTTGGCAAAGTTCAGCGTGCCCGCATCACAGCCGATCAAGAGACCGCCCGGAAAGGTCATTTTCGGCAGACAGTTGAAACCACCCTTGGTGATCGCGCGGGCGCCGTAGGCAACGCGCTTGCCCCCTTCAAGGTACTGGCTCAGGGCCGGGTGATGTTTCATGCGCTGAAATTCATCGAACGGTGAAAGCCAGGGATTCTGATAACCCAGATCCATGATCAGCCCGACCATGACCTGCTGGTTTTCTGCATGGTAAAGGAACCAGCCGCCGTGGGTGTCACTGGTCAGCGGCCAGCCGGAGCCGTGAACCACCAGGCCGGGTTCGTGTCGCTCGGCGGGTACGTCCCAGAGTTCCTTCAAGCCGATGCCGTAGTGCTGGGGGTCGCGTCCCTCGTCCAGTGCGAACTCACGGATCAGGCGCTTGCCCAGATGCCCCCGCGAACCTTCGGCAAACAGGGTATATTTGGCGCGCAGCTCCATGCCCGGCATATGACCATCCTTCGGCGTGCCGTCAGCGCTTACGCCCATATCCCCGATCAGAATACCGCGTACGGCGCCGTCTTCGATGATCACCTCCTGGGCGGCAAAGCCCGGGAAGATTTCCACGCCCAGTGCTTCGGCCTGCTCGGCCAGCCAGCGGCACAGGTTGCTGGCACTGATCACGTAGCGGGTCTGGTCGCCGCCGGTATTGTGCATGCTCTTGGGCACCAGCGAATGAGGTAGCTTCTTGGCTTTTTGGCTGTCCTTCAAGAGATACACATCGTCGCGAATGGCCGGTGTATTGAGCGGGGCACCGCGCTCTTCCCAGTCGGGAAAGAGCTCGGTCAGTGCACGAGGTTCGAATACGGCACCGGACAGGATGTGTGCCCCTACTTCGGAGCCTTTCTCTACCACGCAAACGGTCAGCTCTTGCTCAGCCTCGTTGGCTTGCTGCATCAGTCGGCATGCTGCCGCCAGGCCTGAAGGCCCGGCGCCGACGATGACCACGTCCATTTCCATGACATCGCGCTCAACGTTTTCCACCTGGTCGTCTCCTTATTCTCATAAGTACCGTGTCTTATAAGGACACGGCCTTAATTTAAAACGGTCGTTTGCTTCTGGTTGTCTCCCATGATAGGCATAATACCTGCGTCAGGTCATCACTACGATGGCCTATCATGTATTTAATAACACCGCACATTCAATAACGTCGCGTATTCAATAACGCACCCGTCGCTCCAGAATCAAAATTCATCGCCAGGATTGCTAGGGTAAAGGAAGCGGCGTGCCAGCTGCATGTAAAGCTGCGGTTTCATGGATGTTGTTGTGCATTGGCCGGATATGGCACATTAAGTAAATGCCAGCCTATCAAACGCTTGAATGAATTTGGCTTTTTGGTCAGGCGTCTGATCGTCAAGGGGTGTGGCGTCGATAAAAGCGAGAGTGGCAGCGACAGGTCACGTCAGTTCAGGTAAGGCTCTCAAGCCAAGCGAGGAAACTATGAAAGTATTGGTCGCGGTAAAGCGCGTCATCGATTACAACGTCAAGATTCGCGTCAAGGCGGATCATTCCGACGTGGATCTGACCAACGTCAAGATGGCCATGAACCCCTTCTGCGAAATCGCCGTGGAAGAGGCAGTGCGTCTCAAGGAGAAAGGCACGGCCACGGAAGTGGTCGCGGTCTCCATCGGCCCGAAATCCTCTCAGGAACAGCTGCGTACGGCGCTCGCACTCGGCGCGGATCGGGCGCTGCACATCGAGACCGATGAGCGCGCCGAATCCCTGGCGGTGGCCAAGCTGCTGGCCAAGGTCGTGGAAGAAGAGCAGCCGGGGCTGGTGATTCTCGGCAAGCAGGCAATCGACACCGACAACAACCAGACCGGGCAGATGCTGGCGGCTCTGACCAACCTGCCCCAGGGCACCTTCGCGTCCGAAGTGGTGATTGACGGTGACCAGGCCAACGTCACCCGCGAGATCGACGGCGGCCTGCAGACCGTGGCGCTGACGCTGCCGGCGATCGTCACCACGGACCTGCGCCTGAACGAGCCGCGCTACGCCAAGCTGCCCGACATCATGAAGGCCAAGAAGAAGCCGCTGGAGACCCGGACGCCGGCGGATTACGGCATCGAGATGGCCTCGAAGGTCAGCCTGTTGAAAGTTGAAACGCCGGCGGAGCGCAAGGGCGGATCAAAGGTCGCCTCGGTGGACGAGTTGATCGACAAGTTGAAAAACGAAGCCAAGGTTCTTTAAGAAGGCTGCGTTACCCGATTCTTTTCCCCGCTTTTCAAGGAGTACATACCATGAGCATTCTGGTACTTGCCGATCTTCACGAAGGACAGCTGGCCAGCGCCACCGCCCACGTCGTGGGCGCCGCCCGCCAGATCGGGGGTGACATCGACGTGCTGATCGCCGGCGAAGGCGTCCAGGCCGCAGCGGATGCCGCCGCGACACTCGACGGCGTGAGTCGCGTGCGCCTGGCCGATCACAGTGTTTACGCCCACCAGCTTGCCGAGCCGCTGAGTGCGCTGATCGTGGCCCTGGCCGACGACTACACGCACATTCTGACCAGCGCCTCCACCACGGGCAAGAACGTGTTGCCGCGGGTCGCCGCGCTCAAGGACGTCAGCCAGCTGTCCGAAGTCATGGCTGTGGACAGCGCCGATACCTTCAAGCGCCCCATTTACGCGGGGAACGCGATCGCCACGGTGAAAAGCGACGACGCCCTCAAGGTGATGACCGTGCGCACCACGGCGTTCGACGCGGTGAGTGAGGGGGGCAGCGCCCCGATCGACACCGTGGACACGGTGGTCGAGAACGCCCAGTCCCGGTTCGTCAACCAGGCGTTGGCTCAGTCCGACCGGCCGGAGCTGGGCGGCGCCAAGGTCATCGTTTCCGGCGGTCGGGGCATGGGCAACGGCGAGAACTTCAAGCTGCTGGACGGCATTGCCGACAAGCTGGGGGCGGCGGTGGGCGCCTCCCGCGCCGCGGTGGATGCGGGGTTTGTGCCCAACGACATGCAGGTGGGCCAGACGGGCAAGATCGTCGCCCCGGATCTTTACATCGCGGTGGGCATCAGCGGCGCCATCCAGCACCTGGCAGGGATGAAGGACTCGAAGGTGATCGTGGCGATCAACAAGGATGACGAGGCACCGATCTTCCAGGTGGCGGACTACGGGCTGGTGGGGGATCTGTTCGAGCTTCTGCCGGAGCTCGAGAGCAAGCTGTAAACCGAGCTGTTAATCCTGTTGCTGTATTGGTGCAGGGCACCCCGAGGTGCATTTCCGGCCGACTGCTTTGCAGTCGGCTTTTTATTGCTTGTATATTAGATAAAGCCCTGCTTGTTAGCTAAAGTGCTAGGGGTACGCAGCGCCAGGAAGCGTTTGCGTTTTAAGTAAAATCTTGCCTGGACAGTTGAAAACAGTAGGTCGTGACCGCACCTACTCAGGTGAACATCGAAAGTCACTCAAGGAGACGATGACATGGCACATACACTACCCGAACTGCCGTATGCCTACGACGCACTCGAGCCGAGCATTGATGCGATGACAATGGAAATTCACCATTCGCGTCACCACAATACCTACGTGACCAACCTCAATGGTGCTCTGGAAGGGACCGGGCTTGAAGACCTGTCCATCGAAGAGCTGGTGACCAACCTGGATCGCGTACCCGAAGCCAAGCGTCAGGCCGTTATCAACAATGGTGGTGGTCACGTCAACCATTCCATGTTCTGGCAGATGATGTCACCCAATGGCGGTGGCCAGCCCCAGGGCGACGTGGCCAAGGCCATCGACAGTGAGCTGGGCGGGCTCGATACCTTCAAGGAAGAATTCAAGAAGGCTGCGGTAGGCCGTTTCGGAAGTGGCTGGGCGTGGCTCAGCGTCACACCGGAGAAAAAGCTCGTCGTGGAGAACACTCTCAATCAGGATAGCCCGCTGATGCACGGCAACACGCCGCTTCTGGGTCTGGACGTATGGGAGCATGCCTACTACTTGAAGTATCAGAACAAGCGTCCGGACTACATTGCCGCCTTCTTCGACGTCGTCAACTGGGAAGAAGTAGAGCGCCGCTATCAGGCCGCTATCGCCTGAGACAATGCTCGCGAGATAGATGCTTGCTAGATAGAGACGCTTGAAGCGTCACGAAGAAAAGCCCGGCTTATGGCCGGGTTTTTTTGTCTGTGGACAACGCCTTTCTTGGTGATGAATACACGACTACCTCACCCGGGTATCGAGGCAATTGTATATCAATAAATCCATCCAGCCCGTGTCAAGACGTATCGAATCTGGCTGATTCGGCGCTGACAATCCGCCTTTCAAGGTGCTTTTCAAAGTACTTTTGCAGGTACTTTTGAAAGTGCTTTTAGAGGGGCTTTACCCCAGGGCCGCATGGCTATGCAGGGTATAGTTTGTCAATAACCTGTGGATTAAAAAATACTAGATATGCTTGAATTGATTTTGTGGTGGTCTATATATAGTATTCACGGTCTATTTAGACGGGGTCGGGCGCATCATGTGCTCTAACCCAAAAATGCCGCTATGAAAAGGAAAAAATAGCCATGGCCATCCAGATTTATAGCAAGCCTGCCTGCGTTCAGTGCACCGCCACCTACCGTGCGATGGACAAGCAGGGAATCGAGTACACCGTGATCGATATCACCGCCGAAGACGGCGCGCAAAAAGAAGTCGAAGCGCTGGGCTATCGCCAATTGCCGGTGGTGGTGGCAGGTGACGATCACTGGTCGGGTTTTCGTCCGGATCGTATCCAGGCGCTTGCATAATCCGCGGCCATGCTAACGGACGTACACGCACCGTTGGCTGGCACGCTGGTGTATTTTTCCACCAGGTCAGGCAACACCCATCGTTTTGTAGAAAAGCTGGGGCTATCGGCCCATCGGTTGCCGATCAACCGTAACGACCCGGTGCCCCGTATCGAGACGCCTTTTGTACTGATCACGCCTACCTATGGTGGGGGCGGCGTCGAAGGGGCGGTACCGGGTCCGGTGATCCGCTTTTTGAACGATGAGCACAACCGACGCCTTATACGAGGCGTCATTGCCGCTGGCAATACCAATTTTGGCGAGGCTTACGGACTGGCGGGGCGCATTATCGCGCAAAAGTGCCAGGTGCCGCTGCTTTATCGATTTGAGCTTTTGGGCACCGACGATGACGTCGCCAGGGTTCGCAAAGGAGTAGAAGAGTTTTGGAAACGACAAACGTAGCGACGACCAACGTGTCTGAAACGAAAAAGCCCTCTGCGGAGGCGGCGCAGCCGCGTACGCTGGATTATCATGCGCTGAATGCCATGCTGAATCTTTACGGCGCCAACGGCGAGCTTCAGCTCGACAAGGACCGTGAAGCGGCGCGTCAGTACTTCTTGCAGCACGTCAACCAGAACACGGTGTTCTTCCACTCGCTGGAAGAGAAACTCGACTATCTGGTGGAAGAGGGCTACTACGAAGCCGAGGTGCTCAACCAGTACGCGCCAGCCTTCGTAAAAGCGCTGTTCGAACAGGCTTACGCCTACAAGTTCCGTTTCCCGAGCTTTCTGGGCGCGTTCAAGTACTACACCAGCTATACGCTGAAAACCTTTGATGGCAAGCGCTATCTCGAGCGCTACGAAGACCGTGTGTGCATGGTGGCGCTCACGCTTGCCCGGGGCGAAGAGGCGCTTGCCAAGTCCTTGGTCGATGAAGTGATCAGTGGACGCTTTCAGCCGGCCACGCCGACGTTCTTGAATTGCGGCAAGCAGCAGCGCGGCGAGCTGGTGTCGTGCTTTTTGCTGCGCATCGAAGACAACATGGAGTCGATCGGCCGCTCGATCAACTCGGCGCTGCAGCTCTCCAAGCGCGGTGGCGGCGTGGCGTTTCTGCTCAGCAACATTCGCGAATCCGGCGCACCCATCAAACGTATCGAGAACCAGTCTTCGGGCATCATTCCAATCATGAAGCTTCTGGAAGACGCCTTCTCCTACGCCAATCAGCTAGGTGCACGTCAGGGCGCCGGGGCGGTGTATCTCAACGCTCACCACCCGGACATTCTGCGCTTTCTGGACACCAAGCGCGAAAATGCGGACGAGAAGATCCGGATCAAGACGCTCTCGCTCGGCGTGACGATTCCGGACATCACGTTCGAGCTTGCCAAGCGCAACGATGACATGTATCTGTTCTCGCCCTACGATGTCGAGCGGGTCTACGGCAAGCCGTTTGGCGATATCAGTGTGTCCGAGAAGTACCACGAGATGGTCGCGGACGCGCGCATCCGCAAGCAGAAAATCAACGCCCGGGCGTTTTTCCAGGTCCTGGCCGAGCTGCAGTTCGAGTCCGGCTACCCCTACATCATGTTCGAAGACACGGTGAACCGGGCCAATCCGATCGCCGGGCGTATCAACATGAGCAACCTCTGTTCGGAAATCCTTCAGGTCAACACGCCGACCGAGTACGACGAAAGCCTGAACTACAGCAAGATCGGTCAGGACATCTCCTGTAACCTGGGCTCGATGAACATCGCCAAGGTGATGGACTCCGGTGATATCGGCAACAGCGTGGACATCGCGATTCGCGGTTTGACCGCGGTTTCCGAGATGAGCAATCTCAAGAGCGTGCCCTCGATTGCCGAAGGCAACGCCCAGTCCCGCGCCATCGGCCTTGGGCAGATGAACCTGCACGGTTATCTGGCCCGCGAGCATATCTACTACGGCTCCGAAGAAGGGTTGGACTTTACCAACCTGTACTTCTACTGCGTTGCGTTTTACGCCATTCGCGCCTCGAATCAGCTGGCCATCGAGCACGGCGATACCTTTGCAGGCTTTGAAGACTCCACCTACGCCTCGGGTACGTTCTTCGACAAGTACGTCAATGAGTCGTGGCTGCCGAAAACCGAAAAAGTACGCGGACTTTTCGAGCGTAGCGGTATTGCACTGCCTACTCAGCAGGACTGGGAGGAACTCAAGGCCTCGGTCATGGCGCACGGGCTTTACAACCGTAACCTGCAGGCCGTGCCGCCCACCGGCTCGATCTCCTATATCAACAACTCCACCTCCAGTATTCACCCGGTGGCGGCGAGAATCGAGATTCGCAAAGAGGGCAAGCTTGGCCGCGTCTACTACCCGGCGCCGTTTCTGAGCGAGGCGAATTTCGGCTACTTCCAGGACGCCTACGAAATCGGCCCTGAAAAGATCATCGATACTTACGCCGAGGCGTCCAAGCACGTGGATCAGGGGCTTTCGCTGACCCTGTTCTTCCCGGATACCGCCACCACCCGGGATATCAACAAGGCTCAGATTCACGCCTGGCGCAAGGGTATCAAGACGCTTTACTACATTCGCCTTCGCCAAAGTGCCCTGGAAGGCACCGAAGTCGAAGGCTGCGTCTCCTGCACGCTGTAACCACGTAATGAAAGAGATCATTTGATGATTACCACGCAACGCTTATCACGGGTCGACGCCGTTAACTGGAACCGCCTGCAGGACGACAAGGACCTGGAGGTCTGGAACCGTTTGACCAGCAACTTCTGGCTGCCGGAAAAAGTGCCGCTTTCCAACGATATTCAGTCGTGGAATACGCTGACCCAGCAGGAAAAGCAGCTGACCATTCGTGTATTCACGGGGCTGACGCTGCTGGATACCATCCAGAGCAGCATCGGTGCCCCGGTGTTGATGGAAGATGCGCGCACGCCTCACGAAGAGGCGGTGTACACCAACATCGCCTTCATGGAGTCGGTACACGCGCGCTCCTACAGCTCGATCTTCTCGACGCTTTGCACCACTCGCGATGTCGACGACGCATTTCGCTGGAGTGAAGAGAACGCGATGCTGCAGGCGAAGTCCGAGTTGATTCTTGAGCGCTATCGCTCGGATGATCCCTTGATGCGCAAGGTGGCCAGCGTATTTCTGGAATCATTTCTGTTCTACTCGGGCTTTTATCTGCCCATGTACTGGTCGAGCCACGCGAAGCTGACCAATACGGCGGATCTCATTCGTCTGATCATTCGCGACGAAGCGGTGCACGGCTACTATATCGGCTACAAGTTCCAGCAGGCCCTTGGTGAGGCAACGCCGGAGCGCCGGCAGGCGGTCAAGGATTACGCCTACGAGCTGCTTTTAGAGCTTTATGACAACGAGGTGCGCTACACCGAGTCACTCTACGACGCGGTAGGGCTTACCGAGGACGTGAAAAAGTTCCTTCACTACAACGCCAACAAGGCGCTGATGAACTTGGGTTACGAGCCGCTGTTTCCAAGCAGCGTCACCGACGTGGACCCGACCATCATGGCGGCACTTTCACCCAACGCCGATGAGAATCACGATTTCTTCTCGGGCTCGGGCTCGTCCTACGTGATTGGCAAGGCCGTGGCTACCGAAGACGACGACTGGGCGTTTTAAGGCCGTTTCGATGAGCGAGCGAGCAAGGAAGAGTGCATCGGACAAAGCGCCTGAAAACACCACGACGCTGCGCATCGCCGCTGCGTTGATGAGTAACGGGGCGGGTGAGCTCTTGCTGGTGCGAAAGCAGGGGAGCCGCTACTTCATGCAGCCCGGCGGCAAGATCGAGCAGGGTGAATCCGCCGACCGGGCGCTTTTTCGCGAGCTGGAAGAAGAGCTTGGCCTGCACGTCGACCGAAAACGTCTGACGCGTCTGGAGACCGTTCGCGCAGTGGCCGCCAACGAGGCGGATACGTGGATCGAAGCCGAGCTTTTCAGTGTGACGGTGGATGAAAAGGTTGTGGCGGCGGCGGAGATTGCCGAGGTGGCATGGGTCTGCCTAGAGCAGGCCGAAAGGCTGTGTCTTGCGCCGCTGAGTCGTGACTATGTCCTGCCCTGGGCGAGACGCAACCTCTGATCGCGACAACGTCACATAAAGCGGGAGCCTGGCTCCCGCTTTATGTTTTTGCTCGAAAAAAAATCTGCTAGGCTACGCGACTGCCCGATGGGCAAGCCGCGCCTAGGCGCCGGACAAGACACCCCAAGCCATTGATAGCGAAACGTGATCCCTGGTATGGATCACCACTGCGCTCAAGGAATCACCATGCCCATTGTGACACTGCCCGACGGCAGTCAACGAACGTTTGAAGAACCCCTCTCCATCATGGCGCTCGCAGAGTCCATTGGCCCTGGTCTGGCCAAGGCATGCGTGGCGGGAAAGATCGATGGTGTGCTGGTCGATGCGGCCGACATGATCGAGCGTGACGCTGACGTTGCGATCATTACCGCCCGCGACCCGGAGGGGCTCGAGATCATTCGCCACTCCAGCGCGCACCTGATTGGGCATGCGGTCAAGCAGCTTTACCCCGAGGCCAAGATGGCCATTGGCCCGGTGATCGAGAACGGCTTCTACTACGATATCGATTTCGGCCGCTCCGTGACGCCGGATGACCTCGAGACGATCGAGAAGCGCATGCAGACGCTGATCGAGCAGGAGTACGACGTCGTTCGCGAGTACGTCGACCGTGACAAGGCGATGGCCACCTTCGAGAGCCGCGAGGAGCCCTACAAGCAGGAGATCATTCGCGATATTCCCGAAGGCGCGGCGATTCGTCTTTATCACCACGAAGAGTACACGGACATGTGCCGTGGCCCGCACGTGCCCAATACGCGCCACCTGAAAGCCTTCAAGCTGACCAAGCTTGCCGGTGCCTATTGGCGCGCGGATGCCTCCAACGCCATGCTGACGCGCATCTACGGTACCGCCTGGGGCGACAAGAAGCAGCTCAAGGCTTACCTCAAGCGCCTGGAAGAAGCCGAAAAGCGCGACCACCGCAAGCTTGCGCGCCGCCTCGATCTCTTCCACATGCAGGAAGAGGCGCCGGGCATGGTGTTCTGGCATCCCAACGGCTGGGCGCTTTGGCAGCAGGTCGAGCAGTACATGCGCGGCGTCTACAAGGCGGGCGGCTACCAGGAAATTCGCTGCCCGCAAATCATGGACGTTTCGCTGTGGAAGAAGTCGGGTCACTGGGACAACTACGCCGACGGCATGTTCTTTACCGAATCCGAAAAGCGCGAGTACGCCCTGAAACCGATGAACTGTCCCGGGCATGTTCAGGTGTTCAACTCGGGCCTGCGTAGCTATCGCGAGCTGCCGGTGCGCTTTGGCGAGTTCGGCGGTTGCCACCGTAACGAGCCCTCCGGCGCGTTGCACGGCATCATGCGTGTGCGTGCGTTCACCCAGGACGATGGTCACGTCTTCTGTACCGAAGCTCAGGTCGAGCCGGAAGTGACCAGCTTCCACCGTCAGGCGCTGAAGGTGTATCAGGATTTCGGGTTCGACGATATCGCGATCAAGATCGCCCTGCGCCCGGAAAAGCGTATCGGCAGCGATGATGTCTGGGATCGCGCAGAAGATGCGCTGCGCGGCGCCCTGAAGGCCTGCGATGTCGAATGGCAGGAACTTCCCGGCGAAGGCGCGTTCTATGGCCCCAAGATCGAGTACCACATGAAGGACTGCCTGGGCCGTGAGTGGCAGGTTGGTACCATGCAGGTCGACTTCATGATGCCCGAGCGTCTGGGCGCGCAGTACGTGACCGAAGAGGGCGAGCGCAAGCCGCCGGTCATGCTTCACCGGGCAATCGTGGGTTCCATGGAGCGCTTCATCGGTATCTTGATTGAACATTATGCCGGCGCTATGCCATTATGGCTGGCACCCGAGCAAGCGGTCGTGATGAATATCACCGATGCGCAGCGTGATTACGCGCTCGAATTAGAGAAACGCTTGCAAAAAAGCGATCTTCGCGTCAAGGCAGACTTGAGGAACGAGAAGATCGGCTTTAAAATCCGTGAGCATACGTTACAGAAAATTCCCTATCTTCTTGTGGTCGGAGATAAGGAAGTCGAAGCTGACTCAGTGGCCGTGCGAACTCGCAGCGGCGAAAACCTCGGAACGATGACGGTCGATGAGTTTATCGAGCGTGTATCCAACGAGCGAGCAGCCCTGGCGACATCGTCAATTGCCTAAGGAGACAGAGCAATCAAGCGAAGCAACCAGCGCGGGCGTCCAGCAGACAAACGCCCCCCAATGAACGAGCGAATTATCGAAGAAGAAGTCCGTTTGATCGATGCAGAAGGTGAGCAGTTGGGTGTCGTGCCCACCACCGAAGCATTGGAGCGGGCAGAAGCTGCCGGTCTGGACCTCGTACAAATTTCCAATGCCGACCCCATTGTTTGTAAAATAATGGATTACGGTAAATTTGTTTTTGAGACGAAGAAGCAAAAAGCGGCTCAAAAGAAAAAGCAAAAGCAGATTCAGGTGAAGGAAGTCAAGTTCCGGCCTGGCACCGACGAAGGCGATTATCAGGTGAAGCTCAAGAACCTGACGCGCTTTCTGGAAGGTGGTGACAAGGGTAAGGTCACTTTGCGTTTTCGGGGTCGCGAAATGGCGCACCAGGACATCGGCCGCAAGCTGATGGAGCGGATCGCGGCAGACCTTGAAGAGATCGGAGCGGTGGAATCCTTCCCGAAAATGGAAGGCCGCCAGATGATCATGATTCTTGCCCCCAAAAAGAAGTGATTCAGAGGCGTTGTCAACGGGTCAGCGCTGCGCTGACCGGCCCTGGGTTTTCTAAAAAACATCGAGCGGAGTTTTTCTCATGCCGAAAATCAAGAGTAACAGCGGCGCTGCCAAGCGCTTTAAAAAGACTGCCAACGGCTTCAAGCACAAGCAGTCTTTTCGTAGCCACATCCTGACCAAGAAATCGACCAAGCGTAAGCGTCAACTGCGCGGCATGAAGCAGATTCACGCATCAGACAAGGCGCTGATCCAGCGTATGTTGCCGAACCTGTAAGTCGTTTTTTTGAAGCCATTCTAGGTTAATGTCAGGAGTGTGTTATGACCCGAGTTAAGCGTGGCGTAGTTGCCCGTCGTCGCCATAAGAAAGTACTGAAGCAGGCCAAGGGTTACTACGGTGCCCGTTCGCGTGTCTTCCGTGTTGCCAAGCAGGCCGTCATCAAGGCCGGTCAGTATGCTTACCGCGACCGCCGTAACCGCAAGCGTCAGTTCCGTGCTCTTTGGATCCAGCGTATCAACGCTGGCGCCCGTGTGAACGGCATGTCTTACAGCCGGTTTGTTGGCGGTCTTAAAAAGGCCGGTATCGAAATCGACCGTAAAGTATTGGCCGATCTGGCAGTACACGAGAAGGCGGCATTCGCGGCTATCGTGGAAAAAGCCAAGGCTGCCCAATAAGGTTTTAAGCGTTACTTGGCTTAAAACCCGCGTGGTCATTTCAGTGTGACCCATACAGGGGAAGAGCAGCCGCTCTTCCCCTGTTTTTTTGTCACCGAGGTTGGATTTGGCAAAGCGGTGTTTCTTGAAACAATGGTTGCCAAGCCATGTTTTCCAGAAACATGCCTTCCCAAAGCTGCGCCTTGTTGGATCAAACCGCTTAATTCGGAGTGTAACGGATGGACCACCTGCCTACGCTGGTATCACAAGCTCGCGACGCCATCCAGGCCGCGCAGAGCGTTTCTGCGCTCGATGAGTTGCGAGTTCGCTATCTGGGCAAGAAGGGTGAAGTCACTGCCCTGTTGAAAGGGCTTGGCAAGCTTGCAGCCGAGGAGCGCCCGGCTGCAGGCGAGCGTATCAATCAGGCAAAGCAGACCCTGGCTGGTGAAATTGATTCAAAGCGAGCCGCCCTTGAAAGCGAAGCGCTGAATGCGCGTCTGGCGGCGGAAAAGATTGACGTGACGCTGCCCGGACGCGGCCAGGCCAGTGGTGGCCTGCACCCGGTCACACGTACTCTGGAGCGTATTGAAGGGCTTTTTACCCGTATTGGTTACGACGTGGCCGTGGGGCCGGAAATAGAAGACGACTACCACAACTTCGAGGCGCTCAACATTCCTGCCCATCACCCGGCCCGAGGCATGGCGGATACGTTCTATTTCGATGCCACCCGGCTTCTGCGTACCCACACCTCGCCGGTTCAGGTGCGTACCATGAAAGAGAGCGAACCGCCCATTCGCATCGTCTGCCCGGGTCGGGTATACCGTAGCGACTCCGATCTCACCCATACGCCGATGTTTCATCAGGTCGAGGGGCTGTTGGTCGACGAGGGCGTAAGCTTTGCCGACCTCAAAGGTACTATCGAGGATTTTCTTCAGGCATTTTTCGAACGCGACGATCTGATGGTCCGTTTTCGGCCCTCCTACTTTCCGTTCACCGAGCCCTCTGCCGAAGTGGATATCCAGTGCGTCATGTGTAGCGGAAATGGCTGCCGGGTCTGCTCGCACAGCGGTTGGCTCGAGGTAATGGGGTGCGGCATGGTGCACCCGGAAGTCTTCAGGCACTCGGGTATCGATCCCGAACGCTATACCGGCTTCGCCTTCGGCATGGGTGCCGAGCGCCTGGCGATGCTGCGTTATGGCGTCAACGATCTGCGGCTGTTCTTCGAGAACGACTTGCGCTTTTTACGTCAGTTTGCCTAACCACGCCGCCATAAACAGGAACGAGCATGAAATTTTCAGAACAGTGGCTGCGTGATTGGGTATCCCCGCAGCTTGAAACTCGGGCACTTGCCGACCAGATTACCATGGCGGGGCTTGAAGTCGACGCCATCGAGAACGTCGCTTCCGCCTTCGAGGGCGTGGTAATAGCCGAGGTGATGGCTAAAGAGCCTCATCCGGATGCCGACAAGCTCAACGTTTGTCGAGTGAACGACGGCACCGGCGAAGTGCAGGTGGTCTGCGGGGCGCGCAACGTGGCCGTGGGGCAGCGGGTGCCCTTTGCCCAGGTGGGCGGGGTGCTGCCGGGAGACTTCAAGATCAAGAAGGCCAAGCTTCGCGGCGTCGAGTCCTTCGGCATGATCTGTTCTGCCTCCGAACTCGGTCTGGAAGAGGAGACCTCCGAGGGGATTCTTGTCCTGCCGGCAGATGCCCCGATAGGCGTAAGCGTTCGCGACTACCTTATGCTTGATGACGCCACCATCGAGGTGGATCTGACCCCCAATCGCGGTGATTGCCTGAGCGTGAAGGGTCTGGCTCGAGAAGTAGGCGTGCTCAACCGCCTGCCGGTCACCGAGCCCGATATTACCCCGGTCGATGCAAGTATCGAGCAGCGCTTTGCGGTGCATGTTGAAGCGGCCCAGCAGTGTCCGCGCTACGTATCCCGGGTGATCGATGGGGTTGATCTGACCGCTCAGACGCCGCTCTGGATGGTCGAGCGTCTGCGCCGCAGCGGCGTGCGTGCCATCGCCCCGGCTGTCGACGTCACCAACTACGTGATGCTCGAGCTCGGTCAGCCGCTCCATGCCTTTGATCTTGATAATCTTCAGGAGCAGATCGTGGTGCGCATGGCCGCTCAGGGCGAGCGCTTGACGCTGCTGGACGGCCAGGACATCGAGCTGCGTCCGGATACCCTGGTGATTGCCGATGCCTCGGGACCGCTGGCCATGGCCGGTGTGATGGGGGGAGAAGCCTCCGGTGTGAGCGCCAGCACCCGTACCATCTTCCTCGAGGCCGCCTACTTCACGCCGCTGGCCATTGCCGGCCAGGCGCGTTCCTACGGGCTTCATACCGATGCATCGCACCGCTTCGAGCGCGGCGTCGACCCGGCGTTGACCATTGAGGCGATCGAGCGGGCCACAAGGCTCTTGATCGATATCTGTGGGGGCTCGGCCGGGTCTGTCTGTGAAACCCGCAGCGAGACGCACCTGCCGAGCGCACGCACCATCGTGCTGCGCGAAGCGCGCCTGACGCAGACGCTTTCCAAGACGCTACCGGTGAATGACGTAACCGATATTCTCGACCGGCTGGGGCTCAAGACATCGCCGGCGGGTGAGGGCTGGCAGGTCGAGGTGCCCAGCTGGCGCTTTGATATCGCCATCGAAGAGGATTTGATCGAAGAGATCGCTCGAATTCATGGGTACAACAATCTGCCGGTACGCCGCCCGGCGGCGCGGCTGGCACTTCGTCCGGCGAACGAAGCCAGGGTCACCCAGGCCCGGCTTCGCCACCAGATGGTCGCCCGGGGTTATCAGGAGGCCGTGACGTACAGCTTCGTCGCACCCGAACTTCAGGCGGTCATTTTGCCCGAAGCGGTTTCCCCGACGCTTGCCAATCCCATTTCGGCAGATCTTTCGGTCATGCGGGCAAGCCTCTTCCCGGGGCTGATTCGGGCGCTCGAGCATAACCTCAATCGACAGCAAAGCCGTGTGCGTTTGTTCGAAACGGGGCTGGTGTTCAACGGCGAGCTCGATTCGCTTGCCCAGACACCCATGATGGGCGCGCTTGTCTGCGGCCCTCGTGAGGCAGAAGGCTGGAGCAGTGCCAAGAGTGCCGTCGACTTCTTCGATTTGAAAGGCGACCTCGAGAGCCTTCTGGCTCAAGGTGGTAATCTGGATGCCTGGCGCTTCGAACCCGCCGAGCACCCGGCGCTTCATCCGGGCCAGAGCGCACAGCTTCTACACCACGACCGGCCCGCCGGCTGGATTGGCACGCTGCATCCCCGGGTGCGGGCTTCCTTGGGTCTGAAAGTCGATGCGGTGCTTTTCGAAGTGCGTCTGGACGCCTTGAGCGAAGGCGTGATTCCTTCGTTCGAGCCGTTGTCACGCTATCCGGAAGTGCGTCGCGATCTTGCTTTCACCCTGGATGAGCAAACCCCGGTGCAGGCGCTTCTGGACTGCGTCAGTCGTGAGGCGGGGGAGTACCTGCAAAGTCTCAAGCTGTTTGACGTCTACGCTGGTAAAGGCGTGGAACCTGGCCAGAAGAGTATTGCGTTGGGCTTGACCTGGCAGCATCCATCGCGCACGCTAAATGATGATGAGATCAATCAGCGGGTGGATTCAATCGTGGCGCAGGCGGGGGCCATGTTGAACGCCCAGTTGCGCGGCTGACAGGGGTCGGCTGCGAAGGATCTTCCTGGCAACGGGTTTGCGACAAGGAGAAGGGATATGGGGGCGTTGACCAAAGCGGAGCTTGCAGAGCATCTACATACGGAACTCGCGCTTTCCAAGCGGGAAGCAAAAGCCATGGTAGAGGCATTCTTTGAAGAAATTCGTGCCTGCTTGCGCGAAAACGAGCAGGTCAAGCTTTCGGGCTTTGGTAATTTCGATCTGCGCGACAAGCGTGAGCGCCCCGGCCGAAATCCCAAAACCGGCGAGGAGATCCCGATTTCCGCCCGACGCGTGGTAACCTTTCGCCCCGGCCAGAAGCTCAAGCAGCAGGTCGAGCACTTCACCAGCACGCAATAGCGGCGGGTCGAAGGCAAGAAGGGCCAGGTAGAGGCGTCCATTGCAGGCCGAATGTTAAAGAGCGCTCCTTCAAGGGAGCGCTTTTTTTGGGCCGTAGCCAATGTTGAAAGCCGCCACTTCCGGCAAGGAAGGGGCTCGATGCATGCGCAGGATGCTCAAGTCGTGTTAATATTTGAGCAAATTCATCAAGTATTGGGGGCGTGCGCCCTGCAATCGGATATAGGAAATCGATGATGCCTCAGCTCAATATTCTTGTTGGCACCATGTACGGTGGCGCGCTGGATGTGGCGGAGCAGGTCAAGCCGCTTTTCGAGGCAGCCGGGTACGCAGTCGAGATCAAGGAGCAGCCGTCACTTGAAGATATCGAAGGCGAGGCCGGTCTGGCGCTTTTTTGCGTCTCTACCACGGGTAGCGGCGATTTCCCCGGTAATTTTGTACCCTTTGTACGCAAGCTCAAGGACCAGACGCCAGCGCTGACCTCGCTGCGCTATGGGTTGATTGCACTTGGCGACAGCTCTTACGGCGATACGTTCTGTGGCGCCGGCCGGGCACTGGATGCGCTACTCGAGGATCTGGGGGCCAAGCGTCTGGGCGAGCGTCTGGAGGTAGATGCAATGGAAACCTTCATGGCTGATGATGCTGCCGTTCCCTGGGTGGAAGAATGGATCGTCGACCAGTCGCTCAAGGTTGCCTGAATGCAAGGGGTGAGTTCTCCTGAGCGGGTCAGCGTGGCCATCGGTCTGTGTATCGTCATGCTTTCGGTCATTCCGCGCTACATGGCCGGGGGTTTCGAGACCCGCCAGACGCTTTTGCTCATCGCCGTGGTGCTGGTGGCTGGCGCCACCGTGTTTCACTGGCGCATGCTTTCGAAGGCTTCCCGGCAAAGGCTGCCTTCATTGCTCAAGCGTCTGGCAGTCATGCTTGCGTTGGGTGGCGCCCTGATGGGGGCCTGGCATGGTTTGATGACTGACTGGATCAGTTGGCAGCGCTTTATCTCGCACGCCACCACCTGCGGACTGCTGCTTCATGCGGCAAGTCTTGGCTGGCAGCCAAATGCTGACGTGTCAAATAATCAGGGGTGAAGAGCCGGCGGGCGCAACGGCCAAGATTTTCGCTTGAACTCCCTTGTAATTACCAAGCGCGCCCCCATCTTGCGAGCATGGTGCTTGCCACTATGCGCCGGGGTTCTTAAAATTGCCCCTTGAACATTTATATGCACTCAACACAATGCCCAGCCGCTAGAGGACAATTCATGCAAGTTTCTGTCGAGACGACCTCCCCCATCGAGCGCCGCATCACCATTCAGGTACCGGCCGCCGACATCGACGAGGCCGTCAGCGCTCGCTTGAAAGACACCGCGAAAAACGTTCGTCTGAACGGTTTTCGCCAAGGCCGGGTACCCATGGCCGTTGTACGCCAGCGTTACGGCGACAGCGTTCGTAGCGAAGTGGTGGGTGAAGTCATGCGCGAACGCTACGTGCGCGCGATCACCGATGAAGGGCTGAACCCGGCGGGCTTCCCGCAGATCGAGCCCAAGGTCAATGAAGCGGGCAAGGACTTCGAGTTCGTTGCGGTCATGGAAGTCTACCCGCAGGTCGAGCTTAACTCGATCGAAGGTACCGAAGTTGAGCGCCCCGTGGTCACCGTCAGCGACAGTGACGTCGACGAGATGATCGAGACGCTTCGCAAGCAGAACGCCGAGTGGCAGGAAGATGACAAGGCTGCCGAAGACGGCGATCAGGTCACCATCGATTTTCAGGGCTTTCTGGGTGACGAGCCGTTCGAGGGTGGAAGCGCGGAAGGTCATTCCCTGGTGATTGGTTCCAACAGCTTCATTCCCGGGTTTGAAGAGCAGCTGATCGGCGCGAAGGCCGGTGATGACAAGACGTTGACCGTGACGTTCCCGGATGATTATCAGGCAGAACATCTGGCCGGCAATGAAGCCACTTTCAAGGTCAAGGTTCACAAGGTCAGCACTCAGAAGCTTCCAGAGGTAGATTCGACGTTCTTCGAGCGCTTCGGCGTTGAAGACGGGGACGAGACCAAGTTCCGCGCCGAAATCAAGAAGAACATGACCCGTGAAGCCTCCCAGGCGGTCGATAACCGCGTGAAACAGCAGGTGCTCGACGCGCTGAAGAAGGTCAATGAAATTTCCGTGCCGAACGCACTGGTTCAGCAGGAAACCGACGGCATGAAGCGCCAGGCCGCTCAGCAGTTCGGCCTGGGTGAAGATTTTGACGTCAGCCAGCTGCCTAACGAGCTTTTCGAAGAGCAGGCCAAAGGCCGCGTGCAGGTAGGTCTTCTGCTTGCCGAGGTCATCAAGAGCCATGAACTCGACGCCGACGATGCCGCCATCAAGGCCAAGGTAGAAGAGCTGGCCGAGCAGTATCAGGATCCCAGTGAAGTGGTCGAGTACTACATGGGCAACGATGAGCTCAAGACTCAGGTCAAATCCGCTATTCTTGAAGAGAAGGCGGTCGACAAGCTTCTGGAGCAGGCGATTGTCAAGGATGTCGAAATGACCTATCAGCAGGCGTTGGCAGCAGCCCAGCAGCAGGCTGAACAGGGCGAGGAAGAGGGCGAAGAGTCTAACGCCTGAGTTTCAAGCCCTGGGCAATCTCGTGGCGCACCCCGGTGCGCCTTTCCCTTAGCGGACGCAAGGAATCACCCGAATGAGTGAGTTTGATATTCAAAACGCCGGCGGTTTAGTGCCCATGGTGGTTGAGCAAAGCGCCAAAGGGGAACGAGCTTACGATATTTATTCGCGGCTTTTAAAAGAGCGCGTCATTTTCCTCGTCGGGCCGGTGGAAGATTACATGGCCAACCTGGTCGTGGCGCAGATGCTCTTTCTCGAGTCCGAGAACCCGGATAAAGATATCCATCTTTATATCAATTCCCCCGGCGGTTCGGTGACGGCAGGCATGTCGATCTATGACACCATGCAGTTCATCAAGCCCGATGTCTCCACGGTATGTATCGGCCAGGCGGCAAGCATGGGTGCACTGCTTCTGACGGCAGGTGCGGCGGGCAAACGGTACTGTCTGCCCAACTCGCGCGTCATGATCCACCAGCCGCTGGGCGGTTATCAGGGTCAGGCGTCGGATATCGAGATCCATACGCGGGAAATCCTGGGGATTCGTGAAAAGCTGAACCAGATTCTTGCCCATCATACGGGTCAGGATCTCGAGAAAGTCGCCCGCGATACCGACCGCGACAACTTCATGAGTGCCGACAAGGCCAAAGAGTATGGCCTGATCGACGCAGTGCTGGATAAGCGGCCTACATCCTGATAGCGTAACCGGATCCCCGCTTTTCCAACGAGCTTTCCAGGCGGCGAAAGCCGCCGCAGTGATAGAGGTACGCCAATGGCCGACGGCAAAGGCAAGGATGAAGGTGGCAAACTGCTTTACTGCTCGTTTTGTGGAAAAAACCAAAACGAAGTTCGCAAGCTGATTGCCGGCCCGTCCGTATATATTTGCGATGAGTGTGTCGATCTGTGTAACGACATCATTCGCGAGGAAGTTCTCGAAGCCGATGCCGAGAGCGATGAGGAGCGGCTGCCTACGCCTCGCGAAATACGTTACACCCTGGACGACTATGTCATCGGACAAGACCGCGCCAAGATGGTGTTGTCAGTAGCGGTATACAACCACTACAAGCGTCTGAAAACAGAAGTGCGTGAAAGCGATGTGGAACTGGGTAAATCCAATATCCTGCTGATTGGACCGACCGGTAGCGGCAAGACGCTGCTGGCCGAGACCATGGCGCGGCTGTTGAACGTGCCTTTCACTATTGCGGATGCCACGACGCTCACCGAAGCAGGTTATGTGGGCGAGGATGTGGAAAACATCATCCAGAAACTTCTGCAAAAGTGCGACTATGATGTCGAGAAGGCCGAGCGCGGTATCGTCTATATCGATGAAATCGACAAGATCTCGCGCAAGTCCGACAACCCCTCGATTACCCGTGACGTTTCCGGTGAGGGTGTACAGCAGGCACTGCTGAAGCTCATTGAAGGCACCACGGCATCTGTGCCGCCTCAGGGTGGACGCAAGCATCCACAGCAGGAGTTCGTGCAGGTCAACACTGCCAATATCCTGTTTATCGTGGGTGGCGCCTTTGCCGGGCTGGACAAGGTCATCCGGGATCGCGCAGAGAAAGGGGGCATCGGTTTCAATGCAAGCGTCAAGAGCAAGGAGTCCTCTCGCGGTGTGGGTGAGCTTCTGGCGGACGTCGAGCCCGAGGATCTGGTCAAGTTTGGTCTTATTCCCGAGTTCGTGGGTCGCCTGCCGGTCATTGCCACGCTGACCGAGCTGACTGAAGACGCGTTGATTCAGATTCTGACCGAGCCCAAGAACTCGCTTGTCAAGCAGTACGCCAAGCTCTTCGAGATGGAAGGCGTCACACTCGAGTTTCGTGAGGAAGCGCTCAGAGCCGTTGCCGTCAAGGCAATGGAGCGCAAGACCGGCGCCCGGGGGCTGCGTTCGATTCTTGAGTCGGTACTGCTCGACACCATGTACGAGATCCCCTCGCTCGAGGATGTCAGCAAGGTGGTGATTGATGAGTCGGTCATAGCGGGTGAAAGCCAGCCGCTACTGATCTATTCCAATCAGCAGAAGGCCCGCGTAGACGGGACCGACGGCTAGTCGCGCCTCGCCCGGCCTTGGTTTTCTATTAAGCCAATTCAAGGGGTCGCCTAGGCGACCCCTTGTTGTTAGCCGGGCCGTTAGCCAAGATGCGACATCCGGCCCCTACCATCACGCGAACCAGCGGCTGACGTTACCTGGCCGCGTCTTCCATATTGTTAAGCGCTTTCAAGTAGCAATGCTTGATCGAACGCTTATCCGATTTTGAGGAACGTCTGCGATGCAGCAGAACGCCGATCAGACACAGTGTCTACCCATGTTGCCTCTGCGCGACGTGGTTGTTTACCCGCAAATGGTGATTCCTCTGTTTGTGGGACGGGAAAAGTCTATCCAGGCCCTTGAAGCGGCAATGGAGGCGGACAAGCGCGTGCTCCTGGTAGCTCAGCGCGAAGCCTCCCAGGATGAACCCGACAACGAAGATCTTTATCGCATGGGGACGGTGGCTGACATCATGCAGCTGCTGAAACTGCCCGACGGTACGGTCAAGGTGCTGATCGAAGGCAACTTCCGCGCTGATGTCGTAAAGATCGACGAGAATGAGGATGGCTACACTCAGGCGTACCTGACGCCGCGTGAAAGCGAGCCGCTTACCAGTCGTGAACAGGAAGCGCTGGTACGTGTGCTGCTCAATCAGTTCGAGCAGTACGTCAAGCTCTCCAAGAAGGTCCCCAACGAGGTCTTGAGTTCGCTTTCCGGCATCGAAGACCCCAGCCGGCTGGTGGACACCATCTGCGCGCATCTGTCGCTGAAGATTGGCGACAAGCAGGAGCTTTTGGAGATGGATCGCGTGCGCGATCGCATCGAGCACCTGATGGCGCTGATCGAGTCCGAGATCGATCTGCTCCAGGTCGAAAAGCGCATCCGCTCGCGGGTCAAGGAGCAGATGGAGAAGACCCAGCGCGAGTACTATCTCAATGAGCAGATGAAAGCCATCCAGAAAGAGATGGGTGAGCTTGACGATGTGCCCAACGAGGCTGAAAAGTACGAGCAGGCGATCAAGGAATCGGGCATGCCCAAGGAGGCCTCCGAGAAAGCCACACAAGAGCTCAACAAGCTCAAGATGATGGCGACCAACTCGGCAGAGGCCACCGTGGTACGCTCCTATCTGGATTGGCTGATTGCCGTTCCCTGGAAAAAGCGTACCCGAGTCAAGCATGATCTCGTCAAGGCGCAACAGGTGCTCGATGAGGACCACTACGGCCTTGAAGAGGTGAAGGCGCGTATTCTTGAGTACCTGGCGGTACAAAAGCGCGTCAAGAAGATGAAAGGCCCGGTACTTTGCCTGGTGGGCCCGCCCGGCGTGGGCAAGACGTCGCTGGGGCAATCCATTGCCCGGGCTACCAACCGCAAGTATGTGCGTCTGGCCCTTGGCGGCGTGCGTGATGAGTCCGAGATACGCGGCCATCGCCGTACCTATATCGGTTCGTTGCCGGGCAAGCTGATGCAGCGCATGGCGCGCGCCGAAGTGAAAAACCCGCTGTTCTTGCTTGATGAAGTCGACAAGCTCGGCATGGATCATCGCGGCGACCCCGCCTCGGCGCTACTGGAGGTGCTCGACCCGGAGCAGAACAACAGCTTCAGCGATCACTACCTGGAACTCGACTACGATCTTTCCGAGACGCTGTTCATCTGCACGGCGAACTCGATGAACATCCCCGGTCCGCTTCTGGATCGTATGGAGATCATTCGTCTGCCGGGTTACACCGAGGATGAGAAGCTGGCGATCAGCAAGCGCTACCTGTTGCCCAAGCAGCTGGGCGCCAACGGTCTGAAGCCCGACGAACTCGCGCTTGAAGACGAAGCACTTTTAGAGCTCGTTCGCTACTACACCCGCGAGGCGGGCGTGCGCGAGCTCGAGCGCCAGATCGCCAAGGTATGCCGCAAGGTACTGCGTGAGCGTGTCGAGGCCGAGGTAAGTGCCGGCAAGACCGATAAAGCGCCCCTGCAAACCCTCAAGGCCGAGGATATCGAAACCTACGCCGGGGTCCGCCGCTACAGCTACGGTCTGGCCGAGCAGGAAGACCAGGTTGGCCGTGTGACCGGGCTGGCCTGGACCTCTGTCGGGGGCGAGATTCTCAATATCGAATCGGTGGTGACACCGGGCAAGGGACGCGTGAACAAGACGGGCTCGCTGGGTGATGTCATGAAAGAGTCGGTCAGTGCTGCTCATACCGTCGTGAAGGCGCGGGCTGCCGCCTTTGATATCGACCCGCAGCGTTTTGAAAACGAAGACCTGCATATCCACGTGCCCGAAGGCGCAACGCCCAAGGACGGCCCGAGTGCCGGGGTGGCCATGGTGACGGCAATGATTTCCGCCTACACCAATCGTCCGGTGCGCTGCGACGTAGCGATGACCGGCGAGGTGAATCTGCGGGGCGAAGTAATGCCCATTGGCGGGCTAAAGGAGAAATTGCTGGCAGCGCGCCGGGGTGGTATAAAGACCGTCCTGATCCCTGAGGAAAATCGTCGTGATCTCAAGGAAGTACCGGATAATATCAAAGGAGCACTTGATATTCGCCCGGTACAATGGATAGATGATGTATTGACGGTCGCGCTGGCCGATGAATCGGCCCTGGGGGCGGGAACGCTCAAAAACGCCGATCCATCGTTCAATGCCAGCACCGTTGCCAGCACGCATTGAGTAGCAAGGCCCGAAGAGGCTTTCATTGACAAGGAGCGTTCGGGCCATGAGGGCCCGGCGCTCAAGACTGGGTCGCTTGACAGGGGTTTCAAGGCATTGCTATAAAACGCAGCTATGCTTTGAGGTTGTACCAGCCGGTGACCGCGCCGTTCAGAGCCATTTTTCGAAACATTTAAGGGGTGAAGTGTGAATAAGTCCGAGCTGATTGAAGCTATTGCCGCGTCTGCAGATATTCCGAAAGCAGCGGCAACCCGCGCATTGGATGCCATGGTGGAGTCTGTCACCGATAGCCTCAAAAAAGGCGAAAGCGTTTCACTGGTAGGTTTTGGT
The DNA here is from genome assembly GCF_968048975.1 of Vreelandella xerophytica. The sequence continues at coordinate 2,026,316 of NZ_OZ309106.1, read as the reverse complement.
ACGTTTGCCATCAAAGAGCGTGCAGCACGCACGGGTCGTAACCCGCAGACGGGCCAGCCGATCCAGATCAGCGCTGCCAAGGTGCCCAGTTTCAAGGCCGGTAAGGCGCTGAAAGACGCCGTCAATTAATTGGCTCGCGTTGCCGTAGCGTAATGGGCGCATCGCTTAGGCGATGCGCCCATGTTCTTTTAAGGCCCTGTTGACGGGCGCGACAAATGGCTGTGACGATCTGAGGCAAGCATGCTGCAAAGTATTCGAAATGGTTCCCGAAGCTGGGGGGCCAAAATCATTATCGGGATCATGGTCGCCGCCATGGCGCTGTTTGGGGTGGAGTCGCTGTTCAGCGCCTTCGGTCGCGATCCCAACCAGGTGGCGAGCGTGAATGGTGAGCCCATCCTGCGCCAGCAGGTGGAGCTTGAGGTTCAGCGCGCGCTTCGTTCCGGCCAGGTACCGCCCGAACAGGAGCGCGCTGTTCGAAACGAGGTGCTTGATCAGCTCATTACCCAGGAGCTGCTGGGTCAGTATGCCGAAGAGGGCGGTTTTTACCTCTCCGATGATCAGCTCGATCAGGTGATTGTCACCCTGCCGGAATTCCAGGACCAGCAGGGTCGTTTCAATGCCGATATCTTTCGCAACCAGCTTTCCCGGGCCGGCTATACGCCGCTTGCATTTCGTGAAGAGCTCAAGGGCGATTTGAAACGTCGCTACCTGCAGCAGGGCATCGCCCAGAGCGATTTCAGCCTGCCCAACGAGCGTGAGCGTGTCATTGCTCTTCAGAACCAGCAGCGCAGCTTTCGCTATGTGATGCTGGATGGCAATGGCATCGATTTCGAGCCCAGTGTCACCGATGACGAGATTCAGGCGTATTACGATACCCACCCGGAGCGCTTCGAGCGAGCCGAGCAGGTTCAGGTGGAGTACGTGGTGATCGATCGTCAGGAGATGGCCGAAGGGGTCGACGTTGATGAAGAGACCCTTCGTGATACCTGGCGGGCGCAAAGCCAGACCAGCGACCGGCGGGTGTCCCATATCATGGTGACGTTTGGCGACGAGCGCAGCCGTGACGAGGCTCAGGCGCGTGCCCAGCAGGCGTTGGACGATATACAAGGCGGCGCCTCTTTCGAGGATGCGGCGCTGCGCTACTCTGACGATACCGCCAGCGCCGAGCAGGGCGGCGATCTGGGCGTTATCTCTCGAGGAATCATGGGTGACGCGTTTGACGACGCCGCATTTCGTCTTTTCGAGGGCGAAACCTCACAACCTGTCGAGATGGGGGATGCCTTCCACGTGCTTCAGGTGACCGAGGTCGAAGGGCTCAGCTATGAAGAGCAGCGCGAAACCCTGGCTCATACTGCAGCACTCAATGAAGTCAACGACACGTTCAACCGTCAGGTGCAGCGCTTGATCGATGAAAGTTTTGCCGCGGATGACCTGCAGAGCGTGGCCGATGATGTGGGGCTGACGCTCCATCAGACGGACTGGATCGCGCAGGGTGAAGGGGCGGGTGTGCTCTCCGAACCCGGCGTCATGAACGAAGCCTTCACCGATGATGTGCTCGTAGAGGGATACAACAGCCAGGTGATCGAGCTAGACGATGATCGCCGCATGGTGTTGCGCGTGGCGGATCATCGCGAGGCGACGCTACTGCCCCTGGACGATGTGCGCGAAGAGATCGAAGGCTATGTAGCCGCCGCGCAGCGTCAGCAGGCCCTGCAGCAGGAAGCCGAGCGGCTGGTTACCATGCTGCGAACGGGTGAGACAGTGGATATCGACTGGCAGCAGGCAAGCGATGTTTCACGCCAGGGCCCCACTACACTGCCGGCAACGCTGGTGGACGGTGTCTTTCGTATGGCGCGCCCAGAGGAAGGTACGAGCCGTTACACGTTCGTGACGATGCCTTCCCGGGTCAGCGTGGTCGCGCTGGATAGCGTGACACAGGGGGGCGAAGATGACACCCAGGCGGGCGACTTTGTCGCCCAGATCAGTGAACAGCTGCGCGCTCAGGCGGCCGTTGACGGGTTGATCGCATCGCTCAGGGCCGAGGCGGATATCGAGCGCTGAGACCGTCATGGCTGGTTCAGCCAGACAGAACCGGGCCAGACGAAATGGCACAAGAAAAAGCCGATCCCAGGATCGGCTTTTTGTGTCTGACGCTCGGTTCAGACGGCTGAGGGGGGGCTTTCCAGTGAGAACTGGCGAAGCTCGGGCTTGGCAGAGCGGCCCTCGGTCCGCTCGATCACGATGTCCCAGCCCTGCGCCACGCTCCAGTCTCCCAGCACGAAACGCTGGGCGGGCACACCCTCGACGGTCAGGTCGTGAACCTGGGGGCGGTGGGTGTGGCCGTGAATCATCACGCTCACTCCGAAGTGACTCAGCAGGGCTGTCACCTCACCGGGGGTGACATCCATGATCGCCTCCCCTTTGTCCGAGTTGGCGGTGTCCGACTCAAGGCGCAATCTCTTGGCCAGGGCGAGCCGCTCCTGCAGGGGCATGGCTAGAATCTGTGTCTGCCACTGAGGGTTTCGTGACTGGGCGCGAAACGCCATATAGCTCTCATCCAGAGTACACAGGCTGTCCCCATGAAGCAGCACAAGAGGCAGGCCCTGAAGCTCGACCTCGTGTACATCGGGCAATAGCGTGGCCCCACAGGCGTCGATGAAACGCCTGCCCAGAAGAAAGTCGCGGTTGCCGTGCTGGAAGTAGATCGTAGTGCCCGCCTCGCCCAACGCACGCAGGCGCGTGATGACTTCCCCGGCCACGGTACTGATGGGGTGAGGGGTATCAAGTACGTCGTCGCCAATCCAGGCATCGAACAGGTCACCCAGAATGTAGAGCGCATCCGCCCCCTGGGCGGTGTGCTCAAGGTAGCGGTAAAACCCCTGATTGATGGAAGGGGTCTCACCGCTTAGATGCGTATCGGCTACCAGCAGAGTGCGCATAAGGCTCCCGGATTCAGTCTTCTTTTACGTAAGCGCGCTCGATGATGACATCCTCGGCAGGAACATCGGCATGCATGCCGCGCCGCGTGGTGCTTACGCCCTTGATGGCGTTCACCACCTCCATGCCGTCGACCACTTCGCCAAACACCGCATAGCCCCAACCCTGCAGATTTTTACCGCTATGGTTCAAGAAGCTGTTGTTGCCCACATTGATGAAGAACTGGGCGGTGGCCGAATGCGGGTCCTGGGTGCGCGCCATGGCCAGGGTGCCCACGGTGTTTTCCAGACCGTTGTCGGCTTCATTCTCGACAGGATCACGGGTGGGTTTTTGCTCGAAGGATTGGTCAAATCCGCCGCCTTGCACCATGAAACCGTCGATGACCCGGTGAAATAGCGTGCCATCGTAGAAGCCGTCGCGTACATACTGCTCGAAGTTGGCGGCGGTATTGGGTGCCTTGTCATAGTTGAGCGCGATAGTGATGTCGCCAACGTTCGTCTGTAATACGATCATAGATAAATTCCTGTTGAATAAAGGCGTTCGCCTTGGCGCTGTGCATCGGCGTCGCGTTATAATAGCTGTTTTGCCCGGCGTCGCGAAGCGCAAAGGCTTTTAACCTAGGTGCTAATCGCCTATGTACTAACAGCCTAGGTGCTAGCCGACCGGCACGCCATCCACTGTGAGGTTATCGACACCACCATGACCAATGAGACCACCAAAGCGCCGAACTTCATTCGCAACCAGGTAAGCGACGAGATCGAAAGCGGGCAGGTCACCAGTATCGTGACCCGTTTCCCCCCGGAGCCCAACGGCTTTTTGCACATTGGCCATGCAAAATCGATCTGTCTGAACTTCGGGTTGGCGCAGGAACTGGGTGGTGACTGCCATTTACGTTTTGACGACACCAATCCCGCCAAGGAAGAACAGGCCTATATCGACGCCATCAAGGAGGACGTGGCATGGCTGGGCTTTGAATGGGCGGGGCAGGTGCGCTTTGCATCAAGCTATTTCGAGCAGCTCTACACCTGGGCGCAACATCTGATTCGTGAAGGCAAGGCTTACGTTGACGACCACTCCCCGGACGAGATCCGCGAATACCGCGGCACGCTGACCGAACCCGGCAAGCCAAGCCCATATCGCGAGCGCAGTGTTGACGAGAACCTGGATCTTCTGGAGAGGATGCGCAAGGGCGAGTTCGGCGAGAGTGAGAAGGTGCTGCGCGCCAAGATCGATATGGCCTCGCCCAATATCAACCTGCGTGACCCCATTCTCTATCGCATTCGCCATGCAAGTCATCACCAGACCGGCGACGCCTGGAAGATCTATCCCTCTTACGATTTCACCCATGGGCAGTCGGACGCGATCGAAGGCGTCACTCACTCGATCTGTACACTGGAATTCGAGGATCACCGTCCGCTTTACGAATGGTTTTTGAACAACCTGCCGGTGCCCAGCAAGCCGCGCCAGATCGAGTTCGCCAGGCTCAATCTCAACTACACGCTCACCTCCAAGCGCAAGCTGAAGCTTCTGGTGGACGAGAAGATTGTCGAAGGCTGGGACGACCCACGTATGCCCACCATTTCAGGCATGCGTCGGCGCGGCTACACGCCTGCCTCGATTCGCAAGTTCTGCGAGATGATCGGAGTTACCCGTGCCGATGGCGGTCTGGTCGATATTGCCATGCTGACCCACGCGATCCGCTCGGACCTGGAAGACAACGCGCCGCGCGCCATGTGCGTTATGAAGCCGCTGAAAGTGGTACTGACCAATGTCGACGAAGGGTTTGAAGAAGTTTACGAGGTCCCTGGTCACCCCGCCCGTGATGATATGGCGCTGCGCCACATTCCTCTCACCCGCGAGCTCTACATCGATCAGGACGATTTCATGGAGGATGCCCCCAAGAAGTTCTTCCGTCTGGCGCCGGGTAAGGAGGTTCGCCTGCGCAACAGTTACGTGATTCGCTGCGACGAGGTCATCAAGGATGACGTCGGCGAGATTGTCGAGCTTCACTGCTCGGTGGACTGCGATACCCTGGGCAAGAACCCGGAAGGGCGCAAGGTGAAAGGCGTGATTCACTGGGTCAGCGCGACGCATGGCATCCCCATGGAGGTCCGTCTGTACGACAATCTCTTCATGGTGGAGCAGCCCGATCGTGACAAGGACGCCGACTTCCTCGATCACCTGAATCCCGACTCCCTGGTGATCTGCCAGGCCATCGGTGAACCGAGCCTGCGTGATGCCGCGCCAGAGGCCCGCTTTCAGTTCGAACGGGTGGGCTACTTCTGCGCGGATCGCCACCTTTCAACCCCGGACAAGCTGGTCTTCAACCGCACCGTGGGCCTGAAAGATACCTGGGCGAAAATTCAGCAGAAGGGGTGAGGGGCGTTTATGCATATCTACAATACGCTGACGCGTCGCAAGGAAGTATTCACGCCGATCAAGGCGGGTAGCGTGAGCATGTACGTCTGCGGCATGACGGTGTATGACTACTGCCACCTGGGCCACGCCCGGGTGATGGTGGCCTTTGACGTGATCACCCGCTATCTGCGCGCCCGCGGCTATGACGTTACCTATGTGCGCAATATCACCGACATCGACGACAAGATTCTCAAGCGTGCCGAGGACAACGGTGAGTCCATCACCGCGCTCACCGAGCGCATGATCGATGCCATGCACGAGGACGAGGCGCGACTGGGGGTTCTGCCCCCCAGCCGTGAACCCAAGGCCACCGGGCACATCGACGATATTGTCGCGATGATCGAAACACTCATCGACAAGGGCTTTGCCTACGCTGCCGATAACGGCGACGTCTATTACCGAGTCAGGAAGTTCGGCGGTTACGGCAAGCTCAATAACCGTCAACTGGACGACATGCGCTCGGGGGCCCGGGTCGAGGTGGATACCCACAAGGAAGACCCGCTCGATTTCGTGCTCTGGAAGGCCGCCAAGGTCGGTGAGGCTCACTGGGCGTCACCCTGGGGCGACGGGCGCCCGGGTTGGCATATCGAGTGCTCGGCCATGTCCACGTGCTGTCTGGGCGATACCTTCGATATTCACGGCGGCGGGCCGGATCTGACTTTTCCGCACCACGAAAACGAGATCGCCCAGAGCGAGGCCGCCACCGGCAAGACCTACGTCAATACCTGGATGCATGCGGGCGCGGTGCGGGTCGACCAGGAGAAGATGTCCAAGTCACTGGGCAATTTCTTCACCATCCGCGATGTGCTTGCCGAACACGACCCGGAAGTGGTGCGCTATCTACTGGTGGCCAGCCACTACCGTAGCGCCATCAACTACTCGGTAGGTTCGCTGGTCGAGGCGCGTAAATCCCTGATTCGCTTTTACACCGCGCTGGAGGGTGTCCAGACGCAGCCCCTTGAGAGCGCCCCGGAAGGGCTGGAGGCCTTCGATGCGCGCTTCAAAAGCGCCATGGACGATGACTTCAACACTCCTGAGGCGCTGGCGGTACTATTTGACCTTGCCCGCGAAGTAAATCGCGCCAAGACCGAGGCACCCGAAAAAGCGCAGCAGCTGGGCTCGGAGCTTGAGCGCCTGGGCGGAGTGCTGGGGCTTTTGCAGCAGTGTCCGGAGGCGTTTCTCAAGGGGAGTAGCGCGCAGCCGGCTATCAGTGAAACGGAAATAGAGGCCAAGATAGAGGCGCGCCAGCAGGCGAAAGCCGCCAGGGATTTCGCTCGCGCCGATGCCATTCGCGACGAGCTTGCCGCCCTGGGTATCGTGCTCAAGGATTCCCGGGAAGGGACCTCGTGGGTGGTTGAATCACTCTGAAAACAAGCGCCTGGGAGTGGCGCTTGCCGGACAGGCACCTATACTTGAACCACTCTTGTGAGCTTGTTGAATAAAGGATGATGAAAATGCGCTCAATGATAAAAACTGCGCTTGGCGGTCTCGCCCTCACGTTGGTTGCCAGTGCCAGCCAGGCCAATGAACCGGTGGTGGTGTCATCCAAGATCGATACCGAAGGTGCCGTTCTCGGGGAGCTGATCATTCAGGCGCTGGAGCGCGAAGGGATTCCCACCGAGAACCGTTTGCAGCTGGGTGCCACCAGCGTGGTGCGAAGCGCGATCCAGGCCGGGGAAATCGATGTTTATCCGGAGTATACCGGCAACGGTGCCTTCTTCTTCGACATGACGGATAGCCCGGTCTGGAACGATGCAGATCAGGCCTTCGAGACCGTGCGCGAGCGCGACCTGGAAGAGGGGCTCGTATGGCTGCGTCCTGCCAGCGCCAACAACACCTGGGCCATCAGCGTTCGTGGCGATGTCGCCGAAGAGAACGAACTGGTTACCCTTGAAGATCTGGCGGAGTATCTTGAGCAGGGTGGCGACTTCAAGTTTGCCGCCAGCGCCGAGTTTGTCGAATCCGAACAGGCGCTGCCTGCCTTCCAGCAGGCGTATGGCTTTCAGCTGGGTGAAGATCAGCTTCTGGTGCTGTCCGGGGGCAACACGGCGGCAACCATGCGCGCTGCCGCCCAGCAGACCAGCGGTGTCAACGCGGCGATGACCTACGGTACCGATGGTGGGCTCAATGCGCTGGGTCTTGTGGTTCTTGAGGACACCAAGGGCGTTCAGCCGATCTACCAGCCTGCACCGGTCATTCGTGAAAGCGTGCTGGCTACGTACCCCGCCATCGAAGAGCGGCTCAATGCCGTGTTCGAAACGCTTGACCTGGAAACGCTTCAGCGTCTGAACGCCGACGTGGCGGTCAACGGTTTGTCCCCCGACCAGGTAGCCCGCGATTATCTCGATGGTTTGGACGATTGATGCATGACATCTAGCGCGGCCTCCCTTGTCAGAACCCGCGAGCACCAGACAGCGCCGAATATCGTACTGATTGCCCTGGCAGGCGTCATGATTGGCGCGGTCTGGCTATTGAATGCGGTCAGTGTGGCGCCCAACCGGATTGTACCCGGGACCTCCTATGGACTAATCGAGGCATTGGGCGTCGTCGGGGCGCTGTTGATTACCCTGTTGCTGGTCGCCTTGGGCGCGCTGGCGCTCAGGCCGAATCGAGGCAATTATCAGGCGATGCTGCTGCTGGTCGTGCTGATGCTGTTGCTCATGCCCTTTGGCCTGATGGTGGCTGGCCACTACCTGATGGATCCGCAGCTCCCTCAGGCCCGACTGGGGTTGGGGGCGGCGTACTGGACACTGCTTTTCGTCCTGCTTCTATGCCTGGTAGAGCTTCGCCTTCGCCTGGGCATCAAGCGGCTGGCGACCGCTGCGCTACTGGTCGGCGTGGCGCTCATCTGGTGGCTGTGCATCCGGCTTTGGCTGGGGGATCTTGCGCTGGCTCAGGAGTTTCTGGCCCGCCAGGGGCAGTTCGCCAGTGCCCTGAAACAGCACATTGCCCTGGTGGCCAGTGCGGTGGGAATCAGCATCGTACTGGGGCTCTTGCTTGCCATGCTCATGCGCCGCTTCAGGCGGGCGCAGAAAGTGGGCTTTGCGCTGCTCAACTCCTTTCAAACCATTCCAAGCCTTGCACTTTTCGGTCTGTTGCTTGCGCCACTTGCCTGGCTGGGCGCCAATGTGGCGTTTCTGGGCAAGCTCGGGGTCAGTGGTATCGGCAATACGCCGGCGCTGATCGCTTTGATTGCCTATAGCCTTCTACCCATTGTGCGTAACACCTTCATCGCCCTGGAAGAGGTTCGCCCGGATACCCTGGAAGCCGCCACGGCCATGGGCATGAAGGCCAGTCAGCGCTTCTGGCAGGTACGCTTTCCCCTGGCACTGCCGGTGCTTCTGGAGGGCGTACGGATCACCACCGTGCAGGCGGTAGGACTTACCGCCGTAGCGGCGCTGATCGGTGCCGGCGGGCTTGGCACGTTCATCTTTCAGGGGTTGGGCCAGGCGGCCATGGATATGGTGCTGCTCGGGGCACTGCCCATTGTGGTCATGGCGCTGGTCGTCGATTCTGCACTTGGCGCGCTGGCCGAGATAACCCGCCACGGAGGACAGGCATGATCGAGCTCAAGAACGTCACCAAGCGCTTTGGCGACGCGCTCGCCGTCGACGATATTTCACTGCGTATCGACACGGGCAAGTTCTGTGCGCTGGTGGGCACCTCCGGGTGTGGCAAGTCGACGACACTGCGCATGATCAATCGGCTTATCCCCCATAGCGCCGGCGAGATCACGCTGGACGGCCAGATGGTTGAAAGCTTCGATGCGGTGAAACTCCGCCGACGCATCGGCTACGTCATTCAGAGCACCGGACTTTTCCCCCACTGGAGCGTGGCGCGCAACATCGCCCTGGTGCCACGTCTTCTCAAGTGGCCAGCAGACAAGGTCACCGCCCGGGTGGAAGAATTGATGGACATTCTGGGCTTGCCTGTTGGGGAGTTCGCGCACAAGTACCCCCATCAGCTCTCCGGCGGCCAGGCTCAGCGGGTGGGCGTTGCCCGCGCCCTGGCAGCCGACCCGGATATTCTGCTGATGGACGAGCCCTTCGGTGCGCTGGATCCGCTCACCCGGGAAAAGCTCCAGGATGAGCTGGCAAGACTACAGGCGAAGCTCCATAAAACCATCGTATTCGTTACCCATGACATGGACGAGGCGTTGAAGCTTGCCGACCATCTGGTGGTCATGCGCGACGGTCGCATCGTGCAGCAGGGCAGCCCGCTTGCGCTGCTGCAGCACCCCAGCGACTCGTTCGTGGAGTCCTTGCTGGGCGGTCTCGAGAGGGGGCTCAAACAGGCGGGACTTACGCGGGTGAAAGATCATATGTCGTCGCTTGGGCCCACGATTCCCGCGCATTCGCGCATTCCCGCCGACTTTACCCTGCGTCAGGGACTTTCAATGATGCTGCGCGATCACTGCGACCGGCTCACGGTGGTGGATACAAGCGATGTTCCCATCGGCGAACTTTCCCTGCGCCGGGTCATCAAGGAAGCCCAGGTTGAACGAGGCGCCTACCGTGCAAGCTAGAAGCCCTGTTGTCGCTATCCGGCAAGCGCCCTTGTCACCGCGCTGGTTGATACCGCTGGCGTGGGCTGTGCTGTTGGCATTGGCCGTGATGGGCATGGCCTATCTGGAGAGTTTTTTCAGATGGCTGGAGCCCGGGGCGCGTCAGGTGATCTACTCCCGGGCAAGCTTTCTCGACCTGCTTGGCCGACACCTTCTGGTGGTAGGCGTGGCGGGTGGGGTCACAGTGTGTGTCGGTATACTGACAGGTATTGGTGTCACCCGTGAGCGCGGCCGCGATTTCCTACCCCTGGCCGGGCAGCTGGCCTCGCTGGGTCAGACATTCCCGCCTGTGGCGGTACTGGCGCTCGCGGTGCCGGTACTGGGCTTTGGCACGCTGCCCATCATTGTCGCGCTGATGCTTTACGGGCTCTTGCCCATCGTGCGCAATACGCTAGCCGGGCTTGACGGGGTGGACCCTCGCATCAAGGAAGCGGCGCTTGCCATGGGGATGACCAGCCGTCAGATCCTCTGGCGCGTGGAGCTTCCTCTGGCCGCGCCGGTCATTCTGGCCGGCGTTCGCACCTCCATCACCATCAATATCGCTACCGCCGCGCTGGGGGCCACCGTAGGAGCAAGTAATCTGGGCGACCCGATCATTGCCGGCATCATCAACAGCAATATGGCTTACGTACTGCAGGGGGCACTGCTGATTGCGCTGCTGGCGCTGACGGTGGACAGCCTTTTCGATCTCTTGCAGCAAACCCTTCGCCAGCGCCTACCCGTATAACCCCCGCCTTAAGTTGTATCCCTAAAGTCATCGCGCTGGGGTACTGTCCTTGTGTTGCGTTGATCATTGCCAGATAAATCCACTGGCAAAAACGGTCGGCACCGACAACACTGCCCTCAAAAGGGGCCAATAAGGATAAAAACGATGACACGCTACTGCCACCAGCCGAGTTTCATGACCGGCGACGAATTTTCCATGGCGACCTTCAGTCTACTGAGCCCCGAAGGGGCGCTTTATGAAGGCGCCGTCGAGCCCGCCCTTGACCGCGACCACGCCAGACGTCTTTACAAGGCCATGCTGGCCACACGACTTCTTGACGAGCGCATGCTGGCCGCCCAGCGCCAGGGGCGGCTGAGCTTTTACATGCAGAGTACCGGTGAAGAAGCGGCTATCGTGGGCGCCACTGCCGCCTTGAACGATGCCGACATGATCATGGCCCAGTACCGGGAGCAGGGCGCGCTGATGTATCGCGGCTTCACCATCGACGAATTCATGAATCAGCTGTTCGGCAATGAGCTCGATTACGGCAAGGGCCGGCAGATGCCGGTGCACTACGGCTCACGCAAGCTTCACTACATGACGATTTCCTCGCCGCTCGCCACCCAGATCCCCCAGGCCACCGGCTACGCCTACGGTCAGAAGCTGGCCGGCGAGGGCTTTTGTACGCTGACCTTTTTCGGCGAAGGGGCGGCCTCGGAGGGCGACTTCCACGCCGCGCTGAACATGGCCTCGGTTCACCAGGTGCCGGTCATCTTCTTTTGTCGCAACAACGGTTACGCCATCTCGACTCCTGCGGTCGAGCAGTTCGCCGCTGACGGTATCGCGCCTCGGGCCATCGGCTATCACATGCATGTGATCCGGGTGGACGGCAACGACGCGCTGGCCGTGTATGAGGCCACCACTCAAGCGCGGCGCATCGCGGTAGAGCAGAACAAGCCCGTACTGATCGAAGCGATGTCCTATCGCCTGGCCGCGCATTCCTCCTCCGATGACCCCACCGGTTACCGCGCCAAGAGCGAAGAGGAGACCTGGCGGTTGAAAGACCCGGTACTGCGCCTCAAGAAATGGCTGATCCAGAAAGAGTGGTGGAGCGAAGAGGAGCAGGCGGACGAAGAGGAAAGCCTGCGCCGGGAGGTGCTCGAGACCATGAAGCGCGCTGAAAAACGCGCCTGTGTGCCGCTGGAGTCGCTGATCAGCGATGTCTACGCCGACATCACGCCGGAACTTCAGCGCCAGCTCGACGAGCTGAAGCGTCATATTCGCCGCTACCCCGAGGCCTATCCCAAAGGCGCCCGATCACTGGATCTGGGTATCGAGTCATCCGCGAACGCGAACGCGGAAGGGGAGGCGTAACATGGCGACGATGAATCTACTTCAGGCGATCAATAATGCGCTGGACACCGCCATGGCCGAAGATGAAAAAGTCATCTGCTTCGGTGAAGACGTCGGCGTCTTTGGCGGCGTATTTCGCGCCACCAGTCATCTTCAGGAGAAGTACGGCAAGGCGCGCTGCTTCAATACACCGCTGGTCGAGCAGGGCATCATCGGCTTTGCCAATGGGCTCGCCGCCCAGGGGTCGGTGCCGGTGGCGGAAATCCAGTTCGCCGACTACATCTTTCCGGCGTTTGATCAGATCGTGAATGAAACCGCCAAGTTTCGCTACCGCTCCGGGGATCTATTCAACGTGGGCGGGCTCACCATTCGCACCCCTTACGGTGGCGGTATCGCCGGCGGGCTCTATCACTCCCAATCACCGGAGGCCTACTTTACCCACACGCCGGGGCTCAAGGTAGTGGTACCGCGAAACCCGTATCAGGCGAAAGGGCTTTTACTGGCCGCCATTCGCGACCCGGACCCGGTGCTTTTTCTTGAGCCCAAGCGGCTTTATCGCGCCGCGACCGGCGACGTGCCGGAGAACGATTACCAGCTACCCATCGGCGAGGCGGAAGTCATCAGAGAAGGTAGCGATATCACGCTGGTGGGTTGGGGGGCTCAGATGGAAGTGCTGGAGAAGGCAGCCACGCTTGCCGAAGAGCAGGGCATCGCCTGCGAGGTCATCGACCTTCGCACGCTCTTGCCCTGGGACGCCGATACCGTCGTGGAGTCGGTGCTGAAGACCGGGCGTCTGGTGGTCAGCCATGAAGCACCACTGACCGGAGGCTTTGCCGGCGAGATTGCCGCTACCGTACAGGAGCGCTGTTTTCTGTATCTCGAATCCCCCATTCGGCGGGTGACTGGCCTGGATACTCCGTTTCCCCTGGTGCTTGAAAAGGAGTACCTGCCGGATCACCTCAAGGTTTTCGAAGCGATTCGCGAAAGCGTCAATTTCTAGCGCCCCGGAGAATAATAATGAGCGATTTTGTACTGCCGGATATCGGCGAAGGCATTGTGGAGTGCGAGCTGGTCGAATGGCGCGTGAAAGAGGGTGAGCGAATCGAGGAGGACCAGCCGGTAGTCGAGGTGATGACCGACAAGGCGTTGGTGGAAATCACCGCCCCGGAGGCGGGGGTGGTCACCCGGCTTTACGTGCAGCAGGGTCAGATTGCCAAGGTTCACGCGCCGCTCTACGCCTATCAGGCCGAAGACGACACCTTGGCCAGCAATACGCCTGACGAGGCCGGCGCCGTTGAAGATGACGCCGAAATGCCCGTAGCACCCGCCGTCACGGCCTCGGCGAAAGACGGGCCCCGGGCTAACCGGGCGTCGAGTACGCAGGCACCGGGCTCTCAGGGAAGCACCACGGCTCCCAGCGACAGTCGAAAGACCCCCGCAAGCCCTGCGGTTCGCCGCCTGGCGCGCGAGCATGATCTCAAGCTTGGTGATATCGCCGGTAGCGGTAAGGACGGGCGTGTGCTGAAGCAGGATGTGCTGGCTCATCTTGAAAGTGGCCAGGGCAGTAGTGCCCAGCAAGGCCCTGCGGCGGCACCGTCTGACACGTTTGCCGGCCGGGTAGAGCCGCTTCGCGGTATGCGTGCGGCGATGGCCAAACGCATGGTGCACTCGGCCAGCACCATTCCGCACTTTCACTATGGCGATGAAGTCGATGTGACCACACTGCTGGCACTGCGCGAGCGGTTGAAACCCGTCGTGGAAGAAAGCGGTGAGCGCCTGACGCTGATGCCTTTTTTCATGAAGGCCATGGCGCTGGCCATTTTCCAGACTCCGATCGTCAATGCCCAGCTCAACGAGGCAGGTGACGCCATTCACTACATGGACGCCTGCAATATCGGAATGGCGGTGGACGGCAAGGCGGGGCTGATGGTGCCCAACGTGAAAGGTGTCGAGCGCCTGACACTTGTCGAGCTTGCCCGTGAGGTAGGCCGTCTGACCCAGGCAGCCCGGGAAGGGCGGGTCGAGCAGGCGGACTTGAAAGGCGGCACCATCACTGTCTCGAACATAGGCGCGCTGGGTGGCACCTACGCCGCCCCGATCATCAACGCGCCGGAGGCGGCGATCGTGGCCATCGGCAAGACCCAGTGGTTGCCGCGGTTCAACGAGGCAGGCGATGTCGAGCGGCGAGCCATCATGACCATCACCTGGGCGGGCGATCACCGGTTTATCGACGGTGGCACCATCGCACGCTTTTGTAACGCCTGGAAAGGGTTTCTGGAACAGCCCGAGACCATGCTTTTGCATCTGCGCTGACGCCCAGGGTTTCTGCGTGTACATAGACGGGTAACGCGATGTCCCAGGCGGCGCTGCAGCAGTTCTATATTCCTGAAGAGCAGTCGGTTTATCTTCTGAACCATCAGGATGCGCGAAAGCTCAAGGATTGGGTGGCACTGTGTCAGGTGCAGCTTGGGCAGCTGGGGTTCGAGTCGATCGAGCTGATCGGCAAGGGGGCCTATGGGTTTGTCTTTGCCGGACATGCTCGAAAGCCCGAAGGCGTGGCACACTACGTGTTCAAGTTCTCGCGAATCACGCTGCCTACTCACCTTCAGGAGCGCCTCGAGGAAGAGGCGTTCATGCTCGATCAGATCACGCATCCGCGTATTCCCAGGCTGATCGCTTACCAGCGTATTCGGAGCCAGTCGATTCTCGTGATGGAGCGCGCCCCGGGGCTGAATCTGGAAGAGATATCGCTCAAGCAAGGGCGCTTGTCGCCGCGCTTGATCGTTCGCATCGCCGCACAGCTGGCCGATATCCTGCTCGCCCTTCGCCAGGAGACCGGCCCTTTCGGGCGGCCGCTGGTACACGGCGATATCAAGCCCTCGAATCTGGTGTTCGACGCCGAGCACGAATCGGTGGCACTCATCGACTGGGGGTCGTCGGTGTTCGCCCAGCTCGATGCCGCGCTCATGCCGGTGGGGAGTAACGTGATGGAGCTGATGTCCAACCATCTTCAGCATACCAATGCGCGGTTGGGGGATGTCTACTTCATCGGCGAGGAGCAGCTTGGCGGCGCACTCTCCTCGCCCCGGTTCGACGAGCAGGGCGTGGCGGGAACGCTATACGCGCTGGCCTCGGCCCAGTCCTGTCGGTTCGGCCACCGGGCCATTCCGGCAAGCTCACTGGGACTTCCTCTGGCGTTTGCCCGCACCTTGGACGCCATGCTGGATCCGGACCCACAGACACGGCGCCGGGCGGGTAATTACTTCATCGAGAGTATGCCTGCCATGGCCAGACTGGTGATGGTGGATTTGCCTCAAAAGCCGCTGTTGCCCCTTGTGCCGGTCTGGGTACGTTCGGCGGATAAAGAGATCGATACCGTGGTGTACAGCTCGCGCAAGGCGTTCTTGCGCGAGGTGAATGCCGAGGAGACGCTCAATGACGTCAACGATGTTCAGCTCGACCGCTACTACAAGCAGTTCATGCAAGGAATGGGCGACACCGAAAAGGCGTTTCTGGCCGCGGTCAGCCGCTTGGGCAAGTATCCGGTCGTCGGGGGGCTGGCCATTCGCTGGGAGGCCCAGGGTATTTATATCGACTCCTCCTTGAACCTGCATGACCCGGCGCTACGCCCTGCGTTTACCCAAGCGGTGAACAACATGGTGCACCTGGCTTGCGCCATTCACCGACAGGGGGTGTTCAAGAGTTGTCTGTTCAATGCCCGGCAGACGCTTCATCTGGAGCGAAAAGAGGAGCGCGAGTCGTTTATCCGCCGGCCCGGTACGCGGATCCACTACGAACTCAGCGCCACTCCCGAGGAGAGCCGTACCCGTCAGCACAGTTATTTCGAGGATGGCCCGGACCCGGAGGAGCTTCTGGCGCTGCCCGACACGATCATGGCGCTGCTGAAAAAGCTGAACGATATTCACCACACCGGCATGATCATCTTTGAGGCTCACCCGCGCCATCTCAAGATCCACAGCTACTATCGGTTGCTGGACCCCGTCAGGGGGGGCGAGTTTGGAGAGCTGCTTGACCGGATACTCGACTCGGTAAGTCTGATCGAAGGGCTTGGCGTATCCGGGTTCATGAAGATGCCTTACAAGGACACCCGGTTTTTTTCCCACCTGGAGCGCCAAAGCGAGCATTTCTATCCCCGAAATCCCCGGGCCTGACCCGGAAACCTGGACATACCTGGCTCAAGGGGCCGTCGCTTCACCGTCGAGCGTCTGCGCCGAGAGATTGCCCAGCCACTCGACCAGACTCATGGTCAGCTCGTCGCTTGCCGCGCCGAAAGCATCCACCACGTCGGGAATCTCGACACTTGCCGACCGTGCCCGCGCGGTGAAGGTTCGATGGGCCAAGGGCTGGCGCTGGCGGTCGGCCAGCTGTACGTCTAGTTCGACACGCACCTCTGGCGGGGGCTGGTCGTACTCGCTTTGAAAGTGGCGAAGCTCGCTCAGCAGTATCAGGTCGGCGGGCAGGCGGTCCACACCGACGCTATCGAACAGGGCGCTTTGCTGAAGACCCGAAACGAGGCGCATCTGGATCAGCTCCGGGGCGTCCTGGTGCCAGCGCGCGCCTTCATAGACATTGACCACATTGTGTTCAGGGTAGACCACGATGCGGTTGCTGCCGATCAGGTGGCCCGCCTCCGGAGCGGCGATTCCCAGGCGATGGGCAGAGAGTGCGGGGTTGCTTACCGGCGCCTGGCTTCTCGCTTCCGGCAGGCGATAGAGCGTCGCGGGGTCGCTTTCGGGCAGAATCGAACAACCGGCCAGCAGCGCTGCAGTGGCAAGCGTGGTGGTCGTCAGGGGGGCTCTCATGGGCGAAACTCCTCTACGCGGTCCCGACCCAGCAGAAAGTCGGCGGGGTTCTCTTCAAGATCGCGGGTGATGCGGTCAAGGGTGGTCAGGGTCGAGCGCAGTGCCGAAAGCGCCGGGGCGATGTCCTGGGTGCTGAGCAGGGTGCTTTCCACCGCGGCGGCGTTGTCGTTGACCAGCTGCTCGATACGCTGGGCGGCCCGGGCGACATCCTGGCTTGCGCTGGTAGCGCTGTCCATCACGCGCTGACCATCCTGGCGAAACAACTGGGTCGTTTCCTGGCTCAACACCTCGATGTTCTCGAGGGTCGAGGTTGCCTGGCGGGTCGCATCGCCGAACAGCGCCATGTTTTCGTCAAGTGCAGCCCGCTGAGAGGCGATCATGTCGGTGATGTCTGCAATGTCGGTCAGAATATTGCCCGCCTGCTCGCGGTTGTCATCGCTGAAGAGGTCGTTGACGTTTTCAAGGATCGCGTTGATGTTCTCGATCATCTCTTCGCCTTCGTCCATCAGCGTGGCAATCGGCGAGGGGTCGGCCTGAATGAAAGGGACCTCCTCGTCGGATCGGGCTTCAAGGCGGGGGCTATCCGGCTCGCCGCCGTGGAGCTGGACCGACATGCTGCCGGTAATACTGGCAAATGAAAGCTTCGCCCGGGTATCGGTCTTTACCGGCGTATCGTCATAGACGCGGATATCGGTCACCACCCGGCGCGGGTCGGTGGGGTCGAGGGTCAACGCCGTGACCTCGCCCACTTCGATACCGTTGTACTGGACCACACTGCCTTCCGATAATCCGCTGACGCTTCGCTCGAACACGATGCGGTAGGGGCGGTAGTCCTGTTCGCCGGCCACCTGACTCATCCAGAGCGCAAACAGCAGCGCCCCCGCCCCGGTTATCAGGGTAAAAAGGCCTATAAGAACATGATGCGCGCGGGTTTCCATGGGCGTCTCACTATTGATCAGAAGAAGAGGCGGCGGCCCGGCCCCGAGGGCCGTTGAAGTAGTCCTGGACCCAGTCGTCATCGGTTCGAGCGACGTTTTCCAGGGTGTCGGCCACCAGCACGCGCTTTTGTGACAGTACTGCTACTCGATCGCAGGCGGCGTAGAGTGTATCCAGGTCGTGGGTCACCAGAAAGACGCTGAAGCCCAGGGCGTCGCGAAGCGTAACGATCAGCTTGTCGAAGGCGGCCGCCCCGATGGGGTCGAGCCCCGCGGTAGGCTCGTCGAGAAACAGAATGTCCGGGTCCAGCGCCAGGGCACGGGCAAGGGCTGCGCGTTTGATCATCCCGCCCGAAAGGGACTCGGGGGATTGCAGCGCCGCCTCCGGCGAAAGTCCCACCAGCGAGAGCTTGATGCGCGCCAGATACTCGGCCTCTTCCCGAGGAAGCTTCACGTGTTCGATCAAGGGCAGGGCGATGTTCTCCTGCAGATTCAGTGAGCTAAACAGCGCCCCTTGCTGAAACAGCACACCGAAGCGGCGCTCCACCTGGCTTCGCTCGTCGTTGCTCAGCGTATTCAGGTCGGTGCCCAGTACTTCGATCGTGCCTTCGTCAGGGCGTTTCAACCCTACGATGCTTCGAAGCAGTACCGACTTGCCGGTGCCCGAGCCGCCCACCACGCCCAGGATCTCTCCTTTATTGAGGGTTAAATCCAGATCCTCGTGAACCGCGTGATCGCCAAAACGGTTGACCAGACCACGCACGTTGATAACGGGCTCGGAAGAACTCTCTTGGCTTTTGCGTTGGCTTACCATCCCATCTCCATGAAAAAGAGCGCGGCCAGAGCATCGATCAGGATCACCATGAAGATCGACTGCACCACGCTGGAGGTGGTGTGGGCGCCAACGGACTGCGCGCTCCCCGCCACCTTGAAGCCTTCCAGGCAACCAATTACCGCAATGACGAAGGCGAACACCGGCGCCTTGCTGAGGCCGACGAGAAAATGGGTGACGGAAACATCCTTTTGCAAGGTGTTCATGAATTGGGACAGCGAGATATCCAGCGACAGCGTCGCCACCATCGCCCCACCGACGAGCCCGCTCAGCATCCCCACAAACGCTAGAAGAGGCAGGCTGATCAGCATGGCCATGACCCGCGGCAGGACCAGCAGCTCGACAGGGTCGAGCCCGAGCGCCTTGAGTGCGTCGATTTCCTCGCTGGATTTCATCGCGCCCAGCTGGGCGGTAAAGGCGCTGGCGGTGCGCCCGGCCAGCAGTATGGCGGCCAGCAGAACGCCAAATTCGCGCAGAAAGGAGAATGCGACCAGATCGATGGTATAGATCGTGGCACCGAAGTCCTGGAGCACCGTAGCTCCCAGAAACGCGACCACCGCGCCCACCATGAAGGTAAGCAGTATCACGATAGGCACGGCGTTCAAGCCGCTTTGCTGGATATGGGCGACGGTGGCGGTGATACGCCAGCGCCGAGGAGACAACAGCAAGGGGATGAATGTGACCAGTACCAGCCCGATAAAGCCCAGCAGCTGGCGCTGCTGATGCCACAGGCCTTCTACCTGCGCACCGATACCGGCCAACGCCTGCGTGAGCCGGCTGGGCGTTTGGCGGTCGGGTTCAAGTGATACATCCATTGCCTCGGCAATGCGCTTGATCAGCGCCTGCTGTTCCTTGGGAAGCTCTCCCGCCCACGCATCGATCTCCTGCGCGCGTTCGACCCCCACCAGGTTGATGATCAGCGCAGCACCCGCCGTATCCAGACGCTCGAACCCCTTGAGCGACACGTCAGGGTGGTTATCTCTTGAGGTGGACTCAAGGGTCTTTTTTAACTGTGTGTAATGCTCAAGCGTCCATTCTCCCTGAAGGATCAGGGTTTCACCCTCACGTTTGACCCGCTCCTCCGGCATCCTTGCTCCCATGTGGCATTGTCCATCAAGCTTGTATGATGCATTCAAACGGTCGTTAGCGTAAGACCAGGAGAATCAGCTTAGCGCACTATACGGGGTTTGGGGGCGAATTCTTGTTTGATTTGAGTCGCAACTTCTTTAAGCCTCGGGCCCAGGTTATTGACCAGACGGTCATGCCCTAGACGAACGCTGGAACCGCCACAGTTGATCGCCATCACTTCGGCACCATCCTCCAATATCAACGGCATGGCGACTGCACTGATATCGCGCTGCCAATCCTGCTCGGAAAAACAGAATCCGTATTTGGCATAATCCTCCATGCTTTGCTCAATGCCTGCCTTCAAGGCGGGCCAGTCAGCCGAATGATGTTCGGCAAGCTCCTGAAGGGTCTGCCGCCGCTTTACTTCCGGCAGCCCGCATAACCAAGCCCGGCCAATGGCAGAGGTGGCAATGGGCAGGCGTGAACCCACGTCCAGACGAATGATCAAGGGGCCGCTGCCGTGGCAGGTTTCCAGATACACCATGTCATTGCGATCCGCGCCGCCCAGGCTCACATTACAATCAGTAGTATTGGCAAACTGCTGTAAATGAGGCCTTGCGACCTCACGGATGCCCATGTTGGCCAGAAAACGGTAGCCAAGTGCCAGAACGCCTGGACCAAGTCGGTATTTCTCCAGGTGGGTATTGTGCTGCAGGTAGCCAAGTTGAGTGAGTGTGTAAGTAAGTCTCGACACCGTTGGGCGGGGGATACCCGCTCGGTTCGAGAGTTCGGCGTTGCCTAGATACTCTTCACCGGTTCCAAAAGCGCGAAGCAGCTCCAGACCGCGGGCAAGCGCGGTCACAAAGTTACGGTCTTTACCGGATGACTCCGGGGCATCGGTATCGGTGTGTTGCATTTAGTCGTCCAGATAGGTGATGAATAGTGCTCATTGTTGCATATCTACTCTACCCAAAGGCAGCGTTACCCCCTTCAACGAAGCCTTTAAACGTCCAGCCGTTCGATAATGGAAGCGATACCTTGGCCCACCCCGATACACATGGTGACCAACGCGTAGCGACCTCCGGTGGCTTCCAGCTGGCGCAGCGCGGTGAGTGCCAGACGTGCTCCTGAGGCGCCCAATGGGTGACCGATGGCAATCGCACCGCCGTTGACATTCAGACGTGGGTCGTCGCTCGAAAGGCCAAGCTGCTGCACGCAGCCAAGCACCTGTACGGCAAAGGCTTCATTGATCTCGATCACGTCCATCTGATCAAGCGTAAGCCCCGCGCGTTCCAGTGCCTTCTTCGAGGCCGGTACCGGTCCCAGGCCCATCACACGAGGAGACACGCCAGCTACCGCATTGGCGACAATGCGTGCGCGTGGGGCAAGACCTGCCTTCTCGCCGGCCGCTTTCGAGCCGATGATCAGCGCCGCGGCGCCGTCGTTCAAGCCCGAGGCGTTGCCGGCGGTGACCACGCCGCCTTCAAACAGGCTGCCTAGCTTGGCGAGCTTGTCTTCAGTGCTTTGCGGGCGCGGATGCTCATCCTTGTCTATCAGCAAGGGCGGCTGTTTGCGTCCCTGGGGAACCTCGACACCCACGATTTCATCATCATAGAAGCCGTTTGCCAGGGCCTTCGCGTAGCGGGCCTGGGAGCGTGCGGCGAAGGCGTCGCTTGCCTCGCGGCCAATGTTCAGATCAAAGGCGATGTTATCGGCGGTTTCCGGCATGCTGTGGCTGCCGTACTCCTGGGCGATCCAGGGGTTGGGAAAGCGTGAGCCGATGACCGTATCGAACATGGGCTGGTGACGAGTGTAGGCAGACTCCGCCTTGCCCAGAACGAACGGGGCGCGGGACATGGATTCCACGCCACCAGCCAGAAACAGCTCGCCTTCGCCCAGTCGGGCGGCGCGGGCAGCATCCATCATCGCCGCCAGGCCGCTGCCGCACAGCCGGTTGACGGTCTGCCCCGCCACCTCGATGGGCAAACCTGACACGAGCCCGGCATGACGCGCCACGTTACGCGAATCCTCGCCGGCCTGGTTGGTGCAGCCTGCCAGAACGTCTTCGTAGCTTTCCGTCTTGAAGGGGTTGCGCTCGATAAGCGTCTTGAGGGTCAGACCAAGCAGGTCATCCGGGCGAATGGATGCAAGGCTGCCGCCGTGGCGGCCGAAGGGCGTACGGATACCGTCGTAGATGTAAGCGTCTTGCATGGAGGTTCTCCTTTTTTTGTTCAGCCGGTGGTCAACGAAATGGCGAGTTCGGCGCGGCGACGCAGCCAGGGGCTGGGGCGGTAACGGGGGTCACCGGTTGCCTCGAGCAGGTTGTCGAGGATGGTCAGGATGCGGGCCGGACCAAAGTGGTCGCCCATCTTCAGCGGACCGAAGGGGTAGCCGAGGCCGAGCTCCACGGCGCGATCGATGGTGGCGGGGGCGGCCACGCCCTGTTGGGCGATCTCGGCGCCCACGTTGACGATGCAGGCGGTGATGCGCTGCAGGACGAAACCATTGCTGTCCGCGAGGATGCTGACCGGCGTACCATCAAGATGAAGGAGGCTGGCGGCAGCGTCGACAACGTCTTTACGGGTCACGGGGGTGGCCATCACGCTACGGCGCTTGTCGAGCCCGGCGAGCATGTCCACGGCCACGCACTGCCGGGCGTCAAGCCCTTGGCGCAGGGCGCAACCGGTGGCGTCTTCGCCGAAGGGGGTCAGCAGGCAAAGCGCCTGCTCGGAGGGCATATCGCCACTTTCCAGTGTCCAGCCGGCGCTATTGACGAGATTCGCAAGCTTGTCGGCGCTTTCTGAATCCTCCTGGCTGATCCACACAGGACAGGCCGGCGCCTTTGCAATTCGGGGTTCTTCGGGTAGCTGTTGCTGGCCATCCACGTAACGGTAGAAACCTTCCCCGGTCTTGCGGCCCAGTAGGCCGGCAATGAGACGTTGGCGGGTCAAAGGAGAAGGGCGAAAGCGCGGCTCTTCGTAGAACTGGTGGTAGATGGACTCCATTACCGCGTGGGAGACATCCAGCCCGGTAAGGTCCAGCAGAGTGAACGGCCCCATGCGAAAGCCGCCCTGATCGACCATGATGCGGTCGATGGTGGCCGGGTCGGTCACGCTTTCGCCGAGGATGCGCAGGGCTTCGGTGCCGAAGGCGCGCCCGGCATGGTTGACGAGAAACCCCGGCGTATCTGTGGTCTGTGCCGTAAAGTGGCCCATGGCCTCACCCAGGGCGGTGATGCGCTGAGTGACATCGCTGTGCGTACGCAACCCCGGAATGACCTCGACGATCTTCATCAGCGGTACAGGGTTGAAGAAATGAAAACCGATGACGCGCTCAGGATGCTGGCAAGCCGCAGCAATCGCTGTGACTGAAAGCGACGAGGTGTTGGTAGCGAGCACTGCCTGCTCGCCCACAATGCCTTCCAGTTCGCTGAAAAGCCCCTGCTTGGCCTCCAGCTTTTCCACGATGGCTTCCACCACGATATCGCATCCAGCAAGCTCGGCAAGCGTTGCGGCTTCGTGCAGGCGCGCGCCGTATTGCTGCGCCTTTTCAGGGGTAATGCGCTGCTTTTCAGCGCTACGTGCCCAAAGGCCTTCTATAAACGTCCTGGCCTCCTTGACGGCTCCCTGCCGGACATCGAAAAGAATGACGTCAAGTCCGGCCTGGGCGGCTAACTGAGCGATACCCCGGCCCATGGCACCGGTTCCCACAATGCCGAGTCTGGTAAAGGAAGAAGGGGTCGATTCAATCGCCATACGCTGGATCCTCGCAGCAGTTAATGTCTTTTATAGGTTTTGGTTTTGCATTGCAAAATGGTGTTTCGATTATTGACTGCCATCCTAGGCTATGCAAAAGTGCCTGACAAGCAATGTGGACGTTGATTTCGCAACGCGAAATATTGCGGACCATATCCAAGATCAGCGCTTTTCAAAGCCGTTATCGAACAGCGTTCAAGGCGAGCAGCGTTCAAGGCGAACCGTGTTCAAGACCAGCATGGTTCAAGACGAACACTGTTCAAGAGTAGTGCTTTTAGGCGCTGCTTCATCAAACGTTGCGTCTGAAGCGCCATGATCTCAAGCGCTATTGCTAACCATAAAGCTAAACCTTTGCCGCCAGGAGCCGCCATGATTCGTGATCCCGAACTCATCACTCAGCTTGTCGATACCATTTCCCGTTTCGTCCGTGAACGCTTGATTCCCAACGAAGCACGCTTGGCCGAGGACGACGCGGTCCCTGCCGAACTGCTGGCGGAAATGAAGGAAATGGGGCTTTTCGGCCTGTCCATACCCGAAGAGTACGGCGGCCTTGGCCTGACCATGGAAGAAGAGGCGCTGGTGGCCATGGAGATCGGCAAGACCTCGCCGGCCTTTCGCTCGGTCTTCGGCACCAATAACGGAATTGGCGCCCAGGGCATTCTGATCGACGGCACCGAAGAGCAGAAAGCCCGTTACGTGCCGCGCTTGGCCACCGGCGAAATCCTGAGCTCCTTTTGCCTGACCGAGCCCGATTCCGGCTCTGACGCCGCGAGCCTGCGCACCACCGCGGTGCGCGATGGCGACCATTACATTCTCAACGGTACCAAGCGCTATATCACCAATGGTCCGGAGGCGGATCTTTTCACCGTGATGGCGCGTACCGACCCAAGCAACAAGGGAGCCGGCGGTATCTCGGCCTTCATCGTCGAAGGCGATACGCCGGGGCTCCACCGCGGCCCGTCGGACAGCAAGATGGGCCAGAAGGGCGCACATACCTGCGATATCATTTTCGACAACTGCCGGGTGCCCGCCGAGAACATCATCGGCGGCAAGGAAGGGCAAGGCTTCAAGACTGCGATGAAGGTGCTCGATCGTGGGCGGCTGCATATTTCGGCGGTCTGTGTCGGCGTTGCCGAGCGGCTGGTGGAGGAGTCACTCAACTACACCATGGAGCGCAAGCAGTTCGGTGCAGCACTTGCCGAGCATCAGCTGGTGCAGGCGATGCTGGCCGACAGCAAGACCGAGGCCTACGCGGGCAAGACCATGGTCATGGATGCCGCGCGGCGCAAGGATGATGGCGAGAACGTTTCCACGCTGGCCTCCTGCTGCAAGCTCTTCTGTGCCGAAATGGTGGGGCGCGTGGCGGATCGCGCGGTGCAGGTTCACGGCGGTGCAGGCTACATGTCGGAGTATGCCGTCGAGCGTTTCTATCGCGATGTGCGCCTGTTTCGTATCTATGAAGGGACCACGCAAATCCAGCAGCTGGTCATCGCCCGTAACATGGTGCGGGAAGCGTCCTGATGGCTCTGTCGGTTCCCTACCAGGCCCCGGACGAAGATATCTTCGGACAAAAGGCAAGCGAGCTGGTGGCCAATCTGCCACATCGGCTCAGCACTCGAGTGCTTGAAAACGCACAGCGCCTTGCTGACCATCCGGCCATCGTCGATGGCAACGTGCGCTGGAGCTACGCCGAGCTTGGCCAGGAGATACGCGCGGCCTGCCGGTGGCTTGAGCAGCAGGGACTTCGCCCCGGCGACCGATTGATGACAGTGAGCGAAAACTGCCGAGCCTTAGTGGTGCTGTTACTGGCCGCCAGTGAAATGGACATCTGGGTCGCGATCGTCAACTCCAGGCTATCGGCCCAGGAGATCGACCTGATCCAGGGTAACTGCCTGCCTCGGCGTGTCATTTACACCTGCGAGGCCTCGGCGGAGGCGACCCGTCACGCCGAGCGTCACGGCGCCGACCGCTATCAGCACCCCCAACTGGGTGGACTGGCCTTGTCGCCGCTATTTGACAGCGACCCGGAGCCGGTAAGCGAAAGCGGCGCCGATCAAGTGGCGGCGATGATCTACACCTCGGGCACAACCGGTATACCCAAGGGGGTCATGCTGACCCACCGTGGCATCCTTTACATTGCCTCGATTTCCGGTGGCATGCGCCACCTGCGCGAAGGTCAGCGTGTCTATGGCGTGCTGCCGATGTCACATGTATTCGGCCTCTCGTCAGTGTGCATGGGCTCGCTTTACAACGGTGCCTGTCTTTATACGGTGCCCCGCTTCGAGGCCGGACATCTTTTGCATGCGCTTGAAGAGGAGCGGATCAGCGTACTTCAGGGGGTGCCCGCAATGTATGCACGGGCGCTCGAGTATCTCAAACGCGAACAGCGCGTCTTGAAAGCGCCCGCGCTCATCTATATATCCGCTGGCGGCTCGCCGCTGGACAGCGACACTAAAACCCGGGTGGAGGACGTGTTCGATCTAACGCTGCACAACGGCTACGGATTGACCGAGGCGAGTCCCACCATCAGCCAGACCCGCATCGACGACCGCCACGTCAGCAACACCGTAGGACGGGTGCTGCCTCTTCTGGAGTACCGGCTGGAGCCGCTTGGCAATAGCGCCACGACCGAAAACGCCGGTGAAGAGGTGGGCGAGCTTTGGGTGCGCGGCCCCAACATCATGAAAGGCTACTTCCGTCAGCCCGAAGCGACGCGCAAGACCCTGACTGAGGATGGTTGGCTCAATACCGGAGATATCGCCCGGCTCGATCACCATGATCAGCTTTATATCGTCGGGCGCAGCAAGGAGTTGATCATTCGCTCGGGCTTCAATATCTACCCGCCGGATGTGGAGGCGGTCATCAACGAACACCCGGCGATCACGCTATCGGCCGTGGTGGGTCGCCAGGTAGCGGGTAACGAGGAAGTCGTGGCCTTTGTACAGGGTGAAACGGGAATCGAGGTCGACATGACCGAGCTGAAGGCGTTCATCGCCGAGCGTCTGGCACCTTACAAGCGGCCCACCCATATCGTACTGATGGAAGCGCTACCCTCGACCGCGACCGGCAAGATTCTCAAGGGGCGCCTGCGTGATCTGGCTCAGCAGGAGGGCGAGTGATGCGTTTAGCCGATGATGCTCCAACCGGTGCCGAGGTCGACGAGCCGGGCGGTTTCAACGACCTGTTGGGCTTCTACGTGGTCGAGTGGAGCGAAGAGCGTGCCGTGGTCGAGCTGACTCTGGAGGCCAAGCACATGAACCGCAGCGGCAACGTTCATGGCGGCGTGCTCGCGTCGATGCTGGACAACGCGCTGAGTCTGGCCGGGCTTTATTGCCCCGTGGACGGCAACGCCCGGCGCGCCGTGACGCTGTCGCTCAATACCACGTTTGTCGGCCCGGCCAGGCAAGGTGTGCTGCGGGCCACCGGGGTGCTGCGTGGCGGTGGTCGCAAGATCTACATGGCCAGCGCCGACATCGTCGATGAGCAGGGCAACCTGGTCGCCATGGGCGAAGGCTCGTTCAGGCGGCGCAGCGGCAGCGAATCTCTTGAGGGCGTGCCCATCGCGCAATTGAGAGAGCGTCGCGAGTGACCCTTGCCCGCCTGCGGGTCTCGCTTCTGCTGCTGGTCACGATCGCGACGCTTTTTCATCTGGTGGCCGGTGCCGATGTCGCAAAGGACATCGGTATCTCGGCGTTGATAGGCTATCTCGCTACCCTGGCCGGGCAGTTGAATCGCATGGCCAAGGGGCTGCTCATCGCCGCCGGCATTCTGAGCGTACTGGTGCTTTGCTACTCGCCTTCGCCGGGCTCGCTGCTTGTCGAGGCCGGCGGCCGCTTCGCCTTCTTCGCCACCTTCGTGGTGGCGTTGAGCATGATGCGCCTTCCCGCCTACCGCTCGCATCTGGTACGCCGCTGCGGCCAGGCCATGCTGCTGCAACCCCCGAGCCGCCGCTACCCGATCCTCTCGTTTGGCTCGATGCTGTTCGGCATCATTCTCAATATCGGTGTGTTGAACCTGTTCGCCGCCATGATCGAAAAGAGCAACACCCTCGAGGCGGCCCAGGGTCGCAACTGGGTGCGCAAGGCACGCCAACGACGCATGATGCTGGCACTGCTGCGTGGTTTTTCGCTGGCGCCACTGATCTCCCCCATGGGAATGGGCGTGGCCGTGGTGCTCTCGAGCATTCCACAGATTACCTGGCTGGAACTCGCCCCCTATATCCTGTCCGCGGCAGGATTGATCTTTTTGATCGGATGGGCAGTGGACTATGTGACCGGCCCCCATCCGCCCGCCAGCAGGGCCCTGCCGACGCCTTCGCTCAAGCCCCTTGCCCAGTTCAGCGTGTTGTTGACCGCCGTCGTGGCACTGGTGGTGGCGATTGCCTGGCTGCTTGAGGTGCGCCTGCCCATTGCTGCGCTGCTCGGCGCGCCCAGCGGGGCGCTGGCGTGGCTTGCCTGGCAACGTCGCCGCCTTGGTCATGCGGGAGTACCCGCCGCCGTCAAGACCCTGCATCGCCAGCTTCCCTGGCTGCTGACGCCCAGCGCCAACGAGATCGTGGTGCTGGGCGCGGCCGGGTACCTGGGACATCTGTGTATTGGCCTGGTGGACATGCAGACGCTGACGCCGCTAATGGCCATGTTCGACTGGCTGGGCGCTTATAACGCCATCCTGACCATGCTCACGGTCCTGGGGCTCGCTCAGTTGGGTGTAAACCCGATTGTCACTGTCACGCTGCTGGCGGGGCTTCTTCCCACCCTGAACATCGACGGCTTTGCGCCGGTGATCATTGCCGCCTCTTTGATGGTGGGGTGGGCGCTGGCACTGATGTCCTCGCCCATGACGGCGTCGATGGTGATTCTGTCACGCTTTACCGGCGTCTCCGCGATGCGGATCGGCTATCGATGGAACGGCCGGTTCCTTATCGCCACCGTGCCGCTTCTGGCGCTCTTGCTTGGGCTGTTGTCATTTTGATGCTCCAGGGCTGTCATCGGGAAGCGCTTGACGTTTACGCGAGGTTTTTTTACTTTTAAGCCATAAAGTTGAAATTGTGTTTTGCTTTGCGGAATTTGAGGCGTTCTAATTCGTCGCTATGTCCGTGAAACCTTGAATCAGTCTGGAGCCTTTATGAAAATTCTCGTCGCGGTAAAGCGCGTCATCGATTACAACGTCAAGATTCGCGTCAAGGCGGATCATTCCGACGTGGATCTGACCAACGTCAAGATGGCCATGAACCCCTTCTGCGAAATCGCCGTGGAAGAGGCAGTGCGTCTCAAGGAGAAAGGCACGGCCACGGAAGTGGTCGCGGTCTCCATCGGCCCGAAATCCTCTCAGGAACAGCTGCGTACGGCGCTCGCACTCGGCGCGGATCGGGCGCTGCACATCGAGACCGATGAGCGCGCCGAATCCCTGGCGGTGGCCAAGCTGCTGGCCAAGGTCGTGGAAGAAGAGCAGCCGGGGCTGGTGATTCTCGGCAAGCAGGCAATCGACACCGACAACAACCAGACCGGGCAGATGCTGGCGGCTCTGACCAACCTGCCCCAGGGCACCTTCGCGTCCGAAGTGGTGATTGACGGTGACCAGGCCAACGTCACCCGCGAGATCGACGGCGGCCTGCAGACCGTGGCGCTGACGCTGCCGGCGATCGTCACCACGGACCTGCGCCTGAACGAGCCGCGCTACGCCAAGCTGCCCGACATCATGAAGGCCAAGAAGAAGCCGCTGGAGACCCGGACGCCGGCGGATTACGGCATCGAGATGGCCTCGAAGGTCAGCCTGTTGAAAGTTGAAACGCCGGCGGAGCGCAAGGGCGGATCAAAGGTCGCCTCGGTGGACGAGTTGATCGACAAGTTGAAAAACGAAGCCAAGGTTCTTTAAGAAGGCTGCGTTACCCGATTCTTTTCCCCGCTTTTCAAGGAGTACATACCATGAGCATTCTGGTACTTGCCGATCTTCACGAAGGACAGCTGGCCAGCGCCACCGCCCACGTCGTGGGCGCCGCCCGCCAGATCGGGGGTGACATCGACGTGCTGATCGCCGGCGAAGGCGTCCAGGCCGCAGCGGATGCCGCCGCGACACTCGACGGCGTGAGTCGCGTGCGCCTGGCCGATCACAGTGTTTACGCCCACCAGCTTGCCGAGCCGCTGAGTGCGCTGATCGTGGCCCTGGCCGACGACTACACGCACATTCTGACCAGCGCCTCCACCACGGGCAAGAACGTGTTGCCGCGGGTCGCCGCGCTCAAGGACGTCAGCCAGCTGTCCGAAGTCATGGCTGTGGACAGCGCCGATACCTTCAAGCGCCCCATTTACGCGGGGAACGCGATCGCCACGGTGAAAAGCGACGACGCCCTCAAGGTGATGACCGTGCGCACCACGGCGTTCGACGCGGTGAGTGAGGGGGGCAGCGCCCCGATCGACACCGTGGACACGGTGGTCGAGAACGCCCAGTCCCGGTTCGTCAACCAGGCGTTGGCTCAGTCCGACCGGCCGGAGCTGGGCGGCGCCAAGGTCATCGTTTCCGGCGGTCGGGGCATGGGCAACGGCGAGAACTTCAAGCTGCTGGACGGCATTGCCGACAAGCTGGGGGCGGCGGTGGGCGCCTCCCGCGCCGCGGTGGATGCGGGGTTTGTGCCCAACGACATGCAGGTGGGCCAGACGGGCAAGATCGTCGCCCCGGATCTTTACATCGCGGTGGGCATCAGCGGCGCCATCCAGCACCTGGCAGGGATGAAGGACTCGAAGGTGATCGTGGCGATCAACAAGGATGACGAGGCACCGATCTTCCAGGTGGCGGACTACGGGCTGGTGGGGGATCTGTTCGAGCTTCTGCCGGAGCTCGAGAGCAAGCTGTAAGTCGCTTTAATACCAAGGCCCCGACAGGGGCCTTTCGCTGATCTGACGTTGAATGATCGACCCTTGAGATGACCATGATGGATAGACTCACCGAATCTCTGCGCCTGCCAGTCATCGGCTCGCCCATGTTCATTATCTCGGGGCCTGAACTTGTGATCGCCCAGTGCCAGGCGGGAATCATCGGCGCATTTCCTGCGCTCAACGCCCGCCCGGCCCAGGTGCTGCGCGATTGGCTTTTGCAGATCACCGAACATCTGGCGCAGTACAATCAAGACCACCCCGACGTACCGGCCGCGCCCTTTGCGGTGAATCAGATTGTGCACCCCACCAATGACCGCCTTGATCATGACGTTGCGCTCTGCGCCGAGTTCGAGGTGCCGCTGGTGATTACCAGCCTGCACGCGCCGAACCAGGTGGTCGAGCAGGTGCACGGCTACGGCGGTCTGGTGTTTCACGATGTGACTACCCTGCGCCACGCCAGAAAGGCGGTGAATGCCGGCGTCGACGGCCTGATTCTGGTGTGCCAGGGCGCCGGTGGCCATGCCGGTCGGCTTAACCCGTTCGCTTTTGTCGCCGAGGTGCGCCGGTTCTTCGACGGGCCTTTGGTACTCGCCGGCGCCATTACCCAAGGCGAGCAGATTGCCGCGGCGCGCGCGCTGGGGGCTGATCTTGTGTATATGGGCACACGTTTTATCGCGACCCAGGAGGCCCGCGCTCAGGCCGAGTACAAGCAGATGGTGCTGGACGCCGCTGCGAAGGACATCGTCTATACCAATCTGTTTACCGGTGTGCACGGCAACTATCTGCGCCAGAGCATCGAGCAGGCAGGGCTGGATCCGGACGCGCTGCCCGAAGGAGACAAGAGCGCGATGCGCTATGGCTCCAAAGGTAGCAGCAAATCAAAGGCCTGGCGGGATATCTGGGGTGCGGGGCAGGGCGTGGGGGCTATCGCCACGCTTGGCAGCGTGGCCGATGAAGTAGCCACGCTGCGAGCGAATTATCAGAGAGCCTTGGACCATTTACGCCGGCTTTGACGAAAGGCCGCCTTCTACTGCACTACAGGTGTACTGCAGATAACGGGCTCGATTGACGTTGAGGCTATTCGCGATCCTCGTTAGTCAACGATGAGCCGGTCACTGACGGTTTCAAGGTGATAGTCGCTATCGCCCAGGTAGTGATCGAACATTATCAGGTGCTTGGCGTAAGCGGCCACATGACACTCTTCGGTCATGCCCATGGCGCCGTGAAGCTGAATGGACTGTTCGGCGATAAAGCGCGCGGACTCGCCGCAGTATGCCTTGGCCGCAGCAATCTTGTAGTCGCGATCAAAGGGCGTGAGCGTCAGGCTGGTGGCCGCCAGAATCGCCATGGAGCGGGATTGCTCCAGGTGCAGATGCATGTCCACCATACGATGCTGCAGCGCCTGTAACGTTGCCAGAGGCACACCGAACTGCTTGCGCTCTTTCAGGTACGCAAGGGTCTGGTGGCAAGCGGACTCCATGGCGCCAAGTGCCTGCGCGCAGAGCGCGGCGCGGCCCATGGCGAGTGTCTCCTCAAGCGCGCTTTCCACGTCTTCGCTCAAGCAGTTCTCGGATTCCAGCACAACGTCTTGCAGCGTGAGATCCCCCGCAGACTGCTCGTCCATGGTCACGTACGTGAAGGGGAGGGCACCGGGCGTATCGGCAGGTACGACGAATAGCCCCAGCTTGCCGCTTTCGAGCTTCGCGGTGACCAGCGTGGCGGCAGCGGCGTCCAGATTCATGACAAGATCCTTGCGCCCGCTGAGATGCCAATGACCATCTTTCTGACGTGCTTGGGCAGTGATGGCCTGGGCCTCAAAACGCGCGAAAACCTCCTGCCAGCCGAGCGCCAGCTGATGTTCGCCTTCCAGCAGCGGCGCGAGCCAACGCGCGCGCTGGGCATCATCGGCGCTCAGTGACAGAAGCTTGCCCGGCAGTACCAGCCCGAACAGGTAGGGCTCCGGCACAAGACCCCGGCCCAGCGCCTGCAAGATGATCATCAGGTCGGTGCCATCGCCGCCAAGCCCGCCGACTTCTTCGCCAAAGGGCATGTGCAGAAGGCCGAGCTCGGCAAAGGTTTGCCACAGCTCGGAGGCGCCAAAAGAGGACGCTTTGAGCAGGACGCGGCGCTGTTCCGGCGAGACGCGGTCCGCCACCAGGCGGGTCAGCGTCTCCTCGAGCATGCGCTGCTCGTCGGTTAAAGCAAAATCCATGGTGCCCCCTTACATGCCAAGAATGGTTTTGGCGACGATGCCTTTTTGTATTTCGTTGGCTCCGCCGTAGATCGAAAGCTTGCGCCGGTTGAAGTACTGAGCGCTTGCCGCCGCGCTCTGGGCGTAGGCCGCATCGAGCGACTCATCACGGTAGAGAAAGTCGGGAAAGAACGCGACGGCCGCCGGACCAAGCGCGCGCCGGGTCAGCTCGCTGAGTTCCTGGCGAAGCTCGGAGCCGCGAACCTTCAAAAGCGAGCTCTCAGCACCCGGGGCGCCGCCATCGCGCGCGGAGGCGATTACGCGCAGATTGGTCACCTCGAGTGCCATCAGCTCGAGCTCGGCCTTGACCACACGCTGGCGAAAGCTCGGCATTTCCAGCAAGGGCCTGCCGCGGTGCTCGACACGACCCGCCAGCGACTTCAGGTGACGCAGCGCCTGCTTGGCATGGCCAAGCCCGGCAATGCCCGTTCTCTCGTGGGTAAGCAAAAACTTGGCACAGGTCCAGCCCTGGCCCTCTTCGCCCACGCGGTTTTCGACCGGTACGCGCACGTTATCCAGGAAGACTTCGTTGACTTCATGCGCGCCGTCGAGCGTGACGATCGGACGCACCGTGATGCCCGGCGTCTGCATGTCGATCAACAGAAAGCTGATACCGGCCTGCTTCTTGGCGGCGGGGTCGGTGCGCACCAGGCAAAACAGCATGTTGGCGTGCTGGCCCAGGGTGGTCCAGGTCTTCTGACCATTGACCACGTAGTGATCGCCATCGCGCACGGCGCGGGTATTCAGGCTCGCCAGGTCCGAGCCGGCGCCGGGCTCGGAGTAGCCCTGGCACCACCAGTCCCGGTTGTCGAGGATGCGCGGCAGGTAGTACGTCTGCTGCTCGGGAGTACCGAACCTCATGATCACCGGCGCGACCATGTTCACCCCGAAGGGCACCACGGTGGGGGCGTGGGCGGCAGCGCACTCTTCATCGAAGATGTGGCGCTGTACTGGTCCCCAGCCGGGCCCGCCGTGCTCCACAGGCCAGTTGGAGGCAAGCCAGCCTTGCTCGGCGAGAATACTTTGCCAGCGCAGGTAGTCATCGGCACGCAGATGGCGGCCCTGGCGTACGCGTTCGCGGATATCATCGGGCAAGGTGTTGTTGAGAAACTGGCGGACTTCGGTGCGAAAGGCCTGCTCTTCGGGGCTAAAGGTAAGATTCATGATCAGGATTCCTTGGCAAGCATAGCCTGGCGGTGCGGCCCACCCAGGTGGCGCGGGTAGTTCAACGCTTCCACGGCGAGTAGATCGATGTCGCTTTCCCGATAGCATTCGCCGCGCTCGGCGATACCCAGGCTTGCGACTGCGAGTGCCGTTTGCACCTCACCGGCGCCTTCCTGCCCGGCGGCGCTGAGCGTATTGAGAAGGCTTTTTCCCCGGCTTGCCACCACGTTCAGGCGCAGCGCTTTTAATGTGAGCGCCACGCGCTGCTGGGCCAGACCGTCGGTGCCGTGATTGACCAGCTCATGGAACGCGCCGCTATCGGCGAGTACCAGGCTCAGCCCGGCATTGGGTTCGCCTTGCCCGAGCTGCTCGAGGGTCAAGCGCGCGGCACCTGGCGGGCAGCCGTCAGCCGTAGCACCGGGGGCGAGGAGGCAGAGCTCGGTGTGGGCGTTGGGTTCAGTGGCGAGCTCGAGCCCGGCGCGGGGCGCGGCTGCGGTGAGTTTCTCGAACATCGGATGTTCGCCGATCAGAGCGAGGCGCTTGAAAGGCTCCGCGTTTTCAACCCCGGGCACCAGATGCGGGCTGCGCGCCGCGAAGAACAGATGAATCAAGCCAGCCCGCTGGGGTGACTCCATGCACGCCATGAAGAGCGCCCGTTCCCGGGCGAGGCCGTCCTTGAGCGAGGCGGAGGCAGTGCACGCCTCGACGGCCTCGACGATACGAAACGGCGAGAAAAGATCCGGCACCTCGCGTTCCAGGCGCGTCTTTGCTGCCGCAATCGCCTTCGGATCAGCCGTAGGAGCGGCCAGCTCTCCGGTGATGCGCGGCTGGGCGTGGCCGGCCACAATCTCCCGGGCGGCGGCCAGGCCCGCTTCAAGCGGTGTTTCAGCCTCGCTTACCGCGTCGATGATACCTGCCTCTAGCGCCTCATCGGCGGGCACGAAGCGCCCGCTGGTGATGACATCCAACGCCAGCGACACGCCGGCCAGGCGCGGCAGGCGCTGGGTGCCGCCGGCGCCGGGCAGAAGCCCCAGCTTCACCTCCGGCAGCCCCACGCGGGTACCTTCAAGGGCAACCCGGTAATGACAGCCCAACGCCACCTCCAGCCCGCCGCCCAGGGCAGTGCCGTGCAGCGAGGCTACGAGCGGCTTGGGGCAGGCCTCGAGCGCGCTGATGACCTCGGGAAGTATTGGCGCCTGTGATGGCTTGCCGAATTCGCGAATGTCCGCTCCGGCAATGAAGGTGCGCCCGCTGGCCAGCAGTACCAAAGCCTGGGTCTGTGGATCGGCAATGCCTTCATCAAGTGCATCGATCAGGCCGCTGCGCACGGCGTGGCTCAGGGCATTGACGGGCGGGTTGTCGATTTCGATGACGCCGATATCGCCGTGGCGCTGATACGAAACGGTCATGGTTTACTCGCTCTGTTTTGTATAGTGAACATTTGATTATCAAGTGGCGCTAGATGAGGTCAGCAAACGCTGGTGGCGTTTTTGACTCAGGCGCGCCAGTAAAATACCCGGTAGCAAGGCGACAAGCGCCAGGCCAATCAGCTCGAGCTGACTCAGCGGCACCATGCCACCGCCGGGCAACGCCAGTAAAAGCCCTGCCACTAGCACCAGCGTACGAATGACGCTCTCCTGCAGCGCCCCAAAACCGAGCCTTCCAACGCCCATCAGGTAACCCTGCATCGCCGAGGCAAACAAGATGATGCCCACGACGGCCTGAATGAACACGGGCACAATCATCAGAGGCGCGCCTTGCATGATCAGTGCCGGGTTGAGCACGAAAAGAAACGGTATGAAGTAGATGACGCTGCCCAGGCGCATGGCCTGCAGGCCGGTGGCCATGGGGCGGGCGCCAGCTACCGTGGCCGCGGCAAAGGCCCCGAGTGCCACTGGTGGGGTGATGAAGCTCAGCATGCCCCAGTAGAGAATGAACATGTGCACCGCCATCGGATCAAGGCCGCCGCCCTGGATTAACGCCGGAGCCAGGGCCACCGCCAGAAAGATGTAGGCGGCGGTCACGGTCATGCCGATGCCGAGTACGAAGCTGGTGACCGCGCCCATGATCAGAAGAAGCGGCACGCTGCCCCCGGCGATATTGATGAAGTCGTTGGCAATGGTACCGGATAGCCCGGTCATCGAAAGCGCACCCACCAGCATGCCCACACCGGCCAGAATCGCGATCAGCTCGGCAAAGAGCTTGGCCGCCGAGGAGAGCGTGTCGGTCACATCCGACCAGCCCCAGCGGTTGTGCCTGGAAAGCTGATTGAGCACCAGCAAAAGCGCCGTGGCGTAGAAGGGGGCGACGGCTTCGCGCTGCATCACCAACAGCATCCATACCAGCAGGGCGAAGACGAAGATAAAGTACCAGCCCTCTTTTAACGTCTGTTTCAGTGAAGGCAGTTCGACGGCAGGCAGGCCCTGGATGTCGTTGCGCGCCGCGTAGGCGTCGATCTGAATGAACAGACCCAGAAAATAGAGAATCGACGGGATGACGGCGGCCAGCGCCACGGCGGAGTAGGGAATATCCAGAAACATCGCCATGACGAAGGCGGTGGCGCCCATCACCGGCGGCATCAACACCCCGCCGGTGGACGCACAGGCCTCGACGCCCCCGGCAAAGGAGCGGCTCATGCCGATGCGCCGCATGGCGGGAATCGACAGCACGCCGGTGGTCAGCACGTTACTGATCACGCTGCCGCTCATCGAACCCATCAGCCCGCTCGAAAAGATCGATACCTTGGCCGGCCCGCCACGCACATGGCCCAGTAGCGCAAACGCCAGGTTGATGAAAAACTTGCCGCCCCCGCTTTTTTGCAGCACTACGCCGAAGACCAGAAAGCCGATGACCAGCCCGGCAAAGGCCTGCAGCGGTACACCCATGATGCTTTCGGTGCTCATGGTGTGATACATGGCGGTCTGTTCAAGCGTGGAAGGGAACGCCTGGATCGGGCCGGGCACGATATCGGCCACCAGCGGATAAAGCGAGAAAACGGCAGCAATAATGGCAATAGGCCAGCCGCCTGCCCGTCGTGCAGCTTCAATGATCAGGAGCCAATAGGCATAGCTTGCGTAAATGGCCAGATTTGGAGCAGAGAAGGCCCAGCCGCGTTCGAGAATGGACACGGCGTTATAGACGAAGTAGCCGCCCACAAGCAGAGTAACGGCGCTCAATAGATAGTCATACCAGGGAACAGGCTTTCCCTGCTGGCGGCTGCTCAGAGGCCAGAGCAGAAAGACGAGCGGCAGCAGCAGTGCCACTACGGCGTAATAGAACTGCGTTTCGAGCCCCGTCACGAAGGTTAAAAGACCCGTATTGAACAGATAGTCCAGGGTCATCAGCATCAAAAGTACGGTGACGAAAGCCGGAATCCAGCGTAGAGCGGGGGGGAGCTCACGTATCTGGCTGATCTTTTCTTTGACCTGTTGGCTATCGGCAGGCGGGGTATGGGTGGTCATAGGGCGTTCCATCAATCAGCAGGGGCGGCGGGCGCCGCCCCGTGGCGTGTCACTCGAAGATCGGCTCGAAACCGGCATCGCGCAGGGCGCTGGCGCGGGCGGTCATCCACTCGCCGGCAAAGGCGTCGTTATCGCTTGGAGCCTCTTCCATGAACTGCTCCCAGGCGTCGATCAGCACCTGCTGGCGTTCGACCAGCTGATCCTGGTGGACTTGCATCTCGTCGGTCCACACATCGATTTCCTTGTAGTACTCGACGACCGCGTCATGAAACGGCACGACCCACTGTAGATCCTGATACTCCAGGGCGTAGCCATTGGCGCCGGGGGCATTATCCTTGTAGTCGTCGTAGTTCTCCTGCAGCGCCTTGATCAGCCCATAAGCGACGTTGTCTTCCAGATCCTGATTGGCGACCACAATGGGGTAGGGGTAGCTGGCGCTCGCCAGCGGGTTGTCGGCGCTGATATCACCGGCCCCGGCGGTCACCTCGTGCGGGCGAAAGTAAGGTGCAACGGCGGCCATGCGCTCCCAGCCCGCTTCGTCATCGGGGTCCAGCACCGGCCAGCTGACGCCGCGGGGGCTGCTGGCGAGCTGCTGGGCGGGCGGGGTGACGGTGGTCGTAAAAGAGGCATCCACGTCGCCGGCGATGATGCCGTCAAACGAACGGGCGTAGCCCGGGTAGTCCACCCGTTCCACGTCCTCCCAGGTCAGCCCGCCAAAGGCCAGATACGCCTCGGTACCCTTGTTCAGTGCGTCGTCACCGCGAATATAGGCAATGCGTTTACCCGCCAGATCCGCCGGCGTCTCGACGTCCAGATCGCCCGCCACGGCCAGTGAAAGGCCGAAGGAGGCGGTAGAGGTAGTGATCACGCGAATCGGCTGAGGGCCCCAGTCGCGGTCGGCGAACATCATCACCCCTTCCATGCCATAGTAGCTGGCGATGCCACAGGCGCAGAGATCGACACGCCCCTGCTTTAATGGGGTCATGCGCGACACGTCGTTTTCACCGGGCAGAATGCGCACCGATGAATCGTACTTGTTCTGCAGCATGTTTCCGATGGCGACTGCCTGGGCATAGCCACTTGAATTGGTGCCATAGGCAGTCCAGGCCATGGTTCTAGGAAGCTCAATATCACTGGCATGACTGATGGCAGCACTCAGCAGCGATACAGGTAGGGCAGCGACAAGCAGGTAGTGAGCGAATGGGCGCATTTTATGCTCCTTTATTATGGTTGTGAGGCGATAATTACATTTTGTTACTTTTTGTTTTGCTATGCGGTACATTGTTTTGCAAATGGTCGATTGATAGTAGTGAAGCCTCGAGCGTTATGTCAACGCTGTTATTCTGGTCGATGCAGATTGGGGGCAGACGTATATAAAAAAGCCAGGCAAATGCCTGGCTTTTCAAAAGAATGGATAAAACGTTGGCTAAGAAAATTCCCGCCAGGCGGCATAAGTGCTGAGGAAAACGCGCCCGGTCAGGGCGTCGAGAAAATCGCTGTGTTTGAGCCGATCCATTACCGGACCTTTCACTTCCGAAAGGTGCAGCTTCACCTGGGAATCCTTCAAGCGGGCGTTGATCGCATCCAGGCTCTCGAGCGCCGAGGCATCGATCAGATTGACCGCCGAGCAGATCAGCACCACATGCTCGAGTTCTGGACGGTTGGCTACCAGGTTGTAAATGGTGTCTTCCAGGTAACGGGCATTGGCGAAATAGAGACTTTCATCGATGCGCAGCAGGGCCGCGGTCTGGGGGGCTTGTACATCGTGGCGTTCGATATTGCGAAAATGCTCGGTGTCCGGCACCCGGCCCACCAGGGCGCTGTGGGGGCGGCTGGTTCGGTAGAGAAAGAGCGCGATGGAAAGTGTCACCCCGCCGATGATTCCGGCTTCCACCCCCTCGACCAGTGTCAGCAGTATGGTCACCGCCGTGGCGGCGAAGTCGCTTCGCGAGTACCGCCAGGTCTGGCGCAGCATGGAAATATCCACCAGGGTCAGAATGGAGACTGTGATGGTGGCGGCTAGGGTGGCAATCGGCAGGTAGTAAAGCCAGCCGGTAAAGGCGGCGGTGACGACCGCGATGCCCAGTGCTGCAAACGCCCCCGCCGCGGGTGTTTGCGCGCCGGCATCGAAGTTGATTACCGTGCGCGAAAGCCCCCCGGTGACCGGCATGCCGCTAGTGAAGCCTGCGGCCAGATTGGCAGCCCCCAGGCCGACCAGCTCCTGGTTGGGGGAGATGCGCTGGCGCCGCTTGG
The DNA here is from genome assembly GCF_968048975.1 of Vreelandella xerophytica. Next base: position 1,986,924 of record NZ_OZ309106.1, on the reverse strand, counting down.
CGGCGAGCATCTGACCCATGGAGACTGACTCGACAAAGCCTACCAGGCTGATCAGAAGCGCCGGGATCAACAGCGCTTTCCAGAGTGCGCCGTCGCCGAAGGGAAAGCCCAAGGCGGGCAGACCGCCCGGTATGGAGCCCACCACAGCAACGCCTTGAGAAGCCAGCTCCCAGTGCCAGCAGATAAGTGTGGTGATGACCACCGCGAATACCGGACCGGATTTGGTCAAAAGATCCGCCAGCCCCGACGGGAGTCCGATGCCGGTAAACAACTTCTTGCCGACGCGGCGCATGCCGATCAGAAAGATCAGTGTGCCGGCGCCGATGCAGAGCGTAGGGAGGTTGACAGTGGAAAGATTCGGCACCAGCGTCATCAGCCGTTCTACCAGGGTGAACCCGCTGCTCTGAACGCCCAGAATACTACCCATCTGACTGGCGGCTATGAGAATGCCCGAGGCGGTCAAGAAGCCTGAAATGACTGGATGGCTCAAGAAATTGCTGAAAAAGCCCATCCGTAGTATGCCCATTACCACCAGTATGACGCCCGAAAGCAGCGAGAGAATCAGTGCGGCTTCGAGATAGGCGCCCGACCCCGGTTCGGCAACGGAGGCAAGCGCTGCCCCGGTCATGAGCGCAATGATCGCCACCGGCCCCACCGCCAACGTACGGCTTGTTCCCATCAGGGTATAAAGCAGCTGGGGCAGAATACTTGCATAGAGCCCGACCACGGCGGGAAGTCCTGCCAGCAGTGCGTAGGCGAGCGATTGGGGAATGACCATGATCGTGACAATCAATCCCGCCAGCAGATCAGCGCTCAAGAGGCGCTTATGGTAGTGGGGTAGCCACGTGAGTATGGGAAAGTAGCGCTTGAGCATAACGTCGGGTGCCGGGTTTCAAGATTGAACTTTAATCTTCCATAGTAGCGTGTTCAATCTATCGTTAGAGCATCTGGTTAAAAATAACCTTCATCATTCCCCCAAAGTGTTACTTCAATGTTCGAGTCCTCGGAGTAATCTTGCTGAGGCAAGCCAAGCCTTTGGCATGTACGCATTACTCACTAACGCCAATGATAAAGAGTACACATTATGCGGCTACTTCGTTTGCTGGCGCCTCTGGCGCTGCTGGGAATATCGATCGAGCTGGTAAGCCACGGTGGGACCACTACCTATCTGGCGTTACTGGTGGCAGGCCTGGCCGGCGCAGGGCTGATGGGTAATGCCTTTGCCGGTGTCTACCATGGGCAGGTGAACCCCCTCAACGGGGCGCTCAAGTTCAAGCCGCTCAAGGACTACGCCTCGCTCAAGGCGATGGCGTACCGTTTGATGGGACAAGCCAGCAGTACGGCGATCGCCTCGGCGGAGGTTTCCCATTACGCTGATCTGATGGATCAGCGTCTGGTGAGTCAGGAGCGGATGGCCAAAGAGGCCGCTTCCAGCATGGCGGCCATCAATACGGCGATCACGCAGGTCAGCAGTAGCGCCACGCAAGTAGCGACATTGGCTGAACAGGCGCGCCACGCCAGTCATCACAATCATGCCTGCCTGGCCGAGATCATCCAGGATATGAACGATGTGGCCGAGCGTTCCAGTGGCGCGCTCGAGATGCTCGCATCGTTGAATGACAAGATCGAACGCGTGCAGAGCGTGACCTCGATGATCGAGGATATTGCCGAACAGACCCACCTGCTTTCGCTCAACGCCTCTATCGAGGCGGCGCGGGCAGGTGAGCACGGGCGGGGTTTTGCGGTGGTGGCCGGCGAGGTGCGAAGTCTTGCGCAGAAAACCTCGAGCGCCACCGCCCGGGTCGAGGGTCTGGTTCGTGACATGCACCAAAGCGGCCATGGCGTGGTCTCGACCATGAACGAGCTGATGATACGCATCCGCGAGCGCTCCAAAGGCATGCAGACCGTGGGCGAAGGGCTGGCGACGATGACCCGGGAGTTTGATCACGTAAATCAAGAGATCGGCAATGTTGCCCTGGCAATGCAGAGCACCACGGGCCATAGCCAGAAGGTTACCCAGACGCTGGGCCAGCTTGAGCGCGATGTCGACGAAGGCAACCGCAACATGCACGATCTGGCCGCGCAGGCGCATGCCTTGATGGAAGCCGCCGAAGGCGTGGATGGCGAGCTGGCCCAGCAGCGCTTGAACGGGCGCCATCAAGCGGTATTCGAAGCGGCCCGTCAAACCGCCGATCGGATACAGGGACTCCTTGAAAAGGCTTTGGCCCGGGGCGATATCTCGCTCCAGGCGCTTTTCGACGTGGATTATCAGCGTGTGCCGGGCACCCGGCCACCGCTTTACCATACAGGCTTTGATACCTTTACCGACCAGCATCTGCCTGGGCTTCAGGAGCCCATGCTCCAGGCCTGCCGCTTGAGCTACGCCATCGCCTGCGATCGCAACGGCTATGTGCCCACCCACAACCTCGCCGTAAGCCAGGCGCCCATCGGTGATCTGGAACACGACTTGAAGTACTGCCGCAGCAAGCGCATTTTTGACGACCCCACGGGCAGCCGCTGCGGGGCGCATACTCAGGCACTTCTATTGCAGACCTACAAGCGCGATACCGGTGAAATCATGCATGACCTCTCGGTGCCTATCTATATCAACGGCAAGCACTGGGGTGGTTTTCGGGTCGGTTATCAGCCGGAAAGCTCCTGCGACCGCCATGCAGCTGCGCTGCCCTCATCACACCGAGGGCATGTATCATCAGTCCGCCAGCTGACGCGGACGTGACTGCCAGGACGACCACGAGTAGAGTGCAAGACCCAGCCAGATCATCACGAAGGTAGCCAGTTGAATGGTGCCGAGCGGTTCGCCGAAGATGAACAGGGCGATCAGAAACTGGATGCTGGGGTTGATGTACATCAGAAACCCCAGCGTCGAGAGGCGCAGCCGCCGGGCGGCACCGGCAAAGGCCAGCAGCGGCAGCGCAGTAGCCACACCGCTGGAAACCAGCAGCACGCTCATGGGGGCATCGAAAAGAAAGTGCGATTCGCCCTGCAGGCTGAGCCAGGTCAGCGCCAGAAGCGCCAGTGGAAAGAGCAGTAGCGTTTCCACAAACAGCCCCGACAGGCCATCCAGGGGGATCTGCTTGCGGAAAAGCCCGTAGCTGCCAAAGCTCAGCGCCAGCATCAGGCTGATCCAGGGCAGCTCGCCCAGCATGGCAAACTGGATGACAATGGCAAGGCTAGCAAACCCCAGCGCCACCAGCTGGAGACGCGCCATGACTTCCCGAAGCACCAGCATGCCGAGCGCCACGTTGACCAATGGCGTCAGGAAATAGCCCAGGCTTGCCTGCAGCACCTGACGACTCTCCACCGCGTAGATATAAAGCCCCCAGTTGGCCCCGATCAAAAGCGCACAGATAAGCACCCGCCCCAACCGACGCGGCGCTTTCAGAGCGGTGATGACCGGTGTCCAGCGTTTCAAGAGTGTGATCAACCCCACCAGAAACACGCAGGACCATAGAATACGGTGAATCAGCACCTCGAACGCCGGGCTACCCTCGAACAGCGCAAAGTAGAGCGGGAAACATCCCCACATGATGTAAGCCATCAAACCGAAGGTGACACCTTTGGCTGCCTGGGGGTCGCGAACGGAAGGGAAATGCATAGCAGCCTCATTACTTAAAAATGCTAATCTATCACACAACGCCATCACACACCGGTGAAAGGAGAAGGACATGACGCAGCTGAAAACGAGCCTGGTGCAGTGCTATTTGCGCTGGGAAGACCCCGAGGCCAACCATGCGCACCTGGAGCGTTTACTGGGCGAGCTTGATAGTCGCGATACCGACCTGATCGTACTGCCCGAGATGTTTGCCACCGGCTTTACCATGAACTCCCGGGAAATGGCCCAGCCGATGAACGCGAGTTCGAGCGTTGCCTGGCTCAAGGCGCAGGCCAAGGAGCGCGGGTGCGTGCTGACGGGAAGCGTTGCCATCGAGGATGACGGCCAGTACTACAACCGGATGATCTGGGCCACGCCGGACGGCGAGATGAGTCATTACGACAAGCGCCATCTGTTTCGCATGGCCGGTGAACACGAGCGCTACGGGATGGGAAAGACCCGCGAGGTCGTCGAGCTCAAGGGCTTCAAGCTACTGCTCAGCGTGTGCTACGACCTGCGCTTTCCAGTCTGGACGCGTCAGCAACCGGCAGAGGGCGAGCACTTCGAGTATGATGCGCTACTTTGCGTCGCCAACTGGCCCGCTGCGCGTCGCCAACCCTGGCGGACACTGCTTCAGGCCCGCGCAGTTGAAAACCTCACTTACGTAGTGGGTGTCAACCGGGTAGGCGAGGATGCCAAGGGCCTTGGATACAGCGGCGACTCCATGCTGGTCGATTTCAAGGGCGAGCTTCTGATCGACCATCCCGCCAATACGCCGTTCATTGAAACCGGCGTACTCGATAAAACGGAACTCGATGCTTTTCGTGAAAAATTTCCAGCCTGGCAGGATGCCGACCGCTTCTCGCTGCTGTCGGGGGTGGGGCAATAATGCGTCTTGACCGCTTTTTGAGTGAAACCAGCCCCTTGACCCGCAGCCTTGCCAAGCGGGCGCTCAAGAATGGCGAAGTCACCTTGAACGGCGAGCCGGTCAAACAGGCGTCGACCCATATCGATACCGAGCAGGACGAGGTGGTACTCAACGGCGAAACGCTTTCCCTAGTCGGGCTTCGTTATCTGATGATGCACAAGCCGGGGAACGTGGAGTGCACTGCGCGGCGTGGGCTCTACCCGCGAGTGATCGATTTGATCGATCTACCCAAGGCGGAGCGGCTACAGTCGGTAGGGCGCCTGGATGTGGATACTACCGGGCTTTTGCTTCTTACCGACGATGGCCAGTGGTCGCACCGCGTCACTTCACCCAAGCACCGCTGCGCCAAGGTGTATATCGCCGAGCTTGCCGAGCCCTGGGAGGGCAGCGCCGCTGAGCACGCCATCGAGCAGGTCGCCCAGGGCATTCTACTCGACGATGAGGACACGCCGACCAAACCCGCGACGCTGCGCTTTATCACGCCGCAACGCGCCGAGCTGACCTTGACCGAAGGGCGCTATCATCAGGTAAAGCGCATGTTTGCCGCCCTCGGTAATCACGTCAACGAACTGCATCGCCAGTCGATTGGCGACATTTCCCTGCCCGATGATCTGGCCCCCGGGGAATGGCGCGAACTCAGCGCCGAAGAAATCGCCAGCTTCTAACGCCTGACTCAGCGTCCTTTGCAGGGCGCTGTTAGGCACGCTTTTATTATACCGTTATCTTCCTTGCACCAATTAGCTGACCAAGCTTTGCCTTTAAACCAAAAATCAATTGTTAAACAGTAAATTCGCGCAGGTGGGCTGCGGCAATCAGCGCCTGGGTATAAGGGTGCTGGGGCGAGGCCAGCACCTCCATGCAGGGGCCTTGTTCAACTACTTCACCATCCTTCAACACCATGATGCGGTGTGCCACGGCGCGAACCACAGCCAGGTCGTGGCTGATAAACAGATAGCTCAGCTTGCGGCGCTCCTGCAGCTGGCGCAGCAGGGTGACCAGTTGCTTTTGTACCGTGCGGTCCAGGGCCGAGGTGGGTTCATCCAGCACCAGAAGTTCTGGCTCGAGAATGATGGCCCGGGCCACGGCGATGCGCTGGCGCTGACCACCGGAAAATTCGTGGGGATAGCGCGCTGCGCCGCTTTCCGGCAGGCCGACTTCCTTGAGGGTTTGATGCACCCGCTTGGCCACCTCGTCTTGAGTGAGATCCGGATAGTGAAAACGCAGGCCTTCGCTGACGATATCGAACACCGGCATTCGCGGCGACAGCGCGCCGTACGGGTCCTGGAACACCATCTGGAAACGGTGACGCTGACGGCGCAGCGCGTTGCCGTTAAGCTCGCTCAGGTGTGCCTCGCCCAGACGTACTTCTCCCTGGCTTTGCACCAGGCGCATGATGGCTGATGCCAGCGTAGTCTTGCCTGAACCGGACTCGCCGACGATACCCAGCGTCTCGCCGGGGGCGATGGCAAGATCAATAGCCTTGACGGCTTCGAAAGGTGGTGGCTGGCGCTTGAAAAGCCCCGCCCTGGGGCGCGCAAAGCTCACCTTCAACTGTCGCGCGGTGAGCAGCGGCGCATCGACGGTCAAGGGTGCCGGCCGGCCTTCGGGCTCGGCGGCTAGAAGTGCTTTGGTGTAGTCGCTTTGCGGGTGGGTAAATACGTCCTCCACCGGGCCGATTTCCTGCACCTTGCCCTGATACATCACGCACACGCGCTCAGCAAAACGGCGCACCAGGTTAAGATCGTGGCTGATGAACAGCATACCCATACCGTGGTGGTCGCGAAGCTCCTTCAATAGCGCCAGAATATCCTGCTGCACGGTGACATCGAGTGCGGTGGTGGGCTCGTCGGCAATCAGCAGCGCAGGGTTGTTGGCAATTGCCATGGCGATCATCACGCGCTGGCGCTGGCCGCCGGATAGCTGGTGGGGCCAGGCGTCCAGTAGCTCCTCGGCCCGCGGCAGCTTTACCTGTTCGAGCAGTTCCTTGGCCCGCGCGCGGGCCGCCTTGCCCCCAAGCCCCTGGTGCAGACGCAGCGTTTCACCGATCTGCTTGCCGATACGGTGCAGCGGGTTGAGTGAGGTCATGGGCTCCTGAAACACGAACCCTACGCGATTGCCGCGTACGCCATTCCATTCCCGGCTGGAAAGCCGGTTGAGGTCGGTATCCTCCAGCCAGCGCTCGCCACTAACCTCGGCGTTACCGGGCAGTAGATTGAGCGCGGCCAGCGCCGAAACCGACTTGCCGGAGCCAGATTCGCCGACAATCGCCAGCGTTTCACCAGCATTGACACTAAGCGATAGCGCATCCACCACGGCGTGGCCTTCAAAGGCGATGGTGAAGTCGGTCAGCCGCAGCAGTGGTTTGGGTATGATCGGTTCAGGCATGCGGGGCTCCCTGTGCGGGTCGGGCGGCGCTCTGTTTGACGTGACGTGGGTCAAAGGCGTCACGCAGGCCCTCGCCGATAAACACTAAAAGCGAGAGCATGATGGCCAGCGTCATGAAGGCGGTAATACCCAGCCAAGGGGCGTGAAGGTTGTTCTTGCCTTGTGCTGCCAGCTCGCCAAGCGAAGGCGACCCCGGCGGCAGGCCGAAACCCAGAAAATCCAGCGCGGTCAGTGTGCCAATGGCGCCGGTGAACAGAAACGGTATGAAAGTGAGCGTGGCCACCATGGCGTTGGGCAGCACATGGCGCCACATGATCAACCGTGATGGCAGACCCATGGCCTTGGCAGCGCGCACGTATTCGAGATTACGCGCGCGCAGAAACTCCGCGCGCACGATATCGACCAGCCCCAGCCAGGAAAACAGCAGCATGATGCCCAGTAGCCACCAGAAACCCGGCTGAACGAAGCTTGCCAGAATGATCAAGAGAAACAGCATGGGGAGTCCGGACCAGATTTCGGTGAAACGCTGGCCGATCAGATCCACCTTGCCACCGAAGTAACCCTGCAGGCCACCGGCAAGTACCCCCAGTACAAGAGAGCCTGTCGTCAATACCAGAGCGAACGCTACCGACAGACGAAAGCCGTAGATGACCCGGGCCAGCACGTCGCGGCCCTGGTCGTCGGTACCCAGCCAGTGACGGCGGTCCGGCGGCGCGGGGGAGGGGCGAGTCATCTGCATGTCCAGTGTCTGATAGGAAAATGGAATCACCGGCCACAGGGCCCAGCCGTTATCAGCAATCTGCGTTTGAATGAAGGGGTCCAGGTAGTCGGTGCGCGTAGGCAGGAAACCGCCGAACTCGGTTTCTGGATAGTCCACCAACAGCGGCGCGTACCATTGGCCATCGACGTGCATGATCAGCGGCTTGTCGTTGGCAATCAGCTCCGCCATCAGGCTGATCACGAACAGTACGCCAAACAGCCAAAGCGAAACGCGTGCCCGCCGGTTAGCCTTGAAGGCCGCCAGGCGGCGCCGGCTAATCGGCGATAGTCGTGATGTCATAAAGCCCATTCTCACGACTCCCTTGACGCAAAATCGATGCGCGGGTCGACCCACACATAGGTAAGGTCCGATATCAGCTTCAGTACCAGCCCGATCACGGTATACAGGAACAGCGTGCCGAAGATCACCGGGTAGTCGCGCTGCATGACCGCCTCGAAACCTAAAAGCCCCAGTCCGTCGAGGGAGAAGATCACCTCGATCAGCAGCGCCCCGGTAAAGAAGATGCCGATCATCGCCGCGGGCAGGCCTGCGATGATGATCAGCATGGCGTTGCGAAACACATGGCCATACAGAATGCGGTTTTCGGTAGCGCCCTTGGCACGGGCGGTGAGCACGTACTGCTTGTGAATTTCATCCAGAAAGCTGTTCTTGGTCAGCATGGTGAGCGTGGCGAAGCTGCCGATCGCGGCGGCGGCGACCGGCAAGGTGATATGCCAGAAGTAATCCTTCACCTTGCCCCATACAGAAAGATCGTCAAAGTTGGGGGAGGTGAGTCCTCTCAGGGGAAACCAGTCCAGGTAGCTGCCGCCGGCGAAGACCACGATCAGCATGATGGCAAACAGAAAGCCGGGGATCGCGTACCCGACAATCACCAGTCCGGATGTCCAGACATCAAAGCGCGAGCCGTGACGCAGCGCCTTGCGAATGCCCAGCGGAATCGAGATCAAGTAGACCAGCAACGTCGTCCAGAGCCCCAGCGAAATCGACACCGGCAGGCGCTCTACCATCAGCTCGACGACCGGGCGGTCGCGAAAGAAGCTGGTGCCGAAGTCGAGCGTCAGGTAATTGACCATCATGCTGATGAAGCGCTCGTGGGCGGGCTTGTCGAAGCCGAACTGCTGCTCGAGCTGTTCGATAAAGCGCGGGTCGATTCCCCGCGCTCCGCGAGAATCGTCGCTTACCTGGATATCCGCGCCGCCCATGTCCAGGCGAGTGCTGGCCATGGCGTTGGCGCCCTCGAAGCGCGCCAGCATCTGGTCAATCGGCCCGCCCGGGGCAGCCTGAACGATCATGAAGTTCAGCAGCATGATGCCCAGCAGCGTGGGTATCATCAGCAGCAATCGGCGTAGGGTATAGCGTGCCACGGTACACTCCAGGAGTTGTCGGGAACGGCTGGTTAACGACGCCTTTGCAGCTCGGCTTCGCGTTGGGTATCCACCCACCAGGCATCCAGGTCCATTGCGTAGGCAGGGAAGGGTTGCGGATAGCCGAACTTGTCCCACACCGCGATGCGCGTCTCACCGGAGTGGTAGTGAGGAATGGCGTAAAACCCCCAGCGAAGCACGCGATCCAGCGCCTGCGCGGCGGTGTCGAGTTCCTCGCGGTTCCCTGCGCCAATGATATGGTCCACCAGATCGTCCACCGCCGGATGGGCCAGTGCCATGCGATTACGGCTCTGGGGCGCCTTGGCCGCTGCACTCGTCCAGTAGTCCCGCTGTTCGTTGCCGGGGTTGTTCGACTGCGGGTAGTGGCTGATGACGATATCGTAGTCGTAGCCGCGAACCCGGTTGAGATACTGGTTGATGTCGACGATGCGCATGGAGGTCTCGATCCCCAGGCGCGCCATGTTTCGAAGCATGGGCTGTACCACCCGCTCCAGGGCGGCGTCATACATCAACACCTCGAGGCGAAAAGCCTGGCCGCTGTCGGCATGAATCAGCTCGCCGTCCTCGATGTCGTAACCGGCCTCGCGTAAAAGCTCGAGGGCCCGATGCAGACGACTGCGAAGCTCCGCCGGATGGTCGATGGGTAGGGGGTCGGTAAACAGCCGCTCGGAGCGGTGCGAGGCCAGGAGTGCTTCGCGGTGAGGCTCCAATAGCGCAAGCTCTCCTTCAGAGGGGGGACCAAAGGCCTGCATTTCCGAGTTCTGGAAATAACTCTCGGTCCGTTGGTAGGCGTCATAGAAGATGTTGGTGTTGAGCCAGGGAAAATCGAAGGTGAGGCTCAGCGCTTCACGGACCCGCGGGTCCTGGAATTTCTCTTTTTGCAGGTTGAAGACAAACGCCTGCATCATGGACGGATTGACGTCCGGGATGGTAAGACGCTCGATCAGCCCCTCCCGAAAGGCGGGAAAGTCGTAGCCGATCGCCCAGGTGGCGGCGCGGGCATCTTCACGAAAATCCGTCAGCCCAGCCTTGAACGCCTCCCAGGCGATGTCCCGATCACGGTAGTAGTCGTAGATCACGCGGTCGATATTGTAGCGGCCGACATTGACCGGCAGATCCTTCCCCCAGTAGTTCTCGTCGCGCTCGAAGACGATACGCCGACCCGGATCCACCTCGCTGATTCGGTAAGGGCCGGAGCCTGGGTGGGCTGCCAGAGTAGGTGCGGTGAAGTCTCGGGGCTCCCAGTAGTGGCGCGGTAATACAGGCAGCTGTGCCACGATCAGTGGAAGCTCTCGGGAGGTGGTATCACTGAACTCAAAACGTACCTGATGCTCGCTCTGGGCGATGACATCAGACACTCCAGCGTAGTAGCTTGCATAGAACGGACTGCCTTTTTCGCGCAGCAGTTCAAAGGAGAACACCACGTCATAAGCGGTGACGGGTTCGCCACTTTGAAAGCGCGCTTCCGGGCGAAGGTCGAACTCGATCCACTCGCGATCCGGGTCCAGGCGCACGCCTTCGGCCAAGAGTCCGTAGAGGCTGAAGGGCTCATCGGGGTTGCTGATCATCAGCGTATCGTAGATCTGGGAAATGCCGGTGGCTGGCGTGCCGCGTATGATGAATGGGTTGGTCGAATCGAAGCTCGAGCCCACGGCGGTATGGGTAATGGAGCCGCCCTTGGGCGCCCGGGGATTCACGTGAGGAAAGTAGGCAAAGCCCTCGGGAAGTGCGGGGCTGTCGTAAAGTGCCAGAGCGTGAACGGTTTCCACCGGGGCGCTGCTTGGTTCTTCCAGAAGCGTCAACGGGTCATCGTCACTGGCCGATGCCACCCATGGGGCAACACCGGCCACGACCAGCAGCAGGACGCAAAAGGCTTTTACAAACGGCACACCACTTTGCATGAAGGATGTCCTGTCGTTGCAATAAAATCGTTACATTAAAATCACTGCAACCCAACTGTTGCAATAAGGTAAAACGCTCTTAGCGCGCGGAGAGGGCGAGTAGCTGGCCCGGCTGTAACGCGCTCGGCCGTTCAAGCGCATTCCAGCGGATAAGATCGCGCTGGTCAATATTATATCGCGCGGCAATGGCGGAAAGGCTATCGCCATTTTCAACGCGGTGAACCGCGGGTGTCTGGGTCGAGGCCAAGGCAGTGGGGCCGTTCTGGGAAAGTTCGGCGATCAGATCGGTATCGGCGGACTCCGGCACCAAGAGGGTCTGACCACTGCGCGGTCTCGCCTGGCCATCAAGCAACCCCGGGTTGAGCTCGGCCAGCGCCTGCTGGCTGACATCCAGAAGCGTCGAGGCCTCGGCAAGGCTCAAGGGCTGCTGAAGTCTTATCTTGGCGAAGGCCGGGGCGGCGTGAATATCCGGCAGGGCGACACCGTAACGCTCAGGGTCCTGAATAATGGCCGCGATCGCCTTCAACTTGGGCACATACTGCATGGTTTCCGAGGGGAGTGCCAGATCCCAGTAGCTGCCTTCAAAACCTTGGCCCTGCGCCCGGCGCATGGCCTTGTTCACGGTACCGGCGCCGGCGTTGTAGGCGGCCAGCGAAAGCAGCAGGTCGCCGTGATACCACTGTTCGGCCTGAGATTCCAGATAACCCAGCGCGGCCTGGGTGGAAGTGATCACATCCAGCCGCCCATCATAGCGGCTGTTGCGGGTCAGCCCTAACGCATCGCCGGTGCCGGGCATGAACTGCCAAAGCCCTGCCGCACCCATATGACTTTTCGCGCTGGGGTCAAAAGAGCTCTCTACGAAGGGAATCAGCGCCAGCTCGCCGGGCAGGCCCCGTGCGCTGACCTGCTGGCTGATCCAGGCAAGCCAGGGAGTGGCGCGCCGGGTGATTTCAACGATATTTTCCGGTTGCGCGCGGTAATGCTCGATCCACTCGTCGACCCGCCTCTGAGCCTCCATGGGAAGCGTCTTGTCCTGCCACTGGAAACTGGCGCGCAGCGTGCTCCACACGTCCTGCGATTCAAGCAGCAATGAATCCCAGAAGTGAGCGTGGTAAGCGTCGAGCCGTGGACGTGTGGCACTAGAAGGAGTGGCAGGAGTGGGGCTTTGAGCGGGAGACGCCGTAAAGGCGTCCAGAGGGCCTGACGAGGCTTCGGAATTTGCCGCGGCGGCCAGCAGAAGGCCCATGACGACGGTGCTGCCAGCGCTTAGCATGAAGCGCTGGCGGATCGTTCGATAAGTCATAAAGAATCTTATTTTGAATAAAGGCGTTAGAAACGGTTTTTCCACTCGCGCAGCGTCGTGAACGTTGCCAGGTCGTCACCATTCGGGCCTTGGGTTCCCGCAGCCTGGCGCACGCTTTCGGTGGCCACGCGTAGATAGGGGTTGATGCTGAGCTCGCGCCCAATGGTGCTGGGGAGAGTGGGGCGATCCAGCGCACGCGCTTTCTCGCACTCATCCAGTGCCTGGACAAGCGTGTCATTGTCCGGGTCCGCCGCCCGGGCGAAGGTGAGGTTGGCCTGGGTGTATTCGTGCCCGGCAAAGACCAGTGTATCTTCGGGCAGCTGTGCCAGGGCATTCAGTGAGGCCAGCATCTGCTGGGGCTCTCCTTCGAACAAGCGCCCACAGCCTGCGCAAAACAGCGTGTCACCACAAAACAGCAAAGCCGGAATGCCCGCAGCGAAGTAACTGATGTGGTCCAGGGTATGGCCGGGGGTGGCAATCACTTCGAACAGCCGGCCCATCACGCGTACTTCGTCACCGTGGCCCACCGTCTCGTCGATACCATCGATGGTCGAGTTGGCCGGGCCGATCACATGGGGAGCGTAACGTTTTTTCAGCTCTTTCACGCCGCCGGTATGATCATTATGGTGATGGGTGATCAAGATCGTGGCAAGGGTCAGGCCCTCACGCTCCAGAAGCTCGATGACCGGCGCCGCCTCACCGGGGTCGACTACACAAACGTTTTGGGTAGTATCCTGTCTGAGCAACCAGATATAGTTGTCGCTAAGGGCGGGAATCGGTGTCACGCTCATCATGGGCGAGATCCTTTAACGTTCAGACGCTACTGCGTGTGCCGGAATACGCGCACCGCCATGTAAAAAAGTCGCTACTGTGGAGGGAAGCGCGGTTCATGTCAAATTCCTCAATGGGCCCCGAGCTTGCCAGACGCATGGCCCAAAGCCAGTCTTACTGGCAGACCGAGGCTGGGCGTTCGCTCTGGGACGTTCAGCGCGCCTGCCTGGGGCCGGTGGTGGAGAATCGCCGCGGTCGCCACTGTCTTGAAATGAGCATGGGCCGCTCACTGATGACCATGTCGCAAATTCCTCATCGGCTGCGCTGGGCGCCGACGGCGGCGCTTGCCGAGTCGCCCTCCACCCTGGTGTGCCCGGCGGACCGCTTTCCCCTTCCCGACCGCTGTCTGGATACCGTCGTGATTCACCACTGGCTGGAACAGTTGCCGGATGCCCACTTCACCTTGAAAGAAGCCGCCCGGGTCACCAACGACCACGGCGTGCTGGTGCTTTTCGGCTTCAACCCGCTGACGTTCAACGGGCTTTTAAAGCGACGTCAGGGTGAGAACGCCCCGTTCCCCTTCAGTGGCACCTGGCGAAGCGTAAACCGACTTCGTGATTGGCTGGCGTTTGTGGATTTCGAGGTGGAGCGCGTAGACTACTGCTGTTTTCGTGGCCGTATGAGCGCGCCCTGTGGCGAGCGGTGGGAGGCCTGGGGGCGGCGTCACAACCTGCCTTTGGGGCAGAGCTACATGATTCAGGCGCGTCGCCGGGAGCGACTGGCCCCGATCGAGCGGGTAACGTTCAAGCTGCCCGCCAAGGCCTCGCCTTCATCACTCAAAGCCACCCGCGCTCGGGCGCGCTTGACGCCATTCATATCGCCATCCCGTATTTCAAAGGAAAGTCAGCGTGACTAAGCAAGACAATGAGCCCCGTGTCGTGGTCTACACCGATGGTGCCTGTCGAGGAAACCCGGGGCCGGGGGGCTGGGGGGCAGTGCTTGCAAGCGGTCAGCACGAGAAGACCCTGAAAGGGTTCGAGGCCCGGACCACCAACAACCGTATGGAGCTGATGGCCGCCATCATGGCACTTCGCACGCTGAACAAGGCCTGCAAGGTCGAGCTCTGGACCGACTCACAGTACGTGCGTCAGGGCATCACCCAATGGATTCATAACTGGGTCAAGCGCGGCTGGAAAACCGCCGCCAAGCAGCCAGTCAAGAATGCCGAGCTATGGAAGACGCTTCACGAAGAGACCCAGCGCCATTCGATCGAGTGGCACTGGGTGAAAGGGCACAGTGGCCATCCCGGCAACGAAAAAGCCGACGCACTTGCCAACGAAGCCATCGATGAGCATCAAAGGAGTACACCATGCGCCAAGTAATACTGGATACGGAAACCACCGGTATCGAAACGAAAGAGGGTCATCGCATGGTGGAAATTGGTGCCGTGGAAATGGTCAACCGCCGCTTGACCGGGCGCACCTACCATCAGTACATCAATCCCGAGCGTCATATCGGTGCCGAGGTCGTGGCGGTTCACGGCATCGATAACGAACGTGTGGCCAACGAGCCGGTATTTGCAGAAATTGCCGATGCGTTCTGGGAGTTCATCAAAGGGGCAGAGCTTGTCATCCATAATGCCCCCTTTGATGTGGGGTTTATCGATTATGAGCTGAACCTGGCCAACAAGCGCCGCCAGGGCCCGGGGTTGGGACCCGTTCGCGAGCACTGTCGCGTACTGGATACATTGACCATGGCGCGCCAGATGCATCCGGGCCAGCGCAACAGCCTGGATGCGCTGTGCAAGCGCTACGATATCGATAATGGCCACCGGGTACTTCACGGCGCCTTGCTGGACGCCGAGATTCTCGCCGATGTCTACCTGGCGATGACCGGCGGGCAGACGGCGCTCACCCTGGACGCGGATACCTCCTCCCGACAAGAAGAGAAAGCGCAGGCAAGCGAAGGTCTCTCGATTCAGCGTCTTTCACTGACCCCCGGTCAGCTCAGAGTCATTCGTCCCAATGAGGAAGAAGAGGCGGCTCACAGCGCCAAATGTCAAAGCCATGGCCTTCGCTGGCAAGAAGGTGCCTCCCAGGATGCTTAAAAGAGAAATACCCAGGAATGTGCAGGAAGGGCGGGTCATTCGTCTCTCGAAAAGCCAGCTGGCACCCGGCCTGGAAGCCGGCGATGGTACGCTGACGCCGCTACAGCCCTTTCAGCCCTGGACGCCGGACATGCAACCGCTTTGCTACTGGCAGGACGAGCCGGTGGCGCTTTTAATCCAGCGCGAACCCGAAACGCATTGGATCGATGGGCGTCAGTGGCTGGGTCAGCTTTCGAGTGGGTGGTTCAGTCTGCTTTCTACCGCGCTGCAGGTGGGGGCGTGGTTGGAAAATCACCGCTTTTGCGGGCGGTGCGGCGCCGAGGCGACACGGCTGGTCCATGAGTTCGCCATGCACTGTCATGTTTGTGGGCACCGTAACTATCCGCGTATCTCGCCTTGCATCATCACGCTGGTCACCAGCGGCGAGGCGATGCTTCTGGCGAGAAGCCCACGCTTTCCGGCGGGGCGCTACTCGACGCTGGCGGGATTCATCGAGCCGGGAGAGTCTGCCGAAGAGGCGGTGCACCGCGAAGTGTTCGAGGAGGTGGGCGTGCATATCGACAACCTACGCTATCACCAGAGCCAGGCGTGGCCTTTTCCACACTCGTTGATGCTTGGCTACTTTGCTGAGGCCACCACCCGGCGCATCTATATCGATGGTGTCGAGATCAGCGATGCTGCCTGGTTTTCACCGCGTAAACTCCCGACGCTCCCGCCCACCTACTCGATCTCGCGGGAGCTTATCGAAACCCATCTGGCCAACGTTCGCTAGATGGGCAGATGGCTAGTTGCTCGGGAAGAGGCTTGTCAGCTTGGTAGCCAGCATGACATTGCCCGTTGCTTTCAGCTTGCCGGTCATGAAGGCTGTCATGCCGTTGATCTCGCCGTTCATGATGCCTTTGAGCGTCTCGGTGCTGGTGCTGAGCGTGACGGAGGGGTCGTCATGCTCGCCCTGCTGGATATCCAGCGTGCCGTCCTGAACGTGCAGGTAGTGGCTCTGCTCGTCGGAAAAATGAAACTGGAAAACCTCATCCATGCCTTTAGCAGCTTCAGGGTCGAAGCGCGCTTCGAGTTTTTCAAACGTGGTTGAAGACATCAATTGCTTCCTGTGGCGTGTGTATTTAAAAAAGTAAATAGCGCATTTGCACTATAAGATGAGAATAAACGGCTAGACTAGCCAAGAGCCTATTTAAAACATCCGTTTTAATCAAGCAGGCGTACATCGATCGTCGACCAAAGGCGACCGGCGCTTTCCAGTTCGCTATCGTGTCGGTCACAAAGGAGAGTGCAAATGAGTGAATGGATGGCAGAACTAGGCACCTTCCTGATCCAGAGTATTATTCTGACGCTGCTGCTGGTGCTGGCGGGGTTCTTGTTGATGCGCGGCAAACGCGGCAGCGAGCGCAGCTTGACGCTTCACGTCGAATCACTCAACGAGCAGCGTCGCGCTCGGGACCGTCGTCTCAAAGTCACCGCTACCGCCCAGGGTGGGCGTAAAAGGCTGATCAAGCACTTTCGTCGTGAGGAGAAACAACGCCAGAAACTCGCCAGGAAACCGGACACTACGGCTGACATGCAAAGAGTGTGGGTGCTGACGTTTCATGGAGATATCAAGGCCTCCCAGACCGAGCAGTTTGCCCAGGAGGTGTCGGCAGTCATCAATATAGCCAGCCCGAGCGACGAAGTGGTGGTACGCCTGGAGTCCGCAGGGGGGCTGGTACATGCTTATGGTCTGGCCGCCGCGCAACTGGACCGGCTTCGCGAGGCAGGCGTGACCACCACGGTATGTATCGATAAGGTAGCTGCCAGCGGTGGCTATATGATGGCGTGTACCGCGCACCATATAAAGGCTGCTCCCTTTGCGGTGATCGGCTCTATCGGCGTGGTCGCCCAGGTGCCCAATGTTCATCGTCTGTTAAAACGCCACGATATCGATGTCGAGCTACTGACGGCCGGGCGCTACAAGCGCACATTGACCGTGCTGGGCGAAAACACCGAAGAGGGGCGCGCCAAGTTCATCGATGATCTTGAAAATACGCATCGTCTCTTTAAACGCTATGTGGCAGAGCACCGCCCCGGCATGGATATCGATCAATTGGCGACCGGCGAGATCTGGTACGGCAGCGAGGCACTCGACCAGCATCTGGTGGACAGCGTGGGTACCAGTGAGGCGTATCTGGTGGAGCGTATGGCCGAAGCCGATGTCTTCAGTGTGAAGCTCGAGCCGCCCAGGACGATTGGTCGTCGCATGGGTATGGCAGCATCTGCCGGGGTCGAACAGGCAGTGACCAAGGCGCTTGGCGCCATCGAAGCCACGGGCTGGCATCGCCGCTGAGTATCGCTTTCACACGAAGTCTTGCTGACGCGCAAGCCTTACTTCCAGTACGCCGGTTATGCCGCGTAATGATGCGCCAAGGCTGCCAGAACGGCCTTGGCGCTCTCGCTGCTGAGGGAATAATAAATAGTCTGCGATGCGCGACGCGTCTGCACCAGCCCGTCTCGCCGAAGAATGGCGAGATGTTGGGAAAGGGCGGACTGGCTCAGTTCGAGCTGCTGATTGATTTGCGTGACCGACAACTCTTTTTCAGTCAGTAGACACAGTATTTGCAGGCGTTTTTCATTGGCGAGGGCTTTGAGCAGCAACGTGCCCGCTTCCAATGCCTGGCCATTATGCTCAAGTAATCGCGAGGCGGCGCTTGAGGGAGTAGACATGGTGTTCTCCTTGCCGAAACGATGAATAGCGTCTTGTACTTGTTGATTATTGAATCGCGGTGGCGGTGAATTGAGTGTCTGGCAGTATCAGCCGTTTAAAATGGGTTGATCAATATTCGTTAATTTAGCGAAGCTTGTCCAAGCCTCGGTTTAACGTTTAATCAATGGTGCAGTTGCTCGACTTTGTAGACAATCGCTCATTGAAATAGCGCATTGATCGTAGGTTAGCCCATAGTATGACCGCGGTAAGGCGATTTTGTAGGTAAGCTGTCAACAATAGAGGTTGATCGCTAACATAATAATGACAAGGTGACCATGAGCCATTACCACGCTACCTACCAGTCCGCTATCGAATCCCCCGAGACCTTCTGGCGCGACCAGGCTTCGCGTATACCCTGGTATCGCTTTCCCACCGCTATTCTTGACCATGATGATCAGCACTCTGCACGCTGGTTTGAAGATGGCACACTCAATATCTGTCATGCCGCGCTTGACCATCATGTGGACGAAGGTCGCGGGGAGCAGCCCGCAATCCACTGGGACTCCCCGGTCACCCGCTCCCGCCAGACGCTTACCTATCGCGTATTGCGTGATCGCGTGGCCCACTTTGCCGGTGGGCTGGAAAAACTGGGCGTGACGAAGGGCGATCGAGTGGTGATTTACATGCCCATGGTGCCGGAAGCGATTATTGCGATGTACGCCTGCGCGCGTCTGGGAGCCATCCACTCGGTGGTGTTTGGCGGGTTCGCGCCTCATGAGCTGGCGCTGCGCATCGAGGACGCTCAGCCCAGGGTGGTGATTGCTGCCTCCTGCGGTGTCGAGGTCGATACCGTGCTGCCTTACAAGCCCATCGTGGATAAGGCACTGTCACAAAGCAGCTTCAAGCCAGACGCGCTGGTGATTTTCCAGCGCGATACTCAGCGGGCGACGCTCACCGAAGGCGAACACGACTGGCAAGAGCTCGAAGAAAGCGGCGTCTTTGCCCCGTGTGTGCCTGTAAGTGCGACTCATCCGCTTTATATCCTCTATACCTCCGGTACCACCGGCAAGCCCAAGGGTGTGGTACGCGACACTGGCGGCTATGCCGTGGCGCTTGCCTACTCGATGGAGGTGGTTTACGACCTTGCGCCCGGGGATGTCTGCTTTACTGCCTCGGATGTGGGTTGGGTGGTGGGGCACTCCTATATCGTGTATGCGCCACTGCTGCGAGGGTGTACCAGTGTGGTCTACGAGGGCAAGCCTGTAAGAACGCCGGATGCAGGAAGCTTCTGGCGGATCATCGAAGAGTATGGCGTCAAGAGCTTCTTTACAGCGCCGACCGCCTTTCGCGCGATCAAGAAAGAGGATCCCGAGGCGGGCCAGTTGAGCCGCTACAATATCGCCAGCCTGAAGTACGTGTTCGTTGCCGGCGAGCGCCTCGACCCGCCCACCTTTCATTGGCTGAACGACGTGCTCGATGTACCCATCATCGATCATTGGTGGCAGACCGAAACCGGTTGGCCCATCGCCGCCAATCTGCCGGGCATCGAGCTTTCACCTATCAAGGCGGGTTCGGCGACTTACCCGGTACCCGGATTCAACGTGGCCATCATCGATCGTGACGGCGCCCGTACCGGGCCGATGCAGGAGGGAAGCGTGGTCATCAAGCAGCCGCTGCCTCCGGGCTGTCTGGCCGGTATCTGGCAGGACCCGCAACGCTTTCACAGTGCCTACATGGCGGCTTTTCCCGGCTACTACCTGACAGGAGATGGCGGTTATTTTGACGAGGATGGCTATCTGTTCATCATGGGGCGCACCGATGACGTGATCAACGTGGCAGGCCATCGACTCTCCACTGGCGAAATGGAAGAAGTGATAGGCGGCCACCCGGCGGTCGCCGAGTGCGCGGTGATCGGTATTCACGATGAGCTGAAAGGTCAGCTCCCGCTAGGCCTGGTGATTCCCAAGGATGGCTTCGATGGCGACGAGCTCAAGCTGGAAGCCGAGCTGATCCAGCGCGTGCGCGATGCTATCGGCCCGGTAGCCTGCTTCAAGCAGGTGCTGGTGGTCAATCGGCTGCCCAAGACCCGCTCGGGCAAGATCCTCCGCAAGCTCATGCGCAGCATGGCGGATGGCAAGTCCTTTGGCGTTCCCTCCACCATCGACGACCCCACCAGCCTGGAAGAGGTGCATACTGCCATGTGCCAATACCACGTCGGCAACGCCGGGCAGGCTAAACTGCTCGGGTAGCCTCGTCGATTCAGCATGAATCGCACAGGCTGTAACGCGATTCATTCTTAACGTGACCTGGTCTATAACGCAAAAAGGCCCTGACTGAAAGTCAGGGCCTTTTTGATAAGGTGGCGGAGGGACAGGGATTCGAACCCTGGATAGGCTATTAACCTATGCCGGTTTTCAAGACCGGTGCATTCAACCGCTCTGCCATCCCTCCGGCTTATGGGTGCGTATACTACCACCTTTTCCTTGGAAGTCAACGCCTTTGGTAAAATTAGTAGAGCCTGAGCCCCACGCGAGTAATATTGCCCCCCTGCATTTCACTGACGACCCAGTGAATGCCGTGCCAATCCACGTCGTCTCCGACGACCGGGTGGCCGCCGACTCGCAGCGAGATAAATTCGGCCAGGCTCATTTCCTGCTCGCCTGGGCTGAGCGTCAGCCCATACGCCTGGGCGATATCCTGCATATAGCCGTTGCCATCCAGGGTGAAGGTACCGAAGAACGCGCGCTCCTGCTTGAGCTTGGCGTCGCCGTTGAAAAGGCGATTCAGTGCGGTCAGATCTTCCGAGCGGCCAATCACGCAGATGACGTCGCCCATTTTCAGTCGCGTATTACCCTTGGGGTGAAGCATGACATGGTTGCGAAAGAGGGCGGAGATGAGCGCTCCGGAGGGAAACCGCAGCAGTCGGATCGGGACGTCTTCCAGGTCTTCGTTCTCGACGTTGTAGACGAACATCTCGAAATCGTTGTCCGGCAGAATGCCTAGCGGCCCGCGCCGGTTGGGCGTGGTCCGTGTGGGAACTTCCACCTTCAGCCAGCGCGCCACCAGCGTCAGTGAGCCCCCCTGGATGAGAAGCGACATCAGCACGACCGCAAAGGCCACGTTGAAGTAGAGCGAGGCGTTCTCCACACCGCCGATCACCGGGAAGATCGCCAGCACGATCGGCACGGCGCCGCGCAGGCCGACCCAGGCAATAAAGAACGTTTCCCGCCAGCGGAATTTGAAAAACGGCTTGATCGTGATCAATACCGCCAGGGGGCGAGCAATAAAGATCAGCGCCAGGGCCACCAGCCCGGCGGGCAGGATGACTTCCCAAAGCTGGCTGGGAGTGACCAGAAGCCCAAGCACCAGAAAAAGCCCGATCTGGCTTAGCCAGGCAAGACCATCGTGAACGGGAAGGATGAAGTTGAGGTGGCGCCCCGGCTGGTTGCCGATCATCAGACCGGCCAGGTAGATGGCGAGAAAGCCGCTGCCGCCCAGGACACTGGTGAGCCCGAATACGCTGAACCCGAGTGCCAGCGCCAGCATGGCATAGAGCCCGGGCGCCAGGTCGAGCCAACGCAGAAGCTTGGCGCTGAGCCAGCCGCCGCCCAGGCCGACAATCAGGCCGATGCCGAACTGCGAGAGAAAGAAAACGAGCGTTTCAAGATAGCCGCCGATATCACCTACCAGCAGCTCGACCAGCATCAAGGTTAAAAAGATCGCCATCGGGTCGTTGGTGCCGGACTCGATCTCCAGAGTGGCACCTACCCGTTCGTTGAGGTTCACCCCACGCCCGCTGAGCATGGAAAATACCGCCGCGGCATCGGTCGAGCCGACAATCGCGCCCACCAGCAGCCCCTGAATCAGGGTGAGGTTGAATACCCACATGGCGATGACGCCGACAATGGCGCTGGTGATGAAGACCCCGGCGGTGGCCAGAGACAGAGCGGGCTTGAAGCCCACCCGAAAGGTCTTGAGCCGGGTGCGCAGGCCGCCATCGAGCAGTATCATCGCCAGGGCCAGGTGGCCAATGGTGAACGCCATGGAATAGTCGTCGAAGACCAGGCCAAGCAACCCTTCCTCGCCCGCCAGCATGCCAAGGCCCAGAAATATCAGCAGCAGCGGTACACCAAAGATTGATGAAAGTCGGCTCGCCAGAATGCTCAGCGTCATGAGCGCGCCGCCGATCAAAAAAAAGGTATAAAGTGCGTCCATGTCTCTCCGTCTCTACATCAATGCGGCCCTATTATTGCACGCCCCCGGGCAATTTACTGCGCCGCTGATGCCTTTATGCCCATCAAGGGGCTGGTCACGATCGCCGACCTACCGCTACACTCCGCCTTTACGATTTGGGAGTGTGTAGTGATGTCACACTGGGTGATGCAAAAGCGCAGGCGTTTACCGCAGGTGCTGATATTTTTGCTATTGTTTTCATATTCAATCATTTATGCAAACGAAAACCAGGCAAGCGAGAACGCGACAGACAGCAGTGCGTCAACCCTGGAAAGCGACGTCATCAACCTGGAGGGGCTCTGGACGCTGGAGACCGATACCGTCGATTCATCCGAACCGGAACAGGTCGATGAGGTGTCGCAGGCACCCCAGCTAGCGCCCGAGCCTGAGCCCGTACCCTCCACGGCACTGGCGTTGCCGCCCCCGCTGGACCCACCCCCGCTGAAGGAGCTTCTGGTCATGCTGGACTGGTACCTGAGCCCCCAGCATGCAGCACTCTTGATTGCCCAGGAGCGAGAACTTTTCCTGGAGCAGGGGCTTTCCGTGGAGTTGCAGAGTCCGGCCGATCCTACGATTCCCCTGAAGCTGCTCGTTGCCGAAGAGGTGGATCTTGCGCTGACCCGTGAACCCATGCTTCACCTGCAGGTACATGCCGGTGAACCCCTGATTCGTATCGGTACGCTGGTAGAAACGCCGTTGAATGCGGTGATCGTTACCGGTTCCCCGCCCCGCAGCGACGATATCGCTTCACTGGCCGGGCTGCGCTATGGCTTTTCGACTTACGAAGGAGCGAATGTGGTCGCCGAGCGGTTGATTCCTCTCTCCCTGCGCCAAACCGACGATTTCGCTGCACCTGTCAACGTGCACTTTGATGCCGCCGCCGCCGTGGTGAGAGGCGAGGTCGACGTGATCGCCGATGGCTACTATCACTCGTTGCCCGACGAACTGGCCCCTGAAGGTATCGAAAGTCACGTTATCCGTTATGACGAGATCGATATTCCTGGCCACGATGGCGTGATCATCGTGGCCAACAGCCAATCGCTGGCGCAAAACGGGCAAACCTGGTCACGGTTCATGATGGCCGTGGAAAAAGCGAGTCACTGGATGATCGAAAACCCGCAGGCCGCCTGGACGCTGTTGGTCGAGCGTCACCCCATCCTGGATAACGCGGTGAACCAGACCGGCTGGGAAGAACTCTTGAGACGCATATCGCTGAGTCCGGCGGCAGTGAATACCCGCCGTTATCAGGACTTCGAGGCCTATCTGCTGAAACGAGGCATCACCGAGCAAGTGCTGCCTATCTCGCGGCTGGCCACTGACCCTCACTTGCTGCAGGAGTGAGACAACCTTAAAACGGAGTGTCATGAGCGAACACGCGTTGACGTTTATCGATGTTGAAACCACCGGTACCCGCGCCACCCGCGATCTTATTACCGAAATCGCCGCGTTGAAGGTGGTCGATGGGCAGATCGTCGATCGTTGGGTGAGTTTCATCAATCCAGGTATCAGCATTCCTCCCTTCATTTCACAGCTGACCGGTATTCACGACGATATGGTCGTCGATGCGCCGTCGTTCGAGGTCGTCGCCGAGGAGTTCAAGGCCTGGCTGGGCGATAGCTGTCTGGTCGCCCACAATGCCCGCTTTGACTACAGTTTCCTGCGCAACGCGTTCAAGCGTGCCGGGCTGGATTATCGGCCGGCCATCATGTGTACACTGCGCATATCGCGAAGGCTCGAACCCGATCAGCGTCATCATAACCTACAGGCGCTGTTGAAGCGCTTTGATATCGAAGCGGGCCGCGGCCACCGCGCCGAGGCCGACGCAGAAGCGCTCTGGACATTGTGGCAAACCTGGCAGCAACGCTTCGAGTCCAGTGTCTGGCAAGCGGCCACCCAGGAGGAAAAACAGCACAAGAACCTGCCGGCGCATCTGGATAGCCAGACGCTTGCCGGGCTGCCCGCCGCCCCCGGCGTATATCTGTTCTACGGCCACAACCGGTTGCCGCTGTATGTAGGCAAGAGCGTCAATCTGAAAAACCGGGTGAAGAGTCACTTTCTGCGTGACCATCAGGACGACAAGGCCATGCGCATGCTGCAGCAGATTCAGCATGTCGAGTGGGAGGAAACGGCCGGTGATCTGGGCGCGCAGCTACGTGAAGCGCAGCTGATCAAGGCGTTGATGCCAATAATGAATCGCCAGCTACGCCGCCAGGGTCGGCTGAAAACCTGGTACTGGCCAGACGGTGAACATGCACCGGTTCTTGCAGGAAGTGCGGTGCTGAGCAGCGCAAAGCCTGGCCAACGCTTCGGTCTTTTTCGTAACGCCCGGGAGGCCAAGGAGTCCTTTCGGACGATGATTGAAGAACACAAGCTTTGCCCGCAGGTACTGGGTCTTGAAAAGGGCAAGGGGCGCTGCTTTGCCAACCAGTTGGGGAAGTGCCTGGGGGCATGCTGTGGTAAAGAGCCCCTGGACGCGCATACCGCACGGGCCCAGCACGTGCTGAAGCGCTTGAAGGTCAGTGCCTGGCCCTGGCCGAACAAGATCATCATCCGTGAGAAAAACCCGCAAACGCGGCGCTCGGCTTATCACTCTGTGGATCACTGGTGCTATCTGGGCAGCGCTGATACCTTGGCGAAAGCCAAGCGGCTGAGTCATCAGTCGCCCCAGTTTGACGTGGATACCTACAAGATTCTCAACCGCTTTCTGCGAAGCCCCGAAGAACACCACCTTACCATTACGCCGCTCTAGGACTCATCGTGCGCGCTGATAAAGGCGTTCACCGCTTCCTGAAACGCCTCGGGCTGGTCGGCATGAAGCCAGTGACCGGCTTCTTTCAAGGTGACTACTCGGGCCTTGGGCAACACGTTCTTGAGCTCGGGCATCATGTCGTCCGTCACATAGTGAGAATTCACGCCGCGCAGTACAAGAGTGGGACCTTCGAAAGGGCTGGTGCCGGCGGGCTGGCCGATAACGTCGTCATAGCCCTTTTGAATTTCGTCCAGGCCGACGCGAAGCGTCATTACGCCGTCTTCGTTGCGCACCAGGTTGGTGGCTAGAAAAAGCCGGGTAGGGCGGGCGCTGACGTGCTCGGCCATCACCGCATCCGCGTCGCGTCGACTGGTGGGGCGGGCGCTGCGTACGGCGTCGAGGGCACTGAATACATCGTCATGACCGTGCTGGTAACTGACCGGAGCAATATCCCCCACGATAAGCGTGGCCGTGAGTTCCGGGGCCAGGCGAGCAAGGCTGATCGCCACCTTGCCGCCCATCGAGTGGCCCAGTATATGCGCGCGCTCGACGTTTTGCTTTTTCAGAAGCTCCACGACATCCCCGCTCAGGGTGGTGTAATCCATGCCCTCGGCGTGAGGCGAGCGGCCGTGGTTGCGAAGATCCACGACGATCACCCGACGTGTACGTTGCCACACCTTCACGTGGGAGCGCCAGTTGTCAGCGCTGCCCAGAAGGCCATGCAGCACGACCAGGGGCGTTTTCGATGCATCTATGTCGGAATCGGCGGCATCGATAAAATGAAGATCGATCGGGGAGACGCTGCTCATTGCTGCTCCTTGTTCAAGTAATCTGCTTCAAGAATTCGGCTTCACGTCTCGTTTCAGGATCTTTGCTCTGACGAGGATCCACCACGATCAAAAGGCCCGGTTCAAGCGGTGCGTGGTGCGGTATCGGTCTGTCCCGTCCAGACCATCAGCTTTCGGGTAAGCCAGGCAAGAAGCAGCCCATAAAGCGGAAGGAAGAACAATAAACTGATGGCCAGCTTGATGGCATAGTCCACCGCGGCGATTTCCACCCAATGGGCGGCCATGAATGGATCCGGGCTATGGTGGAAGGCCGTGAAGAAAAAGGCGAACGTATCGGCCAGATTGCCCAGAACCGTCGAGCAGACCGGCGCCACCCACCAGGACCACTGGCGCAGCCGATCAAACACCTGCACGTCCAGTAGCTGGCCTATGAAGTAGGCGAGAAAGCTTGCCAGTGCGATACGAGCGACAAACAGATTCCATTCGCCGAGGGCATCGATGCCTGCAAAGCTGCCTTGGGGAAAGATGACCGAGACCACGTAGGAGATGGCCAGTGCCGGGAACATGACCCTTAGAATAATCGAGCGCGCCGGCCCCTTGCCGAACAGACGCACGGTCAGGTCGGTGGCCAGGAATATGAAAGGAAAGCTGAATGCGCCCCAGGTCGTGTGAAACCCGAAAAGCGTAAAGGGAAGCTGGACCAGATAGTTGCTGGCGGCAATGATGCCTATATGAAAGAGCACCATCACCGTCAGACAACGTCGGTGCTGGGTATCGGTTAGTGCAAACATGTGTTGGCCTTTTTCAATAGCACAAGGGGTTAGGGAACCCTCCATTCGGCGCAAGCGCCACTGGGGCGCGCATTATACGCCTTCCTGAACGCAATGAAAGAGAGGCGCTTTCATGGTTCTGGCTCCTCTGGCACCGCATCCAGCAATCTCTTCTCTCGGCAAGTTCTTTTCGGCAGTTTCGAGTGCCAGGAGCCGGCTATGGCGTCATTCCGGCTTTTTGCTGCTGAGGTTTTCGACCACTGAAGCTTTCGATCACGGAAGTTTTCGATCATTGCAGCTTTCGCGCCTCTCTTTGCTCGATGAAGGTGCGCTTGAGCCTGGCAATATCATCGTCATCCCAGCCTTCGGGCTCGGTCAGTGCGACCCACGCATTGATATAGTGCTCGGCCGCCACCTGATGACCGTAGCCGGCAGGTGCGCCTCCGGTGGCAAGATCCGCCAGTAGCTGGAACATGGTGACCACCGGGTACCAGCGAAGAGCCGGCGAGACATCCGGCCCCCGGGGAGGGCGCATCCAATCGGGCTCGCGCCAGAAGGCAGCGGGGTCGAAAAAGATGATCGGGTCGCTTGCGTACTGTAGATAGGCGATACGGAAGTCGCCCCACGGGCGCGAGTAACCTTCATGCCCTTGTTGCTGGTTCATGAAGCGGACAACACTCCCGCCGCGAAAGGTAGGCAGCCAGGCAGGCGAGCCCGCATCCCGATTGGCGGTAGTGTTTCGCCAGGTATCGCTTCGAAAGGGCGGTCCGGCCCATAGAGTACCGTTGAACGGGTCTTCGATGATGTCGTAGAAATCAAAGGAACGATCGGAGTTGAGTGCGCCAAGACTCAAGCCGAACAGATAGAGCTCGGGGCGTTCATTGGCCGGCAGACTGCTCCAGTGACGGTAAATGGCGACGAATAGCGCTCGCGCGCTCTCGACACCGTATTCGCCCTCGACAATCAGCGAGAGATGACTCGGCAGGTAGGAGTACTGGGCGGTGACGGTGGCGATATCCCCCCGCATGAGATACTCGATGGTATCTTGCGCGCCCGGGTCCACCCACCCGCGTCCTGTCGGTGTGGTGAGAAGCAGCATCGAGCGCTCGAACCCGCCGATCCGAATCAGTTCGGCAAGGGCGAGCTCGGCGCGCTCTCTGGGGGTATCCAGAGCGTTCAGGCCGACATAGACACGAAGGGGGTCGAGGGCGTCATCATCCAGAAAAGCGCTGATGTCACTGGCCGTGGGCCCTTGGGTCACGAAGCGGCGGCCACGGCTGCCAAGCGCTTCCCAACTGATCAGGGAAGCGTCACTACCCGGGTGCATGGGGTCATCGGGTGCGGTCAGGTCGTCCTGCATGAAATCATCCATCTGCTGATAAAAGCGATCCGCCGAGCGCAAGACAAAGGAAAACACGACCCCTTCGATGACCAGCCAGAAAAGTGCGATGGCGGCAAAGGCGCCCAGAGATAACGCAAGCCGCCTTGGCAAAAAGAAGAACACCTTGCGCGAAACCAGTTGATAAGTGCGTCTGAACGCGATCGCCCCCAGATAAAAAACCAGAAACAGCAAAAGCGCGATGGCGGCGATGCTCAAGCCTCGCGTACCGCTTGCCGGCTCCATCTCCATCAGTGCACGGATACTGTCTTGCCAGGTAGAGGCCTGCCACAAGAAAAGAGCGGCCACCAGCGCACATATCAACGTGGCGGCGGTTTTGATCCTTCCTGCGGCCCGTCTGCCGGGTTCGGGCAGGCGCAGATAACCCCATAGCCCGCGCAGCAGTACCCCCGCAGCGTAGCCGACGCTAAAGCAAAGCCCCGATACCACGCCCTGGGCGAGTAGCGGGCGTGGCACCAGGCTGGGGGTCAATGAAAGGGCGAACAGTAACGTCGCCAGCAAGAGTCCTGTGCTGGAGAAGCGACCCAGCAATATTCGCGGCTGTACAAGATAGCGCCTGCCATGGTTGGACCACTGCATCCTTTACCTATAGAAAATTGAATTTAAAAGACAGTTTAATATACTCACCTATAATGACAGGTGATACTCGAACAAGACGTAACCCAGCGACTGCGAAGTGTTTATCCGTCAGGCACGCTTTTCTGAAAAGAGCGTACGGCGTTGGAAAATGCGAGTGGCGATGTGTTTTAAAAGGGAACCTATTGGCGCTTTACATGTTCAATAGGACAGGTGGCTAGTTAAGGAGAAACAATATGAAGCATCTTGAAAAATGTGAGAAATGCGGCAAGGATTTTGACCCATCAGTCGCCAAGGGCCCACGCGAAGAGCCAGAGTACTGTGACGCTTGTGGCGCCGATATCAATCCCCGACATAAACATTCAGAATTTCTGGTAGAAGACGAGGATAATGACCACACCTCGTTGGAAAAGACCCTCAGGGGCGCCTCTCACAAGGCAGATCGGGAATAATGCTTAAACGGTTCAGCTTGCGCTGAACCGTTTTTTATATACCCGATGACCCATCAGAAGCCTGGCTGGGTACGCGTACCACGCAGGCAATCGCCGTAGTGCATCGTATCGCCCATCTGTTCGGCCTGTTTGCGGCAATCGGCCGAACGCGATGAATTGGGGGATGAGCTGCAGCCGGCAGATACCAGTAACGCGGCAACCAGGCTCAGAGCCAACATGGATTTCATAAACGTCTCCTGAAGGTTTTGCATGAATAACGCACTGGATGATACCAGCCTTGGGGCTAGTTGCGCATTGCGTTTGACTGAACCAGAGGGTGCAACCCCTGAGGAAATAACGATGGATCGAATCTACGCCTGGGACGTAAAACGCGAACAGGTGGTATATCGCATTCCCGGTCAAACGCTCGAGGATGGCAGCCACGACAGTGACTTGCACCCTGTATGGCTACCCGCCGATGCTTGCGAGCTACCGGAAGGCGTCAGTATCGAAGAGCTACGCAAGGTGGAAAGTTAGGCGCCTGAAGCGTCTGGCCAGATCAGGCGCCTTGTTGTGACTAGTGCTTTTCATACTCGGCGTTGAGTTGTTGAACAACCTCATCGGCTTCAGGTTTGGTCGCCACGCGCTGGCGCACTAACGGGCCATCGCGCTCATTTTCTTCTCTTTCATCCACTATCCACCATTGAGGCTGGGCGTCTATGGAGGCGTCTTCTTTCACTACGCGGTATACCGTAAACATCGACATTGGCTCTTTCTCCTTCGATTCAGGGCGCTGAATTAAAGCATTTCATCCAGCCATTCGATAAAGGTCGACCAGGAACGTTCGTCGGCGCGCTGATCGTAGCGTTCGCTGTCGAACACGCTGAAAGCGTGTGGTGCACCGGAATAGATCCCGATCTCATAGATGACATCGGCCTGCTCAAGGGCTTTTGCCAGGTTTGCCACATCGTCAAGGCTGACCGACTCATCGGCACCGCCGTGTGCTATATAGATTGGGGGCGTATCGCTTGAGTAGGATTGCCCTTCAGGTGTCTCCAGGCCGCCGTGAAAGCTGGTATAGGCGACTATGTCATCGGCTTCGTTGGCCCGGGCCATTTCCAGGGCCACGGCACCACCAAAGCAGTAACCCATGATGACGGTATTCGAGGCTGCACCCTGTTCACGGGCCTGCATCAATCCGGCGAGCGTAAGCTCACGCATGCGCTCGCGGTCATTATAGAGCGCGTTGGTGGCTGCCTGCTTGTCTTCCGTGCTTTGGGGGCGATGACCTTCGCCGAAAAGATCGACGGCAAAGGCGTCGTACCCTTGTTCAGCGAGCATGTCGGCGCGCTTGCGCTCGTAATCGTCAACGCCATCCCAGTCATGGACGATCAAGACGCTACCTCGGGAATCACCCTGAGCTTCGACAAAGTACCCTTCAAAACGCTCACCGTTGACGTCGTAGACGATATCCTCGCCACTTTTTTCATAGCCCAGCGCCTGGGTACTCAGCATCAAGGCGCCTGTCAGAACGCTCAGGCTGAAAAGAGACGAAGCCCGTGCGCCACGCCGAGGAATGGCGAACGGGAAATTAGATCGGGGAGCAGGGAATTTGAAGCGCATTTATCGTTCCAAATGGAGTATGAAGGGTTAAGCATAGACAATTCCCGTTGAATCAGCGTCCAATATAAGGCTATTTTTAGAGTTCAAGGGCTTGCGTCTGGAACTACGTGACGGCATGCTTGTCCGTTGTTAGTACGACCACTAGGGAGCTTAAAACCATGGCGTTCAACGATTCGCACACCGTAAGACCGCATAACGATCAGGCGGTCAGCAGCGCAAGAGCCAACAAGGTATTGCGTAATACCTACGCCTTGCTGGCCATGACCCTGCTGTTCTCAGCCGTTACCGCTGGCGCCTCAGTCGCGCTGGGTGTGCAGCAGCTCAACATTCTGGTTTTCTTCGTCGGCGCATACGGGCTGATGTTTCTGGTTCACAAGACTGCCAACTCCGCGGCGGGGCTGTTGGCCACGTTTGCATTCACCGGTTTCATGGGGTTTACCCTGGGGCCGATCATCTCTGCCTATCTGACGCTGCCTAACGGTGGTGCGCTGATCATGAACGCGCTGGCGATGACAGGGCTGACGTTCATCGGTCTGTCGGCTGTAGCGCTGATGACCAAAAAGGATTTCAGCTTTTTGGGCAACTTCCTGATGGCGGGTGCGATCGTATTGATACTGGCCATGGTGGCCGGTCTGATCTTCAACATTCCGGCGCTTTCCCTGATGGTCTCCGCTGGTTTCGTACTGTTCGCCTCTGCCGCGATCCTGTATCAGACCAGTGAAATCGTGCATCGTGCGGGTGAAACCAACTACATTCTGGCGACGGTGACGCTCTACGTCTCCATCTACAATCTGTTCGTCAGCCTTCTGTCTATTCTGGGTATCATGAGCAACGACTGATTCAGCGTTCTCCAGCTATCCAAACAGACCCTACTTCGGTAGGGTCTGTTTTTTTATAAGCTATACGAGAGTGCGCAATGAAGTACGGGTTACTGGTCATGGGCGCCCCCTATACAAGCCCAGCACCTCATTCAGCTCTGCGCTTTGCCCAATCGGTGATAGACAGCGGTCATACGTTGGCGGGCGTATTCTTCTA
Organism: Vreelandella xerophytica; assembly: GCF_968048975.1. The sequence continues at coordinate 1,955,454 of NZ_OZ309106.1, read as the reverse complement.
TCAGGAGGGCGTACACAATGCCTCGACACTGATGAGCCCACCTCAGGACGAGCTCAATCTGAGAGAAGCCTGGGTGAAGCTTAACGAGCAACACGGTACAGCGCTTGAAGTGTGCGTGGCCGCTGCGCTGCGCCGGGGCGTGATGGATCAATCCGAAGCCAGGCGCCACGGTTTTGTCCATTACAATCTGCAAGCGCCTTTTGAACTTACGGGCCTTGGTCAGCTATTGGTATTACAACAGCGTTGTGACCGCTTTATAACGTTCGCCTGAGGGGGGTACGATGTCTGACGAACCAATGCGCTTGATTACACTAAGCCATGCGCCTTTTCAATCGAACCGCTTGAAAGAGGGGCTGGATGCCGCGTTGGTGGCAGCAGCGTTTGGGCAAGCAGTCAAGCTTCTGTTTCTAGGGCAGGGGGCGCTGGCGCTGATAAAAGATCAGGCAAGTGGCGCGCCGGGCCAGAAAGCCGTATTGCCCACCATTTCAATGCTCGAGATGTACGATATCGAAGAGTTGCTGGTGCCCAGAGAAAGCCTGAAAGCATGGGGCATTGAACCCGAACAGTTGATTGCGTCAGCCACTGTCATCACCCAAGAGACGCTAGGCGAGCTTTATCAGCGTTCAATCAATATTCTTCACTTCTAGCGCAGGAACCTGGCATGCTGCATATTCTCAACAAGGGGCCGGACAGCGTCTGCGCGGCGAACATGCTGCGCGTAGTCGACGAGCAAGATGAAGTCGTGCTTATCGAGCAGGGCGTTCAGGCAAGCCTTGTCCCTCAATGGCAAGGCTTCGAGCAGTGCCAGGGGCGCATTCATCTCTTGAGCGAAGACCTGGTATCGGCAGGACTGGTCTTGAACGCCCAGCGTCACGGGCTTTCAATCATCGAAATGGCCGGGTTCCTGGCGCTCACTGAACGTCATCCCCAAAGCGTGACCTGGTACTGATATGAAAGATCAAAATTTATACCGTTATCTTGATAGCCATAAAACAATCAAATTAGATCCGGAGGGATATCTAGTTGATCAGGACCAATGGGCAACGGGAGTGGCCGAGCTTCTTGCTGAAGACGAAGGGCTTTTAATGACTGATGCTCACTGGGAAATCATTCATGTCGTGCGCGATTTTTATGCGCGCTTTGAAATGGCTCCGGCCATGCGAGCGCTGGTGAAAGCGACCAGGCAGACGTTGGGGGAAGAGAAGGGCAGCTCGCTGTATCTGATGTCGCTTTTTCCGGAAAGCCCTGCCAGGCGGGTGGCTCGCCTGGCAGGGCTCCCCAAGCCCACGAACTGCCTGTAGGGGCCATGGCTCAGGCCAGATCACCTCGCGTACATACCGAAAGCACGATGGCATCTTCAGGACTTGTCGAGACAAGAGCGTGGCCCATGTCACTATCAAAGTAGATGCTGTCGCCTTCATTGAGAGCAAGCGGGGCGTAGAACTCGGTATAAAGCAGGATATCGCCTTCCAGTATCATCAAAAACTCTTCGCCATCATGGCGAACCCATTGATGATACTCCTCGAAACTGCGCGCCCGTACGATGGTCTTGAAGGGAATCATGCGTTTCTGGGCGAGCTGGTGACCCAGAAGCTCGTGCTCGTAGGTGGGAGTCGGATGTAACTGACCCTTGCCCTTGCGGGTAAGGTCGCGTCGTCCCATGGTGTACTGCTCGCGCTTAGGTGGGGTAAAGAGCTGGGGCAGATCGATATCGAGCCCGGAAATCAGTTTCTGCACGACGCTAAATGTCGGCGATACCTGATCGTTCTCTATCTTGGAAAGCGTGGAGCGGGCAAGGCCCGTACGTTGACTGACATCTTCAAGCGTCCACTGATTGGCCAGGCGAATCTGCTTGAGTCTCACGCCCAGGCGAAGCGGCTCTACGAAGGGTTTGCGCCCTGATGCGATACGAAGCGCAGCGTTCTCGTCATAGGTCGCCGTCATAGTGTCACTCGTGATACCCGGTTCATGCATTCAGGACGTCATGTTAACACAGCCCCTGGCGCGTTTTACTCGGAAGGTGCGTTCGGCACGTTTTCAAAAGGCTGGCCCAGCAGCGCCTTGATATGCGCCTCGCACCCGCTAGCAAGCGAGGTCGGGTTGTAGCCCCCTTCCAGCACGGATACCAGACGATTTTCGGCGTACAATGCCGCGATTTCCATGGCCAGATGAGTTACCCAGTAATAGTCTTCATCCTCGAGGCAGATCTCGCCCATGGGGTCGTCGCGGTGGGCATCGAAGCCTGTTGAAAGCAGGACTACATCGGGCTTGAAGGCATGCAGGGCGGGGAGCCAGGTGCGCTCGATCGCCTGTCGGAATGCCGCACTTTGAGTGCCGGCTTCAAGCGGGGTGTTGACCACATTGTGCCATTCGCTTCTCAGGTAGCGCCAAGGGTAGAAGGGATACTGAAAGCTTGTACAGATCAACACACTGGGATCGTTCTTGAAAATATCGATCGTGCCATTGCACTGATGCACGTCGAAATCGAGGATGGCGACGCGTCGCGCTCCGTGTCTGGCCTTGGCGTGGGCAGCACCCACTGCGACATTGTTGTAGAAACAAAATCCCATGGCTTCTGTCGCCTCGGCGTGGTGACCTGGGGGACGCACGGCGCAGAACACGTTATCAGCCTGTCGCTTGAAGACCTGATCCACCCCCTTGATGACCGCACCCGCCGCCACCCGCGCTGCCTTGAGCGTGTCCGGGTTCATCAGCGTGTCGCTATCGAGGGCGGTGATCCCCTCACTGGGCAGGCACTTCTCGAGCGCCTTCAGATGGCGCGCCGGATGCACTCGTTCAAGCGCTTGTGTCTCGGCTTCTCTGGCTTCGGCCTGCATGGTCTGCTGCAAAAGTCCGGTAAGCGCCAGGCGTGCGCGTATCGCTTCAAGGCGCGCGGGGCTTTCAGGATGCTCCGGTCCCATATGGTGCAAGATGCAGTCGGGGTGGGTAAGGTAGGCGGTGATCATGCAGGCGCTCCATTCAATATAAGGCTACCTTAATCGGCATCAGTGCTTGCGCGACAGTGGTCATAAGTCGTACACAGAGCTAGTCGGACACAGAGTTAGTCGGACACAAAGCATAAAGACTTCAGGGAGACGCGTTTGTGAGCACCCGATTTTTACACCACTTCTTTGAACCGCAAACGATTGCCGTGTTTGGCGCCTCTGAAAGACCCGAGTCCCTGGGCGGGCTGGTACTCAGCAATCTTCAAGAGGGGCAATTCAAAGGTAAGCTCTGGGCGGTGAATTTGAAAGGTTACCGGCAGGTTTTCGGCGTGCCGTGCTTTAGTAACGTGCAAAGCCTGCCCGGTCCTCCGGATCTGGCGGTGATCTGTTCGCCAGTGGAAGGCGCCCCACGGTTGATAGAGAAGCTGGGCGAGAAGGGTGTGAAAGCGGCGCTGGTGCTTTCCGGCGGCGCGTATCTGGATCGCGAACAGGGCAGCGCGGGGTCGATTCGTGAACAGATGCTTCACGCAGCCAGAGAGTCGGGCATTCGAGTACTGGGCCCTGAATGCATGGGATTGATCGTGCCGGGCAAAAAGCTCAATGCGTCCTATGCAAGCCAGCCGGTCAAGCCGGGCCGGGTGGCCTACCTTGGCCAGTCGGGTATGCTTGCCAATGCGATGATCGACTGGGCGGCGGGGCGCGATGTGGGGTTTTCTCACCTGATTACCGTGGGCGACAGCGTGGACGTGCTTCTGCCGGATTTGATCGACTACGTGAACCAGTTTTCGCCGGCCCAGGCCATTTTGCTTCACCTGGAACGGGTCAAGGATGCCCAGCACTTCATGACCTCGGTGCGCGACGCCTCGCGTAACCGGCTGGTGGTGGCGATCAAAAGCGGGCGCACGCCGGAATCGGACATTTCCGGTATGGCGCCCACGCCGGGTATTGCCAATCGCGATGTCGTCTTCGACGCTGCCTTCGCCCGGGCCGGTGTGGTCCGGGTAAACGACTCCGACGAGCTTTTCGATGCGCTCGAGACGCTTTCACGCATGCGCCCGCTGCGCGGCGACCGTCTGGCGGTCGTCTCCAACGGGCTGGGCCCGGCGATGCTCGCGATCGACAAGCTGGTAAGTGGTGGCGGCAAGCTTGCCGTGTTCAATGAGGCCACGCAGACCCAGCTTACCGAGCGCAAGGTGGATAGAAGCAAACCCGGCGAGAACCCGGTAGACCTGGGCGGCAACGCCACCCCAGCGCGCTTTGTCGAGGCGCTCGAGATCGTGACCGCCGACCCGGGGGTCGACGCGGTGCTGGTGGTGCACGCGCCGACGCGCCTGGCACCGTCGGTCGAAACAGCCCGCGCGCTGATCGATAACCGCAAGCGCTTTCGGCGCAACCTGTTGACCAGCTGGATGGGACTGAAAGAGGCCTTGAAAGCGCGCAGTGCGTGCAGCGCGGCGGGCATACCCACCTATATTTCGCCGGAAAAAGCCGTCAAGGCGTTCATGCATATGGTGGACTATCAGCGCGTGCAGGCACTTTTACACGAAATTCCGCCAAGTCTTACCTTCAGCACCAGTGCCGCTGACCGCGCCGAATGCCGCGAGCTGATCAAGCATGCCAAGGCTCAGGGTCGCCAGGCATTGACGCATTCGGAAACCGCAAAAGTGCTTGAGGCCTACGGCATTCCCACGGCGCAAAGCGTGTACTTGCACCACCCGGCTCAGGCCTACGACCATAATGGCCACTTTGAAGGCCCGAAGGCGCTCAAGGTGGTGCACGATGGCAACTGCCGGCCATATCGCTACCGACGCCATCCCCACAAGATTTCTGCCGGGCTTTTGCAGGACCTGGATACCCCGGCGCAGGTGGAAGAGGGCATGCAACGCCTGGGCGATAAAGTGCGGGAAAAGTTTCCCGAGTATGCCGTTCAGGAGTACTGTCTGCAGCCCATGCAGCGAGGCAAGCACTCCATGCAGATCTGTGCAGGCATCACCCGCGACCCGGTCTTCGGCCCGCTGATCGTCTTCGGTATCGGGGGGTACAAGGTGAACGTCCTTGCCGACCGCCAGGTGGCTCTACCGCCGCTGAACATGAGCCTGGCCGCGGACATGGTCGGGCGCACCCACGCCGCCTCACTCATACGCGAACATTCCGCCGAGGCCGAGCGGGATATTCAAAGACTTTGTCAGCTTCTGGTGAAACTTTCCCAGATGGCCTCGGATCTTGGCGAGCTGCGCGGGCTGGAACTCAACCCGCTGTTGTTGAACCGTGACGGCATGTTGGCAGTGGATTTCGCCATGGACCTGGGCTCACCCGCCCGCTTTGCGATCATGCCTTATCCGGAAGAGCTTCGTGAGTGGGTGACGCTCAAGAACGGTTGGCAGCTGGAGGTGCGCCCGATACGCGCCGAGGACGCGCCGCTGATAACCAGCTTTCATACCCGACTTTCCGAAGAAAGCATCCGGTTTCGCTATTTTCACAACAAGTCGAACCTGACCCAGCGAGATCTCTCGATACTCTCGCACATCAACTACGATCGCCAGATGGCATTTATCGCCGAACATCAGCACGATGACGGCAGCAAGGAGATGCTGGGTGTGGTGAGGGTCTACAACGACGCCGACAATATTCGCACCGAATTTTCCATCATCATTCGCGACGACCTGCAGGGGTTGGGTATCGGCCGGCTTCTGATGAACAAGATGATCAGTTACTGTCAGAGCATCGGCACCATCGAGATGATCGGCAAGATCATGATGGATAACCACCCCATGCGCGCGCTCATGAAGCGCTTGGGTTTCAAGAGCCGTTACAACATGGAAGAGCAGGTGATCGACGCGGTATTGCGGCTCAACGAGCCCGACAGCGAGTGGCAGCGCCACCGCCTGGAAAGCCTTCCGGACTGACTTTCGTCAAGATAGCCAGCCGGGCAGATGCCATCAGGGCAAACGGCGGCCGAAACGCTCAGGCCGCCAGACAGGTAATTCAAGGGGCGAGACGAAAGCGACTCCAGGTGTCTTCGTCGCGCCGCTCGAAGCGGATACGATCGTGCAGACGGCTGGGTTGGCCCTGCCAGAATTCGATCATCTCGGGCTTGATACGATAGCCCCCCCAATGGACGGGCCGGGGGATGGCCTGGCCGTCATAGGCATGCTCGAAGCGCACCTGACGCTCCTCGATCCAGTTGCGGTCGGGAATGACCACGCTTTGCGTCGCGATCCAGGCACCAAGCTGGCTTCCACGGGGGCGGCTGTGGAAGTAGGCGTCGGACTCCTCCGGGGCCACCTGCTCGACCGGGCCTTCGACACGCACCTGGCGGGAAAGACCTGGCCACCAGAACGTGGCGGCAGCAAAGGGTACGTTACTCAGCTCGCTGCCCTTGTGGCTATGGTAGTTGGTGTAGAACACCAGACCCTTTTCGTCAGTGCCCTTGAGCAACACGACGCGGGCGTGAGGGCGGCCTTGGCTGTCGACCGTGGCAAGCGTCATGGCGTTGCCGTCCTGGCCTTCACTTTCAAGCGCTGTATCGAGCCACTGAGTAAAGAGTTCAAAGGGGTTGTCCGGCATGCTGGCCTCTTCGAGATGGCCACCTTCATAGTCACGCCTGACATCGGCTATGTTACGGTTCATGTTTCCTGCTCCCTGGTATCAACTGCTGGGTATTAAGCGCTCGGTATCGACGGTTCAGTCTGAACCACTCACGATTCGCGGCGCTGCTGGCGGGTGCGAAACCTGGCGTAGCCCAGCGAGCCGACAAACAAGGCCAGTGACGCCGTGATCTCCAGTAATCCGCGTACTGCCTGCCCGGTGGCTACGGCGAACATGACGCCCTGAGCCACGTAAAGCAGGCTCACAAAGGCAAGCCAGGCATGCCCGCGAGGCCGCTTGCCGATAATCGAGGGTAAAAAGAGTATCAGCGGCAGGACAAACGCCAGTACCGGGCGCCAGTTGTACTCATCACCCTGAACCAGAAAGCCGCGAAACATGACCAGTGCCAGCAGCACCACAAAGCTGATCAGCACGAGCCTGCGCATCTTCTGCGTCAGGTCATCCAGGCCATGGCGGCTCTCGAGATCATTGAGCCACGTTTTCATGAGGTTTTCTCGTCACGCATCGCTTCAAGCGCCAGGGCAAGCCTGGCCAGGCGCTTGCCCTGAGCTACGCAGAGCGCGCGCTCGTACTCGTCTACTGGCCTGTCTGCCCGGGTACCCGCCACGTGACTTGCACCATATGGCGTGCCGCCGGCTTGCGTGCTGACCAGTTCGGTTTCGCTATAAGGAATGCCGGCATACACCATGCCATGATGTAAAAGCGGTACCAGCATGGTGAGCAAAGTGCTTTCCTGGCCGCCGTGCATGCTGGAGGACGAGGTAAAACAGGTGGCTGGCTTGTTGATCAGGGCGCCATTCATCCAGAGATTGCTGGTAGTATCCAGGAAGTACTTGAGTGGAGCGGCCATGTTGCCAAAGCGGGTAGGGCTGCCAAGCGCCAGGCCGCTGCAATGGCGAAGATCTTCAAGGTCGGCATAGACGGCCCCTTCTTCGGGCACTTCACTTTCGGTCGCCTCGCTGGTAAAGGAGACCGGTGCGACCGTGCGAAGCCGCGCCTTGACGCCGGCCACGCTTTCGATACCCGCCGCCAGCTGGCGTGCCATTTCACGCGTGGCGCCCGAGCGCGAGTAGTAAAGAACCAGAATGTACGGAGTTTCATTACTCATAACGTTTCCTTGAAAAGCAGAGTCTCGGCGGGAGTGTATAGAACATCGTTCGCGGCCGGCTGGCTATATCCTACCAGAGCCTTTCGGCGAGAAGCAGTAACTTGGCGCGGGCGTGCTTCGGGCAGACGACGGTACACCCAGGCGTGCTCGCCGCCTTCCAGAACGAGCTCCTCGCGGCGGTAGCGAACGCCCAGGCGCTCGTAGCGGTCAAGGCGGGCAAGCTCCGCCGGAGTGACGGTGAGCGCAAGGCCCGGTACTTCATCCTGGGGGCTTGGCGTGATATCCAGGCCTTCTCGGCTGAACCCCTCGAGGGTGGCGGGTTCAGGGGCACCGCCTGAGTACATGACGACCCAGCGCACCGGGGCGAATCGCAGCGTACCGTAGACAAATACCTGGTGACTTCGCTGCTCGATGGGGGCCAGATGTTCCGGGCGATCATAAAACCAGGGGCTTAACATGGTGAGCCAAAGCCACAAGGCCGTGCCCGCCAGTATCAAGAACAAGCCCCAGATTGTTCGTTTTACCCAAACCATGCTCTATCCTTCATGTGACATCCTTGTAGTGAAAACCGTGCTTGACGCCGGGTTCAGAGAAACCTTAAGCAAACAGCCCAGGTTTGCTAGGATAGTATTGCACCCTATCGGAGGAGCCCGCCATGAACCAGCCACTTCGTGATGATATGGATTTTCGCGCTTTTGTCGGTGATGTAAAACCTCTAGCGACGCGTAACCGGGCGGACGTAGGGGGCAGGCGTGCGCAGCCTACTCAGGCCCAGCTTGCCAGACGCGAACGCGCCCAGGAAGCCATAGAGGCTCGCAACTTTCTTTCCGATGATTTCGTTGATCTGCTCCCTCCCTTCGATCCGATGGAATACCGCCGCGAGGGTATTCAGCAAGGGGTAGTGGACAAGCTGCGCCACGGCGGTTACAGCGTTCAGGCCCAGCTGCATTTGCTGAGACGCCCGCTGAGCGAGTGTCGGCGCATGGTGTTTGCATTTATTCAGGAGGCTTACGCAAGTGACTTGCGCTCGGTGATGGTTGTTCACGGGCGGGGCCGCGAACTTGATAGCCCGGCCAACGTGTTACGCTCTTACCTCGCCAAATGGCTCAGCCAATTTGACGAAGTGCAGGCTTATGTCTCGGCCCAGCCATCAGAAGGGGGGTTGGGTGCCACCTGGGTCATGTTGCGCAAAAGCGAACGCGCCAAGGCCAATAATCGTGAGCGCCAGCAAAAAAGACGCGGCTAAGGACCGAGGCAGCGAATGATACATGCGAAAAAGGGCAGCCACCGGGCTGCCCTTTTCAATGCCACATCAAAGATTTCCCATCCAAAGCTCGGGCTGCGAAACCAGCCCCGGCTGAAGGCTAGGCGTTCGTGGTCAAACGGCGCTCAAAGAGGGCAAAGCGCTGCTGCACATCGCTTTGATAGCGTACGCTGAACGCACGGAGCGCGCGCAGGGCGGTCTCCGGGTCCTGATCCTCACGAAGGGCCATGGCACTGAAACCACAGCGCTCCATGTAGTTGAGCTGATCGATCAGCACGTCGCCCACCGCGCGAATTTCCCCCTCAAAACCGTAACGCTCGCGCAGAAGTCGCGCCAGGCTATAGCCCCGGCCATCGGTAAAGGCGGGAAAGTCGATCGCCACCGCCGCGCACTTTTTAAGCTCTTCAGCCAAGGCCGGGGTCAATTCGGTGTCGCTGCTCAAGAGCGGAGCAAGCTCGGCATCCTCAGAGGTTTCGCGCCAGAGTGCGAGTGGCACAAACGCGGGCAGCTGGTCGGGCAAAGCCTGGTCGTCGTAGGAGACGCACCAGGCGTTTTCTGCAGCCAGTTCGCCGTGAACGATCAGATGATCCGCGTGCACCAGCGCCGGCGCATCCTGGGCTTCGTTAGTGGGCATACACGCGCTCCTTGAAAGGTTTCAGACCGATACGACGATAGGTGTCCAGAAAGCGCTCGTCTTCGTGACGCTCGGCCACGTAGACTTCCAGTACTTTTTCCACCACGTTCGGCACGTCCTCGCGGAAAAACGATGGGCCGAGAATCTTGCCAAGCGAGGTGTCATCGGTGGCGTTGCCGCCAATGGAGATCTGGTAGTATTCTTCACCTTTCTTGTCGACACCCAGAATGCCGATATGGCCGACGTGGTGATGACCACAGGCGTTCATGCAGCCGGAAATGTTCAAATCCAGTGGCCCCAGGTCGTAGAGGAAGTCGAGATCCTCGAAGCGCTCCTGAAGCGCCTGAGCGATGGGAATGGAAACGGCATTGGCCAGGCTGCAGTAATCGCCGCCAGGGCAGCAAATAATATCGTTGAGCGTGCCCACGGTGGGGTTGGCCATGCCCAGCGCCTCGAGCTCTTCCCAAAGCGCTTGCATATCGTCCACCGGAACGTCCGAAAGCACCAGGTTCTGTTCGTGGGTGACACGCACTTCACCGAAGCCATAGCGGTCGGCGAGATCCGCCACCGCCTCCATCTGGTCTGCTGTTACGTCGCCCGGAGCATGCTCGCGGCGCTTGAGTGACAGCGTGACGGCCTTGTAACCGGTTACCTTGTGATCGGTCACGTTATTGGTCACAAAGCGGGCGAAGGCGCGGTTCTCTGCACGCAATGCTTCAAAGGCCTTGATCGCGCTTTCATCGACCGGACGGCGATCGGGTTCCGGGAAGTGACTCTTGGCCTCTTCTACTGCGTCCTGACCCAGGGTTTGCGGACCATCTTTCAGGTGCGCCCACTCTTCATCCACGCGACGACGGTACTCCTCGATGCCCAACGCCTTGACCAGAATCTTGATGCGCGCCTTGAACTTGTTGTCCCGGCGGCCGAACTGGTTGTACACCCGTACGCAGGCTTCCAGATAGGTCAAGAGGTGTTGCCAGGGCAGGTCCTCGCGCACGACTTCGGCGATCATCGGCGTACGGCCAAGGCCTCCGCCAGCGAGTACTTTCACACGCAGCTCGCCGGCGTCGTTGCGCCACAGGCGCAGGCCGATGTCGTGAACCTGAATGGCGGCGCGGTCATGGGCGGCGCCGCTGACGGCAATCTTGAACTTGCGCGGCAGATAGGCGAACTCCGGGTGCAAGGTCGACCACTGGCGAATCAGTTCGCACCAGGGGCGCGGATCTTCCACTTCGTCTCTGGCAATGCCCGCGAACTGGTCACTGGTAGTGTTGCGGATGCAGTTGCCGCTGGTCTGGATGGCATGCATCTGTACCTTGGCAAGCTCGGCCAGAATGTCCGGTACATCCTCAAGCGCCGGCCAGTTCAGCTGCAGGTTCTGACGCGTGGTGAAGTGGCCATAACCCCGATCGTAGCGCCGTGTGATCTCGGCGAGCGCGCGCAGCTGATTGCCAGCCAGCATGCCGTAGGGGATGGCGATGCGCAGCATCGGCGCGTGTCGTTGAATATACAAACCGTTTTGCAGCCGCAGGGGGCGAAACTCCTCTTCGCCCAGACGGCCGGCCTGGTAACGCTCCATTTGATCGCGAAACTGAGCGACCCGCTCGTCGACGAGCGTTTGATCGTGGATATCATAACGGTACATGTGCACGGTCCTGCATAGCGAAATGGTCACGTCGGGACGGACGGTAGATTGCCGTCACCTTAACGCAGATCGTCATATTCTTTGAAAGAATATATAATTATCTTTTTATCGTTAAAGGCTATTTAAAACCGCACCGAAATGCAAAATCGGCGCCGTACTATCTAACTCGCCTTCTTCTCTGCCTGGCCGGGCTCGTAGGAGAGCACCGGTGAGAGCCAGCGCTCGAGTTCATCGAGCGTCATTTCCTTACGCGTGGCCAGAGCCTGGACCTGGTCGCGCGTGATCTTGCCGGTCGAGAAGTACTTCGACTGCGGGTGGGCGAAGTACCAGCCCGAGACCGCTGCCGCCGGCCACATGGCGAAGTTCTCGGTGAGCGCCAGCCCGGTATTTTCAGACGCGTTTAAAAGCTTGAACAGCGTCGCCTTTTCGGTGTGATCCGGGCAGGCCGGGTAGCCGGGAGCGGGGCGAATGCCCTGATATTTCTCGGCGATCAGCGAGTCGTTGTCCAGTGTCTCATCCCTGGCGTAGCCCCAGAACTCCTTGCGCACCCGCTCGTGAAGGCGCTCGGCGAACGCCTCGGCCAGACGATCGGTCAGCGCCTGCACCATGATCGCGCTGTAGTCGTCGCCGGCCCTTTCATAGGCTTTCGAAAGCTCGTCCACACCGTGACCGGTGGTCACCGCGAAGCCGCCGATCCAGTCGGCCTTGCCGCTCTCCTTGGGGGCGACGAAGTCCGCCAGGCTATAACACAGGCCATCGCGCCCTTTGGTGGTTTGCTGGCGAATGTGGTGAAGGCGCTCGACCACTTCCTCGCGGCTCTCATCAGCGTAGACTTCGATCACGTCGTCGTCGACGCTGTTGGCCGGCCACAGGCCGATCACGCCGCGGGCGTGAATATGTCCCTCGGTGAGGAGCTTATCGAGCATCGCTCTGGCGTCCTCGAAGAGGCTGCGCGCGGCTTCGCCGACGACCTCGTCGTCGAGAATTTTCGGGTACTTGCCCGCTAGCTGCCAGCTCATGAAAAAGGGTGTCCAGTCGATGCGCTCGACCAGCTCCGAAAGGTCGTAGTTCTCGAACACGGTAATGCCGGGCTTTAACGGCTCGACCGGCGTGGTCTCGTTCCAGTCGGTCTTGAAGCGGCGTTTGCGGGCCTGGGTGTAGTCGAGATCCGCCGCCTTGGGGCGACGCTTGGCGTTTCGCTCGCGCACCACCTCGTACTCATCGCGAATACTCTGAACGTAGTCGCCCTTGAGGCTCGGGGTCAAAAGCCGCCCGGCCACACCCACCGCCCGTGAAGCGTCGGTCACGTAGATGACGGGATGTTCGTACTGCGGCTCGATCTTCACTGCGGTATGCGCTTTCGACGTGGTGGCCCCACCGATCAGAAGGGGGAGATTCATACCGCGGCGCTGCATCTCTTTCGCCACATGCACCATTTCATCGAGGGACGGCGTGATCAGCCCGGACAGCCCAATGATGTCCGCGTTGTGCTCTTCGGCGGCCTTGAGGATCTTCTCGGCGGGGACCATCACGCCCAGATCGATCACCTCGTAGTTATTGCACTGAAGCACCACGCCGACGATGTTCTTGCCGATATCGTGAACGTCGCCTTTTACCGTGGCCATGACGATCTTGCCCTTGGCCTGGGTGTCGCCGCTTTTTTCCGCCTCTATATAGGGAATCAGGTAGGCGACTGCCTGTTTCATGACCCGGGCGGACTTCACCACCTGGGGCAGAAACATCTTGCCCGCGCCGAAGAGATCACCCACCACGTTCATGCCATCCATCAACGGGCCTTCGATCACCTCGATCGGGCGCGCAGCCTGGGCGCGGGCCTCTTCGGTGTCGTCCTCGATGTGGGCGGTGATGCCCTTGACCAGGGCGTGCTCGATGCGCTTGTTGACGGGGAGGCTGCGCCACTCGAGATCTTCTTTCTTGGCTGCGCCGCTACCGTCGCCCTTGTACTTGTCGGCGATGTCCAGAAGGCGTTCTGTGCCGTCCTCGCGGCGGTTGAGCACCACATCCTCGACCGCTTCGCGAAGCTCCAAAGGTAGATCGTCGTAGACCGCGAGCTGCCCGGCATTGACGATGCCCATGGAGAGGCCGTTCTTGATCGCGTGATACAAGAACACCGAGTGAATCGCCTCGCGCACCGGGTTGTTGCCGCGAAAGGAGAACGACACGTTCGACACGCCGCCGGAGATCATGGCGTGAGGCAGGTGGTCGCGAATGAAGCGGCACGCCTCGATGAAGTCCACCGCGTAATTGTTGTGCTCCTCGATCCCCGTGGCGATGGCGAAGATGTTGGGGTCGAAAATGATGTCCTCGGCGGGAAAGCCGATATCGTCGACCAGCAGGCGGTAAGCCCGCTCGCAGATTTCGGTCTTGCGCGCGAAGGTGTCCGCCTGGCCCTCTTCATCGAAGGCCATGACGACGATCGCCGCGCCATAGCGCATGCACTTGGTGGCCTGCTCGCGAAAGATGGCTTCGCCTTCTTTTAGCGAGATCGAGTTGACCACCGCCTTGCCCTGCACGCACTTGAGCCCGGTTTCGATGATCTCCCACTTGGAGGAGTCGATCATGATCGGCACCCGGGCGATGTCCGGTTCGCCGGCGATCAGGTTCAAAAATCGCTCCATGGCCTCCTGGGATTCGAGCATCCCTTCGTCCATGTTGATGTCGATCACCTGAGCACCGTTCTCGACCTGCTCCAGCGCCACTTCCAGCGCGGTGGTGAAGTCCTCCTCGACGATCAAGCGCTTGAAGCGCGCGGAGCCTGTCACGTTGGTACGCTCGCCGACGTTGACGAACAGCGAATCCGCCTGGATGTTGAACGGCTCCAGTCCGGAAAGCCGGCACGCCCTGTCGCGTTCGGGCACCTGGCGCGGCGCCATGGGGCGCACGGCCTCGGCGATGGCTCGAATATGCTTGGGCGTGGAGCCACAGCAACCGCCGATGATGTTGACCAGCCCGCTCTTGGCGAATTCGCCAACAATGGCGGCCATCTCTTCCGGGGTTTGATCGTACTCACCGAACTCGTTGGGAAGCCCCGCATTGGGGTGGGCGGAGACGAAGGTATCCGCCTTGTTGGAGAGCTCCTCCACGTAGGGGCGAAGCTCTTCCGCGCCGAGTGCGCAATTGAGACCCACGGAAAACGGGTTGGCGTGGCGCACCGAGTTCCAAAAGGCTTCCGTGGTTTGGCCGGAAAGTGTGCGGCCCGAGGCGTCGGTAATCGTGCCCGAGATCATCACCGGCAGGCGCCGCCCCAGATCCTCGAACAGCACCTCTAACGCGTAGATCGCCGCCTTGGCGTTGAGCGTATCGAAGATCGTCTCGATCATGATCAGATCGGCGCCGCCTTCGATCAGCGCGGCCGCGGCCTCGTAATAGTTTTCATACAGCGCGTCGAAGGTGACGTTACGCTTGGCCGGGTCATTGACGTCCGGCGAGAGCGAGGCGGTGCGCGAGGTCGGGCCAAGCACGCCGGCCACAAAACGGGGCACGCCGGTCTCATCGAAGACGTCGTCACAGACCTTACGCGCAAGCCGCGCGGATTCGCGGTTGAGCTCGACGACCAGATCCTCCATGCCGTAGTCGGCCTGGGAGAGGCGGGTGCTGTTGAAGGTGTTGGTCTCGAGAATGTCTGCGCCGGCTTCCAGGTAATCACGGTGGATACGCGAAACCAGCTCCGGGCAGGTGAGTGCCAGAAGATCGTTGTTACCCTTGAGATCCGATGGCCAGTCGTGAAAGCGCTCGCCTCGAAACTCCGCTTCGCTGAGTTCCGCATTTTGCAACATGGTGCCCATGCCCCCATCCAGAATCAGGATGTCTTGGGCAAGACGCTTGGTTAGAGACGCGGTCTTTTCACTTAAAGCCATGGCAGGGGGGAATCTCCAGCATCACAATCAAAAGGCATGGGCGCCATCATCAGCGCAAAATGGTATTAATCATATCAAACGGGCACGGCCGGGGCAGCATCAAGCGTGACGACGGGCTCATGTTCTCGACCCTCAAAGGGCTGTTCTCGGGGCTGCTTCGCCCTCCTTGCCCAGGAAATGCACGAAAGTGAATAGTTTACTAAAATAGTCGGGATTGTGTCGGCAGACGGTTTTGCTTACCATAGACACAAATGACATGTGAAGCGGCCGCGCCGCTACCACAGGAGGAACAGACCGCTCATGACCACGACTATCGAAGCGCCCGGAATCGATATTACCGATAGTGCCCAAGGCTATCTCGCGGAACTGCTGGAAAAGCAAGACGTGGAAGGCATTGCGGTGCGTATCTTCATTACCCAGCCCGGCACGCCCTACGCGGAAACGTGTCTGGCATACTGCCGCCCCGGCGAAGAAGAGCCGACCGACGTCGAGCTGGAGCTCGAGAAGATCAACGTGTTTCTCGACAAGAACAGCCTCGCGTTTCTGGAAGAAGCGGTAGTCGATTTCAATGCCGACCGCATGGGTGGTCAGCTCACCATCAAGGCGCCCAACGCCAAGATGCCCAAGGTGAATGCGGACAGCCCTCTGGAAGACCGTATCAACTACGTACTCTACAGCGAGATCAACCCGGGCCTTGCCGCCCACGGTGGCGAGATCAAGCTGATCGAGCTCACCGAGCAGAAGGTAGCGGTACTTGCCTTCGGTGGTGGCTGCCAGGGCTGCGCGGCGGTGGATCTGACCCTGAAAGACGGGGTGGAAAAGACCCTGGTCGAGCGCATCCCCGAGCTTGCCGGCATTCGCGATGTGACGGACCACACCGACACCACCAACGCTTATTATTAGGTTTGAAGCGGCAACGGATGTTGCTTTCCTAACGCATTACGCTGGAGCCGCTCATCGAGCGGCTCCATGCTTTGGGTGATCATTAAAGTGCGAAGACGCATTTACAGGCTGACTCATCAACGCCGTGACGAACGTACTACCGAAACGACGATCATCACCAAAAGCAATGCGTTGATGGCGAAAATGGTAGCGCTAATGGGGCGATCAAAGAAGATCATATACCCGTCTCGTGAAATCAGTAGCGCGCGGCGGAAATTGTTCTCCAGCACCGGCCCGAGAATCATGCCGATGATGATCGGGGCGAGAGGATAGTTCGCCCGGCGCAGCACATAGCCGATCACGCCGAAGACCAGCATGATCCAGAGATCGAAGACCGAGTTTTGCAGCGAATAGGTCCCAAGGGTGGAGAGAATGAGTACGGTGGGCAAAAGCCACGCTTTGGGTACACGTAATATCGTGCCGAAAAGGGGCGCCAGCAGTACGCCCATTACCACCAGTACGACGTTGCTGAAGATATAGGCCAGAAAGATCCCCCCTGCGATTTCGGGGGTGTTTTGAAAAAGGTCCGGGCCCGGAAAGAAGCCAAGAAGAAACAGAGCGCCCAGCAGTACTGCGGTAGAGGCGTCGCCAGGAATACCCAATGAGAGGCTGGGAATCAGCGCGCCACCACAAGTGCCATTATTGGCGGCTTCGGTTGCGACGACTCCTCCTTCTGCTCCTTCCCCATAGCCTTCCTCTTTTGCCGCCATGCGTTTGGCAGTGGCGTAGGAAATGAATGCGCTGACATCGCCGCCGGCGCCTGGGATCGCACCGAAGAATGCACCGATGAGCGCCGAGCGGATCAGATTGATCTTGTGGGACAAGACCAGATGTAGAGCGCGGAACGAAATCGCCAGTTTTTGCACTTTTGTCCGGGCCAGAAAGTCTCCCTTTTCGATCTGAAAAAACAGCTCGGATAGAGCAAACAGCCCTACCACGACGGCAACGAGATGCGGCCCGCTGGCAAGGTGAAAGCTGCCAAATGTGAATCTATAGGCGCTTGTGAAATCGTCAGTTCCCATCATCGCCAGCGCCAAGCCTAGCCCGCCTGCAATCAAGCCTTTCAGGGGCGAACCGCCGGATACGATTGAGATGGTAAGAAGCCCCAGAATCGCTAGAGCCGTATACTCCGGTGGCGCAAACTGCAGTGCAAAGTCGGCGATGAGCGGGGAGAAGAAGAGCAGGATGATGCCGCCAATCAGGCCGCCCAAGGCCGAGGAGCTGACAGCTAACCCGACAGCGTCCTGAGCCCGGCCCTTTTGTGCCATGGGGTAGCCGTCAAAGAGCGTGGCGGCTGCCAGCGGTGTACCCGGTATGCGCAGTAGAATAGCCGATATGGAGCCGCCGGCCGAGCCGCCTACATAAATGGCAATCAGCATGCCCATCGCCGCCACCGGGGGCAGGTGAAACGCGACAGGTAGCATCAGGATGATACCCATGAGCGGACCAAGTCCCGGCAGAACACCGATGAACAAACCGGCCACGAGACCAAGCGCCGTAAGGATCAGTGCGTCGAACGAGAAGAAAAGAGGTACTCCCTCGCGTAGCAGTTCAAACATGGCCCGCTCCTAGGTGAAGATCGTAATTTCGAAAACGCCCACCGGTAACACCACGTTGAGCACGCCCTCGAAGATAAAAGCGGTTGCCAGTGAAAGCGCCACGCCGCCCGTTATTGCGCCCACAAGACCGATACCGAATAAACGGAACAAAATGGCGGTCAGAACGGGCGTGGCTAGATGAAACCCCAGGGTGGGTAAAAAAATCAGGTAAGCAATAAACAGCGCAGTACAAGAAACGGCTTTTAGTGTGCCTTCGGATCGAGTCATCGCCGAAGGGTGCGATACGCGCCCAAGCGCAGTGCGAGCCGCGTTGAGAACCAGCAAGACAGTCATTATAACGGCCACCCCGCGTGGAAACATGGCGGCATTCTGCATGGGGCCGCCGCTGGCAACGCCCTGTTCTGCCAGGCTGGTTGCCGAGTTCCAGAAGATCGCGATGGGAACACAGGCGAACAGTGCCCATGCGATCCAGTCGAACGCGAAGTCTCGGATAGGGCGCATCGGTCGCCTCCTTGTAGACACGCTGCCACTGATGGCTGGCAGCATGTCAAGCGGTCAAGAATTGAACTAGTTGTCGAGCGCCTCGAGTTGCTCAGACTCCCAAGAGATCGCATCGATGCCACCGTGAAGTTCATCGGCGGCGGAGCCGACGACTTCTTCGTACTCGCCGGGGCCGTGCATCAGGGAGACGTAGCCCATGTCGAGTAGACGCTGCTGGACATCCTCGCGGGCCAGAGCCGCGCCCATGGCATCACGCAGAACTTCAACGCGCTCCTCGGGGGTGTCCGGGTGAACCAACCACCAGTTCCACCCCATTGGCGCAAGCCCCGTCATGCCCAGGTCGATATCGAAGTCGGCCACCCTTGGCGCCCCGTCGTAGGTTGCAGAGGCTTCTTCAAGCTCGGAGAGTACCGCCAGCACGTTCACCTGGTCGCGGTTTACCTCGAAAACGCCGGGGTTGATGACCACGAAGTCGAGAATCCCGCCGCGCAGGTCGCGTATAGCAACATCGATTTCGGGATAAGGAACGAGTTGCGCGACCATGTCCTGGCTTTGTAGCACGCGTGCCATCACCATATGCGGCAGCCCATTGGCGACGCCTGGCGAGTAGCGAAGATCGCCGGGATTCTCTTTACCGTACTCAATCAATGAGGGGAGATCGGTAAAGCGCTCTTCGTCGGCGCGGGTAGCGATCGCAAAGCTATTGGAGGTGGCGGACCACAGTGGCGTGAAATCCTCGTAAGACCACTCGACGTTGCCCAGCATCGGTTGCAGCACCAGCGGCGCGACATAGCCATCGAAGATCGTATAACCGTCTGCTGCGCGTGAAAGTGCGGTCTCGAAGGCACGAGTGCCCGCGGCGCCGGGGGTCGAGACGACCGAAATATTCACTCCGAGCTCATCGCCCATGGCACCGGCAATAACCTGACTTGCGGCCATGGTGGCGCCTGGCGCCCAAGGGTAGATGTTCTCGATATTGCGTGTGGGGAAATCCTGTGCGATAGCGCTTCCACCGAGGAAAATAGCTGATGCAGCACATGTTATTTTTATCAGATGTTTCATCGTTTTACCTCTTGTTTTAGATTGGCGTCCAGACCGTACCATTGATAAAACTCTGTTGGCGTGTCATGCGCCAACAGCTCCGCATACATTTTCTCGTAAAGCCGGGCCTGCGCATCGGTGTTCGTAATTGGGCGCTCTTGGCAAGGGTCATTGGTTAGATCGTAAAGGCGCGTGCCAAGATCAGCGTAGCCAATACCATCGTTGTTGGGGGGGCGCTTGGCATCGCTCTGAGCGTCGATCGCCAACAGCGGAATTTCCTTGGTGAAGTCAAAACTGGGTACCAGCTTGGCGGTTTTAAGCTCTTGCGGGGTGAAAGGCGCCGTCATGTGGTTCGGTGCAAGTGTGTACTCGACGAGCCCCTCGGCGAAAATATCCGGCGGATAGTGATAGAGCACGTACCGGCCATCGGTGGCTCCGATCGGACCGGAGAAGACCCCGAAGATCGCCGCATCCCGTATATACTCTTCGTTCGATGCTAAAAGCGAGATCAAGCTGTTACTACGAGTTTCGTCGGGGACGGGGCAGCCATGCATCTCGAGGAAGGTTGGCATCAGATCGGTCGTCTGGGTCAAAGCGCTGCGCCGGCTGCCAGCCTTATCTGCGTGAGCCGGATGATGGATCATCAAGGGTATGTGGGAAATTTCTTCGTAATAGGGCATTCGAGCCTTGCCCCACCAGCCGTGCTCGGAGAGAAGAAAACCGTGATCGGTGGACAGGACGATGCAGGTGTCTTCCCACATGTTGTGCTCGTCCAGGTAATCCAGCAGCCGCCCAAAGTAGTCGTCACACATGGCGACCAGTGCCGCGTAATTGGCTCGAATCTCGGCGATTTCTTCGTCGCTTTCGACGACACGCTCATAGTGCGGCCAATCGAGTATTTTTCCCTGAAAGCCTGTTTGATAGGCCTCTTTAAACCGTTCCGGCGCGTGAAACGGCTCGTGGGGATCAAAACACTCCAGCATCAAAAACCAGTCATCGGCGTCGCGGTTGGCATCTAGAAAACTGAAAGCAGAGTGGAAACATTTAGGACCAGGAAAATTCTCCTCGGCCACAATTTGCTGACGATTTTTAGCGTGTTGAAGGCGTTTGTTGGGTGTTTGAGTATCGTAGTGCCGCGAATCGAAGCTTTCGCTGATTCGACTCACTGGTGTCTCAACCAGCGCTACCCAAGGATCGTATTCCTGACCACGAATGAAATCATAGCTATCGAATTTGGTATGGAAACCGTGACCGCCATCCTCGAAATAGTGCAGGTGATCCGAGACCAGATGCGTATAAATGCCGTTTTGGGACAAAATCGAGGCAACCGAGTTATCGTAAGGCTCCATTGGCCCCCAAGAGCGATGCATGAAATTCAACCGGCCGGTATGTAGGTCGCGTCGCGCCGGCATGCAGGGCATGGATCCGACGTAGTGAGCGTCGAAGGTCACACTACGCTTGGCAAAACGATCGAAATTTGGCGTTTGCACCACCGTTCCACCGTATGCACCAAGCGCTGCTCGGTTAAGCGAATCGAAGAGTATGAAAATTGTCCGCATCCATCCCTCTCATGCTTTTGCTTTGATGACCAAGTAGAAATCATTGTTGCATCTGGTAAAGATAAAAGGAAATATAAAAAAGTGGAGCGTTGATAACTAAAGGTGATCACCATGCGAATTTTGATTTCGCGGCATCTAGAGAACTTTCTAGTGCTTTACGATGCGGGAAGCATGCACGAAGCCGCGCGACGCAAAAGAATCAGCCAGCCAGCCTTGACCAAGAGTTTAAAGTTGCTCGAGGCAGAAGCGGGAGCCGAGCTTTTCGTTCGCACTCATCGGGGTATCGAACCCACTCTGGCGGGCAAGGCCTTGCATCGTCATGCATTGGTGATCGACCAAGAAGCGCGCTTTGCATCGATGAATCTCGCACACTTGCATCACAACCTTGGTTCGACTCTGCGAATCGGAGTGGGGCCGGTGTTGGCGGTCAGCAGTTTTCCGCAAGCGCTGGCATTATTTCGAGAGGAGTTCACCAAGCTTCGTATTGATATCGAGACTGGCATCTCAGAGTATCTCATCGATCGTCTCGAGCAAGACCGCCTGGATGTCGCGGTTACTGCCAGGCCCAAGGGCGATTTGCCCGAATCATTCAGTTTCAAGCCATTGCTTCACTCACCGATGGTGGCGATAGCCAGGCGCGGTCATCCTCTTTCTTATGAAGAGCGAATTTC
Source organism: Vreelandella xerophytica (assembly GCF_968048975.1). Next base: position 1,934,098 of record NZ_OZ309106.1, on the reverse strand, counting down.
TCTCAATACGTTGACCCGCTATGGCCGCGTGGGATTTACCGATGATTTCGAGTTCAGTGATTGGGCCAAGACAACGCTTACAACACACCCAAGTGAGATTGAGGCGATTTTACAAACCACCTCGATTTCGGTCATGTTCGCGATCCTTGCGAGTACTGATCACTATGCCATCGTAAGTTCGATGATTTTGTCACGCGCAAAACAGGACGGTTTACAGTTGCTCCCCCTTTCCGATCCTCTCTGGTCACTCGATATCGGTGTGATTTGCAAGGGGGCACTCGTGACATCTAAACCTGTGGTCGCATTGCAACGGATCTTTGCTCAGCAGGCTACGAGCCAAGCTTGACCGCACGCCGGGTCGGGTCGGGTCGGGTCATCCCAATTTGTCCTGACACTAGCCAAACATGACTATCTCGTACTGCATTTTTTTATGCTCGTTTAAGCAAGCCCCTCAAGAAACTTCCAGTTTCGCAGACGCTTTGGCTGGCTCCACTATCGAGCAGGAAACGGTTAGCGTCCGGTTTTAACACTTGGTCAACGTTTTATGATGCGAAATGTTGGTAAAAAAGCGGTTAATGAATTATCCAATAAGTAACTGCAAGTAATGAAAAACCAAAACAAGGGAGCAGGCTCATAAACACGCCATCGATGTTATCCAATATTCACAAGCCGATCTTTTTCGGCTCTTTGGGGCTTTTGCTGTTGGTGACGCTTCCGCTCATTATCTTCCCGGAGATGGGCCGGGTCTGGGTAATGGCGGCCCAGGAGTTCGTCTCACGCACCTTCGGCATGCTCTATTTGACCATGGGGATCGCCTCGCTCGGGTTCATGCTCTATATCGTGTTCAGCGATATCGGCCAGATCAAGCTCGGCGATATCGACACCGAGCCGGAGTTTTCCTTGCTTTCCTGGGGCGCGATGCTGTTCGCCGCGGGTATTGGCGGGGCGGTGGTGTTTTGGGGCATGGTCGAATGGATGTACTACCTGCAGGATCCGCCCTTCGGGCTCGAGCCATTTTCTGATGAAGCCACCGCCTGGGCGGCGACCTACGGCATGTTCCACTGGGGGCCGGTGGCCTGGTCGATCTATCTGGTGCCGGCGCTGCCCATGGCGTACTTTCTCCACGTGCGCAAGCACAAGGTACTGCGTATCAGCGAGGCGATTCGCCCGGTGCTGGGGGAAAAGCTCGCGCGTAGCTGGCTTGGCAATATCATCAATATACTGTTCATCTTCGGCATGCTGGGCGGCGGCGCGACCTCGCTGGGTATTCTGGTGCCGTTGATCAACGAAGGGCTGGGTAATCTTTTCAACTTTACACCCAACGCGGCTAGTCAGGTGCTGGTACTGATCGGTACCACGGCGCTTTTTGCCATCAGTGCCTGGCGCGGGCTCAAGGGCGGAATCGAGCTCTTGTCCGACATCAACATGTGGCTGGGCCTGGGCGTCTTGACGTTCATCCTGATCGTGGGGCCCACGGTATTCATTCTGGATACCGGGCTCAACTCCATTGGTTTAATGCTGAGTAACCTGGTGCGTATGGCGACCTGGACCGAGCCCTTTGGCTCGCTGGGTGGCTTCGAGGAAACCGGCTTCACCCGGACATGGACGGTGTTCTATTGGGCCTGGTGGCTCGTTTTTGCGCCGACGGTAGGCTTGTTCATCGCGCGAATCTCCAAGGGGCGGCGCATCAAGACCATGGTGGCAGGTTCCATGTTCTTCGGTTCACTCGGCTGCGCGCTGTTTTTCATCATCCTGGGCAATTACGGCCTCTACCTACAGCTAAGCGGTACCCTGGACGTCATTCAGATCATGAACGACAGCTCCGCCAACGTCGCGTTCTACGCGGTACTGGGTGAGCTTCCGCTGACCTGGCTGGTGACGCTGGCGGTGGTGATACTGCTTTCGATCTTCACGGCCACCACCTTCGACTCCATCGCCTACATTCTCTCCTCGGCGGCGGAGAAGAATCTCGAGGAAGAGCCCGGGCGTTTTCATCGCCTGTTCTGGGCGTTCACGCTGTCGTTTTTGCCCATGTCGCTGCTGTTTCTGGGTGGTCTCGAGACGCTGCAGACGGCGAGTATCGTCAGCGGGGTGCCGCTTTTATTGATCGCGGTGCTGTTGATGGTCTCGATGGTGCGCGCCGCCAAGTACGATTTGCGCTATCAGCCGGATTACAACGACCCGGAGATCAATATCGAAGAGTTTCCGGAAAACGACCCCTGGACCGAAGAGGGCTCCTGGGAGCAGCCCGAGGAGTCGGAAGACGAGACCCCCAAGCCCCAGACCTAAGCAAACGGGGCGCCGGGAACAGCCTACCCACGCCGAGCCAGTCTGGCGAACAAGCAGAGCCACCTCCTAGCGAGGTGGCTTTTTTGTATCGCGCTCCTTTTGCGCCGCGGTGAGCGTTTGCGGCAGGGTGCTTAGCTGCTGATGAAGCGCCTGGATCTGTTCGTTGAGCGAGCGCTGCCATGCGTTGGCATCGCTTGCCTGGGCGCGGCTCTGCTCCAACTGTTGCTGGCTCTGCTGCAGGCGTTGCTCGAGCTCGGCATTGTCCTCGCTCAAGGCGCGTTTATCCTTTTCAAGCTGCGCCAGGTGTTCTTTAGCGCTGCGCGCCTCCAGGCTCTGCTGCTGAAGGACTTCCTGCTTGCGCGCAAGCTCCTCTTCGAGCGTAGTGCGCTTTTGTTCCTGCTGGCCGAGCCGCTTCTGGTGCGCTTTCTCTTCCTGAGCGCGCTCTTGTCTGAGTGTATCCAGTAGGGCCATCAGCTTGCCCTCGGAGGCCTCGTTGCGCTCCTCTTCCTGAGCCAGGCGCTGCTCCCAGCTTTTTTGCATTGCCTGGCGCTCTTGTTGGGCGCTTTCCTGGTGCGCCTGATAACGCTGTTCGAGTTCTGCATTGGCGTGTTGGGCGCGCTCGGTCTGCTTCTCGGCGCGCGTTGCCTGCTCGATCAGCTGGGCCTGACTTGACTCGAGCGTGGCGAGTTCGCGGCTCAGTGCTTCAAGGCGCGCCTCGGTATGACGCAGGTGCTCGGCCAGCGCTTTCTCGCGCTGCTGGGCATCCAGGGCGTTCTGCTCGGCGCGCTCCGCGGCTTCCTTGGCTTCGTCTACCTGCCGGCTGGCGTCTTCGCGGTAGTGGACCAGCGCCTGGTTGGCGACGTCCTGGGCCTCGCGCCACAGCTCGCTCGCCGTATTCACGACGACTTCCGGCACGCCCTTGGGCGGCGGTACGTCACGGTTTTGTTCGCGCTCACTGCGCCACTGGCGAAAATGCTCGCTGATGGTCGTAAAACTGCCCGTACCCAGCACCTCGCGGATGCGCTGAACACTGGGGTTATCGCCCTGGCTCAGCAGCGTGTCGATTGCTTGCTGAACGTCGCTGTACTGAATGCCGCTACGCGCCATGGTGTCGATCCTGATGGTCGGTGAAGCGGCCATTTTGGCTCAGTGTGTTGGTTAATACAATAATTACGTAAAACGTAATATGTAATTTAATTTACGAATAGGCTATAAAATTCAAGATTACACGTATTATCTTGAGTTTTTATAGCCTACTCGTCAGAATTCGGGGTGAGGGGTAAACAAATAGGAGGGCGGCGTGAGCGATGACGGGCTGCTGGTTAGTCAAGATATTGAATTAGAAAAAGTTTTAGCGAGCGTCGAGCGTATTGCTAGCGGCGCGCGCATCGAGGCCGCAAGCGATGCCGAGGCGGTGGGGCTTTGGCTTGCCGAATATCGCGAAAGCCACCAGACCTTCAAGGCGTACCGGCGCGAAGCGCAGCGGCTGCTGCTCTGGCTCGACAGCATCGGTAGGCGCTTGAATGAGCTGGATCGCGAGGCGCTTCGCGCCTTCGAGGCGTTTCTGGAAAACCCGCAGCCCGCATCCTTTTGGATCGGGCCCGGCGCGCCGCGCTCCAGCCCGGACTGGCGACCGTTTCGCGCCGGGCTTTCACCGGCCAGCCGCCGCCAGAGCCTGGTCATTCTTCAAGGGCTTTATAGCTGGCTAGTCGAGGCGGGGTGGGTTGCGCATAACCCGTTTCGCTTGATGCGCGATAAATCACGGCGGCTCAATAATCAGACGACGTCGGTCGAGCGCTACCTGGAGCAGTCGCTTTGGCAGTGGCTTTGGGGCTGGATCGACCAAACAGAGGAGGGCGCAAGCCCCAGGCAGCGCTTCGAGCAGGCGCGGCGGCGGTTCATTTTTAGCTTTGCTTACTTATTGGCGCCGCGCATCAGCGAAATGAGTGAGGCCAGAATGGACGATTTTCGCCTGATAGAAGGGCGCTGGTGGTGGGTGGTGACCGGCAAGGGCCAAAAGCGGGCGCGTATACCGCTGCCCGAGGACATGCTCGAAGCACTAAAAGAGTGGCGCCTCGCGCTCGGCCTTTCACCGCTGCCCGGCTTCGATGAACCGACGCCACTTCTGCGTGCGCTGGATAAAACGCGCAGTATCAGCGACAACCAGCTCTATCGGTTGATCAAGTCGGCGTTTTTACAGGCATCCCAGGCGCTCGAGCAAGAGCAGGGCGAACCGGCCCATGTCGATACGTTGCGACGGGCCACGCCGCACTGGCTTCGCCACACCTCGATTACCCACCAAGCGCAATCCGGCATCAGCCTTCGCTACCTGGCCGAGAGCGCCCGCCACGCCCGCCTTGAAACCACCAGCCGCTACCTGCATACCGAGGCCGACGAGTGGCACGCCGAGCAGCAGCGCCACCGCATTCATTCGACGACCCCAAAAAGCGGTAGTGACGCGTTATAATGCTCGCCAGATTTATCTTTCAAGACGTCCAAGGAGGCATCATGAGCACGCCCGGCCCAGAACTCGCCCAGCAAGAGCTGGTTGAAGAGTTTGAGATGTTCGATAACTGGATGGACCGGTATCAGTACATCATCGATATGGGAAAGCAGCTCCCTGAATTTCCTGGCGAATGGCAAACCGAGCAGTACAAGATCCAGGGGTGTCAGTCGAACGTGTGGATGAACCACGAGGTCGATGGCGAAAAGCTGGTGTTCAAGGCGACCTCGGACGCTGCCATCGTCTCGGGTTTGATCGGCATGCTGCTGCGCATCTACAGCGAGCGTACGCCGGCAGAGATCACCGCGACCCAGCCGCACTTTCTTCAAGACCTGGGGCTGGATAAACACCTGTCACCCACGCGCAGTAACGGCCTGCACGCGATGCTCGAGCGTATCTATCAGGTTGCGCAAAGCGGCTAGGCTTTGTTCTTACCGTTTGGCTTCTTGTCGTGGCCGGCGCAGGCGTTTTCACCTTCGTCGCGCTGGTCGGCCTTGTGCAAGGCTTCGCTTCTCCCGCCAGGAACCGGGTCCATGCCACCCGGGTGGCCGGGGTGGCACTTGCTGATGCGTTTGATCGCCATCCAGCCGCCCTTGAACGGGCCATGAACCTTTATGGCTTCGACGGTATAGGAAGAGCAGCTTGGCCAAAAGCGGCAGCGCGGGCCGAGCAGGGGGCTCAGCGTTACCTGATACACTTTGACCAAACCGATCAAGACCGCACCCAGCGCCTTGGTCAGCGCGATTTTAAGGGCGCGTAAAGCGGGCACGTTATTGGGCGTAGAGGGTGGCCGGGTCAATCAGCGCTTCGCTGGTGATCGCGGCGTTTTGGGCGTCGATTGCGATATAAAAGCAGCTTTTACGCCCGGTGTGGCACGCAGGGCCGGTTTGATCGACCTGAAGAAGTAGCGTGTCGCCGTCGCAATCGAAGGCGGCGGACACCAGCGCTTGCTGCTGGCCGGAGCTTTCGCCCTTGCGCCAGAGCTTTTTACGCGAGCGCGAGTAGTAGCATACGCGCTTCGTTTTTAACGTCTCTTCCAACGCTTCGCGGTTCATCCAGGCCATCATCAGCACTTGTTTGGTGTCGTGCTGCTGGGCAATGGCGGGCATCAGACCTTTACTGTTGAACTTGGCCGCATCCAGAAGCGTTGCCGTCGCAGGCAGGGTGTCTTCAGGGGCGGCGGACTCGAGCGCCTTGAAAAGGGCGCCGGATGAACACTGTTCAAAACGGGACATAACGAATACTCGGATAAGTTGAAAGCTTAAAACGAAGCGGGCATGTCTACTTGCCCGACGGCTTGACGGCCTTGCCTGCTTCTCGACAGGCAGCGCACAGGCCTTGAAGCTCGATGGTCTGCCGCTCGACGTTGAACCCCTGCTGCCTGGCAAGGCCGGCCAGCTCGTCGCTGATGGCGTCCAGGTGAAGCTCTTCGACGCGACCGCAGTGCCGACAGATCAGAAGCTGAAAGCCGTGCGTATGTTCCGGGCAGGCGCAGGCGATATAAGCGTTCTGGGATTCGATACGGTGGACAAAGCCCTCGGTGATCAAAAACTCCAGGGCGCGATACACGGTAGGCGGACGGGCGGCAGCGTGTTCGTTGGAAAGCTGGTCGAGCAGGTCGTAGGCTTTCAGGCCGCCGCCGTGATTGGCAATCATTTCGAGCACGCGCTTGCGAATGGGGGTAAAACGCACCCCCCGCGTGGAGCATTGTGATTCCGCTTGCTGCAGTAGCGTGCTTGTTTTCATCATGAGCGACCCGATAAACGTAATACGCCTAGTTTACGCGCTCGTCGCCTTCGTGTCAGGGGATGATGCCAGCTCGCTCTGGCGGGCGAAATGGTGTTGAGCGAACGCCACGCGCTCCTTGACACCCACGCCGTCGGGCTGGCGTTCGATCAGATCAAGCCGCCGCCGCAAGCCTTCGCCGTTGGTCATCTGGATGGCAAGCCCCGGGCGGGCGTTGAGTTCCAACAGCATGGGGCCGTGTACCCGGTCCAATACCATGTCCGTGCCCAGATAACCCAGCCCGGTCATCTCATAGCAGCCGGCAGCCAGGTTCAGGAGGGTATCCCACTGGGGCACCACCAGGCTTGCCAGATCGTGCCCGGTATCCGGGTGGGTGTAGCAGGGGCGGTCGAACTGTACGCCGCGAAGTGCTGCACCGGTGGCAATATTGAGGCCGACGCCCACCGCGCCCTGGTGAAGGTTGGCCTTGCCGTCGGAGGCTGCGGTAGACAGGCGCATCATCGCCATCACTGGATAACCCTTGAACACGATGACACGAATATCCGGCACGCCTTCGTAGGTGTAGGCCATCAGACTCTCGTCAAAGTTGATCAGTGTTTCGATCACCGCCACGTCCGGCGAGCCACCCAACGAGTACAGCCCAGAGAGAATGTTGGAGACGTGGCGCTCGACGTCGGCAAGCGCAAGTCGGGCGCCGCTGGGTTTGATGAACGCATTGTCCTCGACTTTCTCGATCACCAGAATGCCCTTGCCGCCGCTGCCCTTGGCGGGCTTGATGACAAAGCCGTCATGACCGGTAAGCATCGCGCCGATGTGCTTGACTTCAAACTGGGTGCCGACCGTGCCGATCAAGGCAGGCGTGGTAATGTCGTAGCGCTGGGCCAGCAGTTTGGTCTTGAGCTTGTCATCCACCAATGGGTAGAGCTTGCGGGCATTGTACCGGCCGATATAACGGATATTACGCCGGTTCATGCCGATGATACCCTTGCTTTGCAGCCGACTGGGCCAGGTCCAGTTCTTGAGCCAGCTCATGAGGGCTTCTCGTCTTCAGTGATCGGTTTGAAGCGGCGAAGCTCCAGAAGCCGGTAGCCGGTGTAGTTGCCCAAGAGCAGAATGAACGCCATCAGGATCAGCTGCACGCCCAGGAAGTTGAAAGTGATATGGCGAATCCAGGGGTTGTTCATGGCAAGATACGCCAACACCGCCGTGACCAGGCTGCCGCCGCCCTGAATCAATACCTCCTTGGGGCCTTCTTCCTCCCAGAGAATCGACATGCGCTCGATGGTCCAGGCAAGAATGATCATCGGGAAGAAGGTGACGGTAAGGCCCGCGCTGAGCCCCATGCGGTACGCCAGCACCGTAAAGGCGGCAATGATGGCGATGACCGTGATGATCACCGCCGAGACCCTCGCGACCAACAGCAGATTCAGGTACGAAAGATAGTTACGGATGACAAGGCCCACGGCGACAATCAGTAAGAAGCCGATCAGGCCGGTCAAAAGTGTGGTCTGAATGAACGCCAGCGCGATCAGTACCGGCATGAAGGTGCCAGATGTCTTGACCCCGATAAATACGCGCAGCAGTACCACCACCAGAGCGCCGATGGGGATCAAGAGAATGGTCTGAAAGAGCGCTTGCTCTTCAAGCGGAAGGCTGTGAATCGAGAAGTTCAGCAGCGTATCTTCCGAGCGGTGATTACGCACGGCGGCCGAGGCGGGCTGGTTGTGGGTCAGCATCGAAAAACTGACCTGGGAATTGCTGCCGCCTTCCACTTCAAGTACTGCGCGACCGCCAGTTTCCCACAAGAGCAGGTTGTCCGGACGGCCGCGTTGACCGGTCATGGGGTTGAAGATCGCCCACTCCTCGGCGGGTTCATCAAACACCTGGATCCAGCTGCTCAACGCCTGACGACGACGGGCGTCCTCCAGCATCAGACCGCTCACTTCGCGTGCCTGAACACCTGCCTGATTAAGAAGCCGCACGATAAGTGCCGCCGGGGCTTCCTGGGTCAGCAGCAGCCGGGCGTTTTCAGCCTGACGGTCGCCATTGATATCCAGAATCAGCTCCCGAGCGAAAGTGGCGTTACTGGCGCTGCGCGCCCAGGCGCGTTCGATCAGCTGATCGGCCGCGGTTTCGTAGGGATTTTCCCAGGGCGACGGCGTGGAAAGCCCGGGCGGCGTTTGTACCGGGGCACGAGCGTCGGGTGAAACCAGCATCTGTACCGAGTAGTAGAGTTGCTGACTGCCGGAAGCTTCACGAATCGTCCATTGAGCCTGGCGGCCAAGCTCATCGGCGCTGTAGGAAAGCCCATAACCCGAAGAAGCCGTATTTTCGGTCAAGACTCGGTAGCCTGCCTGATGAGACGGCAGCGCCAGATCCACCTGTACCGGGCCGCCCTGGGCGTTGAAGGTGATGACTGCTTCAATTTCCCATACCTGGCGCTGTTCACCGGGTACCCAAGGGATTTCGAACTCGACGTGACGGTGAATACTGGTGGCGATACCCGCGATCAACAAAAATCCGACAATCAGATAAAACGGCAAGCGTGACATGAAGATTCCTTTCGGCGAAAAGCGACAGGGTAGAGTGCTTACTCTTCTGCATCGTCCTGATCATCAGCTACTTCATCTTCAGCAGCCTGGTCGGCGGGGTCGCCACCGGGGAATTCCGGTCGATCGTGAATATAGGCCTGTGCGACGTCAATGGTGGCAATATCCATCATGAAGCGCCGGCCCAGCAACACTGGAAAATCCAGATGTGTCCGATCGTTCAACGTGAAATCGATGTTTTCCCGAATCGGACCAAGGGTCATCAAAAGCGAGATGACCGGGCGCGCTTCTTCGCCGGAAGCCTGGACGATACGAACGCGACGTTGAATGGGTGCCTCGATCCACTCATCGCGTATACGGTCGACCGCAATGTCTTCATCGTTGAGCGCCAGTTTGAAGCGCACCCAGTTTTCACCGTCGCGCTCAAAGCGTGTAATGTCGGTGGCGGAAAGCGACGAGGTATTGGCGCCAGAGTCGATACGCGCCTTCAGGTAAGTACCGATCGCTGGAAATCCTACCCATTCGCTGCGCCCAAGCAGGGTCTTGTCGTCCTGAACCGGGGCAGCCTCGCACGCCTCATAAATGACAACCGGCTCTTCACCGCGGGCTTCGATATCCGCCACGTCCTTTTGTAGCGTCCGTAACAGACTGCCGACCTCATGTACGTTGGAAAGAAGCACCTGGTGCTGGCTTGCCTGCTGTGTTTGCAACTTACCGGTATCACACTGTTGAGCAAGCGAAGACTCGAGTGCCTGAATGCGCGCATTGAATGCAGACTCGCTCAAGGGTGGGGGCTCATTCGACTCCGGCTGATTCACTGCGCAACCTGCAAACAACAACGGCATACCAGCCATCAGCCAAATAAAACGTGAGCGCATAACGAGGGGATTCCTTAATATCAAGAGGACGAATCATATGAAGAAGTATGGCTGCTTGTCCAATGCGCACTTGGCGTTTTAAAGAAATAACATTCTATTTAACATAATATATATTATGCGAACTAAAGTGGCATGAACTCTAAATAACCTGCCAGGGTCTCGCCCCAAAAAAAAGCAGCCTCTTTCAAGGCTGCCTTAGATATGGCGCGCTCGAGGATCAATCCTCTGCCGGCGCGTATGAGCCATCTTCACGGTGCACTTCGTTACCCGTCAATGGCGGAGTAAAGACACAGGCGACTGTCATGCCTTTTTCCTTGCCGCGCAGCAGGTGCTCATCGTGTTGATCCAGCAGATAGATATCACCTGCCTTGATCGGCCAGATCTTGCCATCGGCGATGGTTTCCACTTCGCCTTCGCCTTCATAGCAGAAAACAGCTTCGTAATGATGCTTGTACTGAATATGGGTTTCAGTACCAGGAAAGATCCGGGTAATGTGGAACGAGAAGCCGGCCTTGTCTTCTGCCAGCACCAGGCGCGTGCTGTCCCAGTTGCCGTTTTCAGCGGTTACCAGACGATCTGTCTTGCGGGCTTCTTCGAGGTTGCGAACGATCATGGAAGTGCTCCTTTTGGGGTGGCCGTGGCAGGCCACCGTGAAATTGAGGTGTAAGCGCGGATTACTTCTCGCTGACGACGGCTTCGACACATTTCTCGAGAATGTCCAGACCCTCGAGAAGGTCTTCATCGGTGATGGTCAGCGGGCACAGACACTTGACCACTTCACCATCCTGGCCGCTGGTTTCGATGATGAGCCCTTGCTCGAACGCCTTGCTGGTAATCTTGTCGGCGATTTCGCCGGAAACCACATCGATACCTCGCATCAGGCCACGGCCGCGTTCGGTGGCCGGCATGCCATTATCGTCCAGAAGCTTGGCGAGTTTCTGGAAGCGCTCTTCGACGATACGACCCTTGCGCTGGACATCGCGTTCGAACGTGTCGTTCGACCAGTATTTCTTGAGCGCGGCCGTAGCGGTGACCATGGCCAGGTTGAACCCACGGAAGGTGCCGTTGTACTGGCCCGGTTTCCATTGATCGAGCTCTGGGCGCATCAGAACATGAGCGAACGGCAGGCCAAAACCGGAAAGCGACTTGGAGTTGGTGACCATGTCCGGCTTGATACCTGCGTGCTCAAAGCTGAAGAACTTGCCCGTACGCCCGCAACCTGCCTGAATGTCGTCGATGATCAAGAGGATATCGTTTGCGTGGCAAATACTCTCCAGGCGCTTGAGCCACTCAAGCCCCGCGACATTGATACCGCCCTCGCCTTGCACGGTTTCGACAATCACCGCCGCCGGAATGTCGAGCCCTCCGGACTTGTCACCCAGGAGTTTCTCGAAATAGTCCAGTGTATCGGCGTGCTCGCCCATGTAGCCGTCAAAGGGTAGAAAGCTGGCCCCTTGGGTGGGAATACCGCCGGTGGCCTCGCGAAACTTGCGATTACCGGTAGTAGCCAGTGCGCCCATGGTGACGCCGTGAAACCCGTTGGTGAAGGTCACGATATTGTGGCGACCTTTAGCAACGCGAGCCAGACGAATGGCCGCTTCGACCGCATTGGTACCGGTTGGACCCGGTAGATGCACCTTGTAGTCAAGCCCACGAGGCTTGAAGATCAGCTCATCGAGCGTATCGAAATAATCACGCTTGGCGGCAGTCCACATATCCAGCCCATGAACTACGCCATCCGTGGAAAGATAGTCGATCATCGCTTCTTTGAGATGCGGGTTGTTGTGTCCGTAGTTCAGCGTACCGGCACCGGCGAGAAAATCGATGTATTCGCGACCATTCTCGTCAGTCAGGCGAGCGTTCTGCGCCTTGGTGAACACCACCGGAAACGAGCGCGAATAGGTGCGCACATTGGATTCCATACGTTCTAACGTCTGGGTCTGCATATTGACCTCCTTTTCAAGAATTATCCCGCCCCATCATTCAGAGGCTCATCAACCAGTGGGCAATAAAACGCCCTGGTCATGTTTGAATCACACGATCATGTCGGTTTGAAATGGTCCGATACGTACCAGATTCTCGGGGTCATGTTCGCCCCCCAGCTGTTCGGTGGAGAAATATTCACGGCTGTTGAGCGGTGCCTGCCAACGGGCAGCCAAACGCCTGAACAGTCCCCAGGACGCCAGGTTGTCCGGGGTAATCGTGGTTTCCAGATGATGTACGCAGGTCAGCTCATCGCGGGACATCACCGCCTCGACCAGACGTCTGGCAAGACCCGTGCCACGAGCTTTCTCACCCACGGCCACCTGCCACAAGAAAAACGTGTCAGGAGCGTTGTCCTTTACATAACCGGAAACGAAACCGACGATCTCTCCTTCTTCATTGGTCGCCACCGCGCAGGTATCGCGAAACTGAGTCGCCAGCAGCAGATAGGCATAAGCCGAGTTCACATCAAGTGGTGGACACGCCTTCACCAATTCATATATTCCCCAGCCATCGTCGGCATTGGGTTTGCGAATAAACAGGGGTGTCTGTTCGTTGCCTACCACGGCATCGGCCACGGTGGGTCGTGCAAGGTCGAATGAAGGGGTAAAAGGCGTTGAAGGCATGCTCATGGTTATGCTTCGCTGTAGCGAATTTGAGAACCATTATAACAGCTGATTATTAGTAACTCAAAGAGCATATTATCTTAAAATCCCTTTTTGATAATTTCTAATTATATATGATGGGTAAAGCTATACCGATATTCTGAAAAATCCTGGGTGCGTGAAAAGTCTAGTTCAACTTCAAAAAAAGAGAGAAATAAAAAAGCGAGCTTTCGCTCGCTTCCTTCAGATGCGTCTGATAACGAGATTGCCCTCTCAGGTACGCGTCGGGGTACGCATGGTGACAAGTTCTTCGGAGCCGGTCGGATGCACGCCGAGAGTGCGATCGAAATCGGCCTTGGTAAGCCCGGCGCGCACGGCAATACCCACGTTTTGAATCAGCTCGCCAGCGTCTTCACCCACGATATGGGCGCCGACCACCACATCGCTTGCGTCATCGACGACGAGTTTCATCAACATGCGCTCGTTGCTGCCGGAAAGCGTGTGCTTCATGGGCCTGAAATCGGTTCGGTAGACGCGAATACCGTCAAAGCGTTCGCGGGCGGCCTCTTCGGTCAACCCCACCGTGCCGATATTGGGATGGCAGAACACCGCCGTGGGCACCCGTTCGTAATCAAGGGGCTGCGTCGGTGCTTCGCCAAAATGATGATCCACCAGATGCATCGCCTCGGCGATGGCAGCCGGGGTCAACTCAGGCCCGGGCGTCAGGTCGCCCAGTGCCAGAATGGAGGCTACCGAGGTTTCAAAACGTTCGTTGACCGCGAGTTTACCTTGATCGATGGGCACGATCCCCAGCTTATCGAGCCCCAGGTTCTTGATATTGGGGCGTCGACCCGTAGCGACCAGCACGGTATCCACTTCAAGGACCTGGCCGGTGGTCAGGGTGACGCTCAGTGCGCCGTCAGCCGATTCGATGCGCTCGATGTTGCTGTCGAAATGGAGATTGACCCCCTTCTTGGTCATCTCGTCGCGGGTAAAGGTACGAACCTCTTTATCAAATCCCTTCAAGAAGAGTTCGTTTCGGTAAATGAGGTGGGTTTCGCTGCCCAACCCATTGAAGATGCTGGCAAACTCGACGGCAATGTAGCCTCCGCCCAGCACCAGAAAGCGCTTGGGAAAGGTATTCAGGTCGAACACTTCATTGGAGGTGATGGCGAGTTCACTGCCCGGGAAATCAGGCACCCAGGGCCAGCCACCGGTGGCGAGCAGAATCTTTTCAGCGCTTACCTGCGTGGTCTCTTGCTCGAAGGCCAGTGCAACCGTATGCGGGTCCACCAGAGAGGCCCGCGCATTGAACAGCGTCACGCCCGCCTCTTCCAGCAGACGCTGATAAATGCCGTTCAGGCGCTTGATCTCGCCGGTCTTGTTGTCGCGAAGCGTCGGCCAGTCAAAGGTAGCGGCCTGGGGCAGCTGCCAGCCGTAGCCGGCTGCATCATCGAAGCTGTCGCGAAAGTGCGAGGCGTAGGCGTAGAGTTTCTTGGGCACGCAACCCACGTTCACACAGGTACCGCCTAGGTAGCGGTCTTCGGCGATGGCCACACGAGCGCCCTTGGCGGCAGCGGTGCGTGCGGCACGCACGCCGCCAGACCCGGCCCCGATGACCAGTAGATCGTAATCGAATTCAGCGTGCGCTGACATAAGGACTCCTTGCTGTTCTTGACTGTAAACGTACACCGCTCGCTCAAGAGATGCTCTCTTGAGCGAGCGGTTGAAGTGCTGAAGCGCTAGAGCGCCATATGAATGTTCGAGCCCCCTGGATTACTACGTAAGCAAATCAAGCTTAGCCAATCGGGCAGGTAACACCAGTGCCTTTCAACCCGCAGTATCCGCCCGGATTCTTCTCCAGATACTGCTGGTGGTAGCCCTCGGCGTAATAGAACGTCTCAAGCGGTCCGATTTCCGTGGTGATTGTACCTCTACCCGCCTTGTCGAGGGCCGCTTGGAACGCTTCAGCGCTAGCCTGGGCCTCGATCAGCTGGGCATCGGTGGTGGTATAGATCGCCGAGCGATACTGGCTACCGATATCGTTGCCCTGCCGGTTGCCCTGGGTCGGGTCGTGCTGTTCCCAGAAGGTCTGCAAAAGCGTTGCCAGCGAAACCTGGCGTGGGTCGTAAATCACCCGCACCACTTCGGTATGGCCGGTGCGTCCGGTGCAGGTCTCGTCATAGGTAGGGTTGGGGGTTTCACCTCCGGCGTAGCCTGCGGCGGTCACATGGACCCCGGGAGTTTGCCAGAAAAGGCGCTCCACGCCCCAAAAGCACCCCATTCCCAGCACGATCTCTTCATGTCCTTCGGGGAACGGTGGCTTTAGTGCCTGCCCATTGACGGCGTGCCGCTCGCTTGTCTCGATCGGCGTATCACGGCCAGGCAGTGCTGCCGATGCCTTGGAAAATAATGTCATAACCACCTCTTATTGCCGTGGGATAATGGTCGGTGAACCGCGACGCGAGAAGGTATAGATCAGATCCACCGCCTGGCTGGTCCCGGTCACCGCTTGAACATAAAGGTTACGCCAAAGCGTATAACGCAAGGTTAGTTCCGCAATCGGAGAGAAAATTCCCACGCCGTAACTGATGCGGATATCGTCGGTGAGCTGACCGCTTAGCGCGACCTGGCTCTCGTCGCCGGCACCTGTGGTATCCAGGGTCAGATCATTGATGCCGAAGGCCTGGCCAATCGAGCCGACCGCCCCGCCGGTACGGCCTAGAGACATGCCGATCAGGGCCGTGGTCAAGGCGCTATCGACACCGCCACCCGAGGAATCCGGCGCCCGGCCACGCAGTACGTACGAGAGCGCACTGTTTTCCGGCATGGCCGGCTCCGAGAAGATCGCCACGTTAGGCTCTTCCGCCGTTCCCGTGACCCTGAGCCCGGCAATCACATCGTCCTGAGTCACCTCGGGATTGCGGATCGCTTCGAAATCCAGCACCGGCAACCCGGGCGGGCCACTGAAGAGAAGCTGGCCGCGACGAATCAGAAGGTCCTGGCCAAAGGCCTGGAAGCGACCATCCACCAGGTTGACTTCGCCGAACAGCTGAAGCACACCGCTGTCCTGGCGAATCTCCAGGCTTCCCGCGAGCCCTGATTCCAGCCCATAGGCGGATAGTTGCATATCGCTGCCAAGCGTCAGCGTGATCAGCATATCAAGCTCGATACCGGTCTGGGCGAGTTCGTCGGTAGTGCTTGGCCCTTCCCCGTTGGCCGCGCGAAGCCGTGCGATGCGCTCGGCTTCGCGATCCTCGCGCTCGGTGATGATGATCTCATCGCCACTGGGTGAGATTGCCGAGGCGGGAAGCCGGCCAATTTCGAGACGCGCCCAGGGGATATCCACGTTGCCGCGTATCTGAAGAAGCTCCGGGTTGATACGGATACGAATATCCGGGGCTGCTTCCAGTTGTCCGAACTGGGGCAGCTCGATTAGAAGCGGCTCCTGAACGGCGTTGAGGTCGATCCCCATGCGCCACTGCTCATCGGCGGGCCAATAGGCGTCGCCGGTGATATTGAGTCGTCCCCGCTCGGCTGCGAGAAAGCCATTGATATCGCCCTGGCCACCGTCGAATCGTAACGCCAGCTCACCGTCCTGAACGTACAGGGGAATATCTGGCCCCCTTGCCCGGACGCCACGCAAGGCCAGCGTACCCTGTAGATCCGGCTGAGTGGTGGTCCCGCTGATCTGCACGCTGCCGTTTAGATTTCCCTGCAGTTGATCGAGTTGCGAGACCATCGGCAGGTAAGGTTCCAGTGAGATATTGGTCGCGCGAAGTTCTCCGCTCAGCCTGCCCTGGCCAATCGGATCATTGATGGTGAGATCGAGCGCCATTCGACCGGCTTCAGAGAGTGACAGCACAACGTTGGCCTCGGCCTGAGCCTGGTTGGCTTCCACCCGGGCATCCAGATCGATGACCGGAAGCCGGACCGGCTGGCCATAATCGTTGATGGCGGTAATGGCAAGCTCGCTTAGAAGCTGCACGTTGGCCTGCCAGCGCGCCCCCCCCTGGCTCCAGGAAAGCCCCAGATCCGCGGTGGTGTCGCCATCGAATTGCCAGTCTTCGGGCAGGAAAGGCTCGAGCATTTCCATGGGCACTTCGCGTACGGTCAGCATCATCCGTCCCTGATCCGCCGAGGCGTTGACGGTCTCCGTGGAGCAGACCAGCCCCCCTTCCAGACGGCGCAGGCAGAAAGGCGTTAGTCGCGCCTGGCCGTTGGCCAGGTTGTAGCGCAGATCCAGTGGACTCTCCAGGCGAATATCACCGGCCTCGGAATCGATTTCCAGCGGCGTTATCTGGGCCTGGTAGAGCTGACCGGGCTGATCAAGGCGCCCTTCCAGCGCAAGCTGTGCACGACTGAAAGCACTCGCGTCATCGCCTTGGGCGTTGAGCGTCAGGGTGTGTCGGGAAAGTCGCCCATCAAGCTCAAGAGCCAGGCTTTCCAGGGTCTGGCCGCCGGTAATGACCTGGGCAAGCGTAAGATCCACATCCAGACGCGGATCATCGATACCGGTCACGTCGGCGTTCAACGTCAAGCGCTCCACCAGGTTGTCGGCAAAGCGCAGACCCTGGCCGGTCAGTGCTGCGTTGATGCGCGGCTGCTCGAGGCTGCCACGTGCTTCGATATCCCCCGTCAAGCGGCCGCCAAGCTCGGGGTGTAGCGTCTGCAGCTGGGTAAGCGCGATAGTGGCATTGAGTGACAGCGTCTGCTGGCTGGCCTGACCCTGGGCCGTCAAGCGGTTCTCGCCCTGGGTAAAGAGCAGCTCGTCGATATCGACTTCAAGGTCCGTATTGGCGCTGAGCGCTGCCTGAAGGGTCAGCGGATACTCCTGGAGCTCTCCGTCGATGGAGAGTTCCGGCAGATCGATCAGCCAGCGATTACCCTGCTGTAATACACCAAGGGCGATATCGCCGTTGAGCGACCCGTTCAAGTCGTCCACGAAATGCGAAGGGTCGAAGTCATCTAGGCGAATTCGCGTCTCGAGCGCAATGGCATCAGCCCAGCTGACCTGCCCCTGACTTGCCAGTCGGCTTTCGTCGATTTGAAGGGCAAGGGATGACCAGCCAAAGGAGCCGGTATCGCCGCTGCCCTCCACGTTCAATGTCAAAAGCGGTACGTCCGGGCCTTCGGCATCAACGTTCAGCTCCAGCGAGTAGGCGTTGATGTCGCCGCTGGCGCGCAAATCCAGATTCTGTACCACCCAGGGAGCGACCTCGGCGTTTTCCGGTGCGATCAGCGGCCACTGCAGCCGGTCGCTTTGTAGATACGCGGTGAACGGATAGGTCGGATCTTCGATATCGACGCGCGCCTCGAGGCGGGTGTTCTCGACGCCGTCGGCATCAAGCACCACCGTGAACGCCTCCAGGTCGCCAATGGCGCGCAGATCCAGGTTCTGTACCACGAAGGGGTCGGTTTCAGCGTTTTCAGCAACGATCAGCGGCCATTGAAACCGGTCACTTTGCAGGTGCACATCGAACGGATACGTCGGGTCGTCGAGATCGACCCGCGCCTCGAGCATGGTGTTCTCGATGCCCTCGGCGTCAAGCACCACCGTGAACGCTTCCAGATTACCGCTGGCGCGAAGGTCCAGGTTCTCTACCGTGAGAGGCTCGGCGTCGCTACCCTCTGCGGGTGCGAGTGGCCACTGAAGCTGTTCGGTTTGCAGGCGTATATCGAAGGGAAAGCGCGGGTCGAGCACGTCCACGCTGGCATCGAGCACTACATTGACCAGCCCTTGCGTGTCGAGCTCGCCGCTGAGCTCGGCGAGCGAGCCGGAGAGCGAAAGCGACAGCGTGTTATCGCTCAGCTCGGGAAAGCGCTCGGGCAGGTAAAGCGTGGTATCGAGATTCAAATCGAGCGGATAGCTCTCCGCCAGACGAATAGTGCCCGCAAGATCGACTTCCGCGTCCGGGGTGAGCACGTAGAAGGTATCGATGGCGACATCGTGTTCTACCACCGAACCCACGAGCGTGAGCCGTTCGACCTGATAGTCGAAGGCGCCCTCGAGAGCGAAGTCGTTGATGGCGAGCTCTTCGACGATGACATCGATCGGGAGCATGATGTCGGGAAGCGCCGTACGGCCTTGCTCGCTCACCAGCACCCCGCCGCCATCATCTTCTTTCGCCTCGGGCTCTTCGCGTGGCGCGTGAACGGCGACCGCGCCGTCGATGCCGGCGGCCTCGAGCGGTGTGTCGATATTCTGGGTGAGCCGCACGCCTTCCGAGGGCGGCAGATAGACTCGGGGCTGGTTCAGCTCGGTCGGCGCCAGATGCACGCTCTGCCCTTCGGCAATGGCGGCGCTGGTCAACGACGCCAGGGTGATGCGTGTGCCGTCACCCAGGGTGACCGCGGTGTCGTTCAGGACCAGTTCGCGAAGCTCGATGGGAAACGGCAGCGTGATTCTGAGCGGCTCCTGGTTCTCCTGGGGCGGTTCTTCCTCGTCTTGACCAGCGCTCAAGCGAATATCGACACCCTCGGCGCGCAGCGTGTCGATACAAAGCCTGCCGGAAAGCAGGCAGTCGTCTGCCCAGCGGAGTTCCAGATCGTCGATCGCAATCTGGGTACCGCCCATGTCGAGTCGAAAGCCCTGCAGCGTGAACGCATCGAGCAGCGCACCGGACTGCGACTCATAGCTGATATAGCCGCGCTTTTCGGCCTGGTTGAAAATCTGCTCCGTACCCCAGGGGGAAAGGGCCGCCCCCAATATCAACGCGACCAGGGCAAATAGCCACAGCGGCACGAGAATTAAAAGCCTTATCAGACTCCAGATAGCCAACCAGGTACGGGTTCTAGAGGAGAGCCGCTCTTTCGTTCGCGGCGTCTTTTCTGCAACGTCTGCCAAGGTACTCTCCTAGAACTCAGGACCAATAGAGAAGTGTATACGCCAGTCGTTGTCGTCATCGTCGAACGGATGCGCGACATCGAAACGAATGGGCCCTACCGGTGATACCCAGCGAACCCCCAGACCGGCCCCGGTCTTCAGGTCATCCGGGCCCCAGTCATCGAAGGCATTGCCGTTATCGACAAAGGCAGCGCCCCACCAGTCACCACGCACACGCCGCTGATACTCGAGGGTCGAGGTCAGCATTTGCTGGCCGCCCAGCAGCAGGCCTTCGTCGTTTCGCGGGGCCAGGCTCTCGTAGGAGTAGCCGCGTACGCTGCGATCACCCCCGGCAAAAAAGCGCAGCGACGGTGGAATCTTGTCGAAATCGTCGGTCTCGATGGCGCCGATGCTCAGGCGGGCAAGAAAACGGTTATCGGCATTGAGGGTGCGAATCCATTCGGTATCGCCGGTCACACGGGCAAACCGGGCGTCCGAGCCCCAGGCGGTATCGGAATATTCGAGGGAGAGCTGCTGGCGATCCCCCCAGACCGGGAAGCGCGCGGGTCTTGTGCGCGTGCGTGACCACTGAATGCCGGGATAGTAGAGCCATACCTCATCGGAGAGATCGCCCTGGGTAAAGTCTTCGTAGGTGGTGCGAAAGTAGAGTGTCTGCACCCAGCGGTTTTCGAACTCCCAGCGCCTTGCGAACTCGACGGTACCTTCCAGCGAGCGGGTATCGTTGTCGTCGCGGTTACGGATGCCGTATTGCAGTCGGTAGTTGTCGCGGATCGGGTCTTCCAGGGGAATGTTGTAAACCCCGGTGAAACGCTGGTCCGGTCCTGAAATGTAAAGGTCGTGGTTCAGGCTGTGACCCAGGCTGTTGATCCAGGGTTGCTGCCACCCAAAGCGAAGCCTGGGGCCCACGTCGGTGGCGTAGCCGATACCGGTTTCAAACTGATGGCGGTCGGCAGGCTCGACGGTGACATCGATAGGCAGACGGTTGTTGCCCGGCTGGCTGATGCTCAAGGCGCTGGTGAACGCGGCGCTGGAAAGACGTGGGCGCTGGGGCTGTGAGGCCGTGGCCGAGTCGAACCAGGGCGAGCCGCCTCGGGGCGGAGACACCACCAGTTCCTGAGCGGTTTGCAGTCGTGGCCGCACGGTTACCGAGCTGAACCAGCGGGTTTCGCCCAAACGCTGGCTATAGCGGGCAACGGATTCGGCAAGATAAGGGTCGCCGGTTTCAAAGCCTCGCATCTGACGCAGGCGGTCGGGGTCGATATGACTGCCAGTGATCACGGTGTTGCCGAACTGATAGCGGGGTCCGCTATCGAAATCCATATAGAGTCGGGCGCTTTCAAGGTAAGGGCGAACCTCCATGCGCCGGTCGCTGAAGCCCCAGTCGAAGTAGCCGCGCTCGATCGCCAGACCCGAGAAATCAGAACTTAGCTGATCCCAGGGGGCGTGATTGAGCACATCGCCTTCACTCAGGGGAAATTCATCCAAGGCGTCCTGAAACGGCGGATCGTCCTGGGCCGCGCCGCGGATATTGATGGACAACTCTTCGATGCGTACGGCTGCACCGGGCTCGATACGTACCCTCACCGGTGTCTGATTGACATCGACGGTGATGCCGGGCTCGTAGTAGCCGAATACGCGCATGGCTTCCTGGGTGCGCTGGCGAATCTCGCCCTCCAGGCGAACATCGGTATAGCGTTCATCGTCGATGTTTTGCAGGTAGGCATCGATGTTCTCTTCGACCGGACCCCTGACGCCACTGATGGTGGCCTCCACCGCCCACACAACCGAGCTGGGTATCAGTAACGGGGTTGCCATGAATAGCGCTACGGGGATCGCCGTAAATCGCTGACGGTAACGTTGCATAAGTATCCTTTCCTGACCGGCGATGAGTAGCGCTTGGCAATGATACGCCTTTCCCTTTATTGAATTATCGCAGCATTTCCATCTGAGCACTAAACGCTAATTGCGCTTGGCGCACTTGGCGCACATCGCTCTCTAGAGCGCTGATACGGCCACGCAACTGCTCGGCCAAGCTGTCCAGCGCTTCCTGGTCGATGCTGGCTGCATTGTCTTGCGCGTTTTCTGAAAGCTGGGTCATGCGCTCATCAAGCTCGCGGCGCCACTGGCTGAACTGGGTTTCAAGCGATGTGTTCTCACGGTTGAGCTGCTCTTCAAGAGCAGTGATACGCTGGGTGGCGTTCTGTTCGAGATAGGCCACTTCCTCTACCAGATTCTGCCGGCCGGCCGTCCCTGCCTGCTCGAGGGCGTTCAGCGAGGAACGAACGGCTTCCAGCTGACGGTCGTTCAGCTCGGCCGCCTGACGCAGTGAATCGAGCTCGCCGCGCATCTTTCCCAGAGCTTCGCTCGACACCTGCTCCTCGCCGTCGGTCAAACTGGCGTAAAGCTCCTCACGAGTATTGTTCAAGGCGACGGCCAACTGCTCCTGCTCTTGAAAGAGCGTGGTCATCTGCGCCTGCATGTAAGTGATCGAGTCCGCGACATCGGTATCGCCGGATTCCAGCCGTGCGTGCAGGTTGGAGACCTCCCCACTCACTCGGCGAAGCTCGCCCAGCAAGCGTTCGCGCTCAAACCATAGACCTGTCGCCAGTGCCCCGAGAAGCATCATGATCAGCAGCAACAATAACCACAACGGCCATAAAGTCGGCCCCCGGCGGTGGCGTAGATGTTGGGCGCTCAGGCTTTGGTCCACATCGGGCACGATACGCTGGGACGAGGTGGAGTCAGACATGAAGTATCCTCAATGAGTCGTTGGGTCGGCGCGGCGCCCAATCCCTCTATAGCGTAGGCCACAGCTCGCTACAAAGGCAGGATCGAAGATGTTGCGCCCATCCAATATTAATTTAGCACTCAACATCGCCGCCAAGCGGTGCCAGTCCGGATTCCAGTAGGTTTTCCACTCGGTCACCAGCATCAGCGCATCGGCCTCTTCGCAGGCCTGGTAGGGGTCATCGGTAAAAAGCGTCAGGTCATCACGCTCCCCAAGCAGCGCCATAAGTGCGGGCGTGGCGGCCGGGTCATGGAGCTTGACCTTTACCCCCTGGGCCCATAGCGCTTCAAGCAGCGTCAAAACCGGCGCGTGGTCGATCCGCGTAGTGTCGGGCTTGAAGGCCGCCCCCCAGATCGCCACGGTCTTGCCGGCAAGATCGCCTTCGAAAAACGTCCAGAGCTTTCTGAAAAGCGTCTCTTTTTTCTGTTCGTTGATGTCCATGACCTGCTCGAGCAGCGCTGAGTAGCGCCCGCTTTGCGACTGAACATCGGCCAGACGCATCAGATCTCGCGAGAAGTTGGGACCCCCAAAGCCGCAGCCAGGGTAAAGATACTCGAATCCGATACGCGTATCGGCCCCCATCCCCTGGCGCACGTGTTCGACATCCACGCCGAGCGTGTCGGCAAGCCCGGCGATTTCGTTCATGTAGCTGATGCGAGTAGCCAGCATGCCGTTGATGGCAAGCTTGGTAAGCTCCGCGGCGCGCCGGGGCATGAGCTGAAAGACGTCGCGTCGGCGATTGAAGGCGCGTAAAAGCTCCCGGGCGATCTGTTCGCCCTGGGCATCATCGCAACCCAGAAGCCAGCGTGCCGGGCGTGTGAAGGAGTCCCAGGCGCGACCCTCTTCCAGGGTATCCGGTAGCGCGACGCTGCTGTGCTGTTCGCCCATCAGCGCGTGCAGGCGTTCGGTGTCGCCCACTGGAAAGGTGGAGTTGTTGATCAACACGGCGCGATGGGTCTGAAAAAGCGCATGACTCAAGAGTGTATCTGCCGCCCGACGCTGACCCGGTGACAACGCCAGCCATACCACGTCCATGGGAACGGCGTCTTCGGCACTCTCGATGATGCGAAGCGTCTGGTGCTGTAGCGCCTGGTCGATGTGTTCCATCAGTTCGGGCTCGCGGCGAAGCCAGTCCAGTCTTGAGAGCACCGACCAGGGCGTTTCCTCGTGCAAGAGCCAATCGACCTGATGGCCAACGAAGGCCAGGGCCGCCGCGGCGGTGGCAGCGCTTAATTCACTTCCATGCAGGAGTACGCGCATTATTCATGCCCCCAACGCAATCGCCGGATAAGCAGGGCTTTTTGAGTCATGTCGCGTTCCTTTTCATGCGCTTCGCTTCAGTAGTAGGTAGAATGCAATAATACAAAACTCGGGGGTGGATGCCACCTTGTTGCTCAATGTAACGGATTTGATCCATATAGTTTACATGTCTCCCCCCTGCGAAACCTCGTGCTGACAAGATTAAGGGAGTGACACCATGCAAGCGACACCTCAGGATAGCATTGCTGAGCGCTATAAAGGCAACGTCGATCAGGCGGAAGTGGCGAAATTTGAAGCACTTGCCAGCCAATGGTGGGATGAGCAGGGAGAATTCAAGCCACTGCACGATATCAATCCACTACGTCTGGACTTTATCGATGCCCGGGCCGGGCTTGCCGGCAAGACGGTACTGGATGTGGGCTGTGGCGGCGGTATCTTGAGCGAGTCCATGGCACGCCGGGGCGCCGAAGTGACCGGTATCGACCTGGGCGAGGCACCGCTGGGTGTGGCTCGGGTACACGCCGAGCACCAGAACGTGACACTAGCCTACCGTAACGTGAGTGTCGAAACCCTGGCCGAGGAGTCGCCGGGTGCATTTGATGTGGTGACCTGCATGGAGATGCTCGAGCACGTGCCTGACCCGGCATCCGTCATTCGCGCTTGCTGCAAGCTGGTGCGCCCGGGTGGCTACGTCTTCTTCTCGACCATCAACCGAACTCCCAAATCCTACGCCTTTGCCATCGTGGGGGCCGAGTACGTGCTCAATCTTCTGCCCCGGGGCACTCACGACTACTCGAAGTTCATTCGTCCCTCGGAAATGGCCACCTGGGCGCGCCAGGCAGGTCTGGAGGTACGCGAGCAAACCGGCCTTACCTATAACCCGCTGACGCGACGCTACAAGCTGGTGGCTCACGATGTGTCGGTGAATTACATGATGTACTGTCGCCGGGTGAGCCACTGAATGTCGCATATCAAGATCCAGGCCGCTCCTAGCGACGCCACGCAAGAACTTCCCGCGCCGGTAGCGATTCTGTTCGACCTGGACGGCACGCTGGTAGATACCGCCCCGGATCTGGCCACTGCCACCAATGTGTTAAGGCAGTACCACGGCCTGGCTCCCCTGCCCTTTGAACAGATCCGCCGCGAAGTCTCCAACGGCGGCAGCGCGCTGGTCACCCTGGCCACGGGCCTTGAGGCCGATACTGATGAACACGCCCGTGCACGCGAGTATCTGCTGGAAGCCTATGAGCAGGCAGTGGCGGTTCACAGTCAGGTGTTCAAACCACTGGACCAGTGGCTGGCTGATTGGCACTCCCGAGAAAAGCTTTGGGGAATCGTGACCAACAAGCCCCGCCGCTACACCTTGCCGCTGCTCGAGGCGCTGTCGCTCGAGCCCGGAGCACTTTTGTGCGCCGATGACCTGAGCGTGAAAAAGCCCGAACCCGAGCCGCTTTGGGAAGCCGCGCGACGGCTGAATATCGATCCTTCGCAGTGCTGGTACGTGGGTGATCACCGCCGGGATATCGAGGCAGCGAAAGCCGCGGGCATGACGGCGATTGCAGTAGGTTATGGCTATATCAGCGAGCAGGACGACTATCGTACCTGGCCCGCTGACGTCTGGTTTGAAACCTGCGAGGCGCTGGTCGAGTGCTTGACCACGTTTTGACCGCCTCGCCCACGCCGCTTATATCCTGGGCGGCTGGGCATCTATCTTCTGACCCGTCACACCACGGCTATCCGGCCCCATCAACCAAAGGTAGGTAGGCATGATCTGCTCGGGCGTGCGCAGCGTGGTCGGGTCTTCATCCGGGTAGGCGCTTGCGCGCATCGATGTGCGGGTCGCCCCGGGGTTCAGCGTGTTCACACGAAGGGCGGCTGGGCATCTATCTTCTGACCCGTCACACCACGGCTATCCGGCCCCATCAACCAAAGGTAGGTAGGCATGATCTGCTCGGGCGTGCGCAGCGTGGTCGGGTCTTCATCCGGGTAGGCGCTTGCGCGCATCGATGTGCGGGTCGCCCCGGGGTTCAGCGTGTTCACACGAAGGTGTTCGCGCTCCTTGAACTCGTCGGCAAGGACTTCCATGAAGCCTTCGGTCGCGAACTTGGAAACGCTGTATGCCCCCCAGTTAGCACGGCCTTTACGGCCCACACTTGATGAGGTGAATATCAAGGAGGCGTCCGCCGAGTGATTCAGTAGTGGCAAGAGCGCCTGGGTCATCCAGATCGGGCCACCGATATTGACCTGCATGACCTGTTCCCAGAGCTCGGGGTCGTACTCTTCAAACGGAGCGAGAGTGCCCAGGAGCCCGGCGTTGTGCAAGACGCCATCAATGCGGCCAAACTCTTTATCCAGCCGTCTGGCCATGTCATCGAAATCATCCAGCGTGGCGCCTTCCACGTTCAGCGGGAAGATTGCCGGCTGTGGGCCGCCCTGAGCCTCGATTTCATCGTAAACGGCTTCCAGTTTTTCAATCGTGCGGCCAAGCAAGATGACGGTGGCGCCGAATCGGGCGTAGCTTAACGCCGCAGTTCGACCGATACCGTCGCCTGCGCCGGTAACCAGAATAACCCGATCCTTCAACAGGTCAGGTGGGGGCTGATAGTCGATCTTGCAGGTCATGCATAACCTCGGGGGAAGGATTAACCGGCAGACTGGCGGAGAAAATCGTTGGCAAGCCCGGCGGCACTGCTTTGTGGATAGTCGTCGCGTACCTGCTCTAGAAGCTCGCGGCTCTGTTCGGGTTCGCCCTGGCGTGCCTTGACCAGACCCAGCTTGTACAGCGCGTCGGGCACCTTGCTGCTGCTGTTAAATTCGTTGATCACTCGGCTAAAGGCCTCGTCGGAGGCGCTTAGCTCATTTTCAGCGGCGTACAGCTCACCCAGCCAGTAGTAGCCGTTGGCGGTCAAGCTGGTGTCCGGGTGGGCCGTTACGAAGGCATCGAAGGCATCGATGGCCTCGGAAAACCGGCGGGCCTGCACGTGGGCAAAGGCCGCCTGGTAGTCGGCCTGGGCATCTTCGCTGACGTTACTACTGGCAGAAGAGGTGTTCACCACCTCCTCTGCAGCTTGCGGTTCGACCTGAGGGGCGGCCTGCTGAGCGGGAGCAGGCGCCGATGCCGGCGCGCTCTGGATATTCATCAGCCGGTCTTCGATATCGATATACTGCTGCTGCGACTGGCGACGCAACTGTTCCAGTTGATGTCTGAGCTCTTCGACCTGGCCGCGCAACTGCTGGATTTCCTGCTGGTGCTCCTCGACTTGATTGAACAGCACCAGATTACCGCCAGAGGCTTCCTGGCGCTGGGTTTGCTGATAAAAACCGCTGGAGCCCGAGGACATATCCTGTACCAGGGGTTGCTGAGCCAGCGCCGTGAGGGACAATACGGACAGCGGGAGCGCAATGGCTCCCGCACCGCACAGCCTCTCAAAAAAGCGTTTGAGACTGCGATTCATGTTCACTCCGAGATGCGATATTGGCGCGCTTGCGCGCGCCAATTCGTCTAGTAGCTAAATACAACGCGACGGTTTTGTGAGTAGGCGCTGTCGTTCTGGCCGCTGGCCGCCGGACGCTCTTCCCCATAGCTCACTACACTCATCTGTGACGGTGAAACGCCCTGAATGTTCAGGAAACGCTGTACCGCGCGAGCACGACGCTCGCCGAGTGCCATGTTGTATTCACGCGTACCGCGTTCATCGGTATGGCCCTGCAGAGTCACCCGCGCGCTGGGGTTGGATTGCAGGTAGCGGGCGTGTGCCATTACCACGGATTCGTACTCGCCTTTGATCGTGTCGCGGTCGTAATCGAAGTAGATGGTGCGTACTTCAGGAATGCGCGAGTCGGCCTGCTGACCGGCACCTGAACCGCCCGAACCGCTTGTCGAACCATACTGACCCGTACCGCTGGTGCCAGTACCGGAGCCGGTACCAGTACCTGTGGTGCTGCCACTTTGGCTTCCGTAAGCGTCACCATCCTGGGTGCCGCCGGTGCTGGAACAGCCAGCGACGGCCAGAATGGATAGAGCGACTGCTAAAGAGCGAGCCAATGGCTTAAGTTGCATAATCAGACTCCTTGCCTGAAAACAGAATTTACTGTTGTTCAACTGTTTCTGTTGTTCAACTTTAATTTAAAAAGGGCGACCACGCGGGATCGCGTACTTCACCCTGTGCTGCCGGCAGTCTGAATGACGAGCGGCCATCCGCCGAAACGGCACTCAAAAAGCCACTTCCACCCTGTTGGGTAGCGAAGATTACCATGGTCCCGTTCGGCGCAACACTAGGAGATTCATCCCGCGTTGATTCGCTCAACACTACCAAACGACCACCATCGATTTCCTGGCGCGCGACCTGATAACCGCGGTCTGAGCGATGGATCAAGAAGATCTGATCACCCTGGGGCGAATAACGGGCGCGGGCGTTGTAATTGCCGGTATAGGTCAAGCGGTTGGCGTTACCGCCGCTTGCCGACATCTGGTAAATCTGTGGCCCGCCGCTGCGATCCGAGGTGAAGATCAGATTACGACCATCCGGCGACCAGGCGGGCTCGGTATCGATACTGTTGCTCTGAGTCACCCGGTCAAGGGAGCGGCTACCGATATCCAGCACGTAGATATCAGGCTGGCCGTCCTTGGAAAGCGACATGGCCAGACGGCGGCCATCCGGCGACCAGGCCGGCGCACCGTTGATACCTTCAAAGGAAGTTGCCTGGACCCGCTGACCCGTCGATACATCCTGAATATAAATGGCCGGACGCTCGGTTTCAAAGGAAACATAGGCCAACTTGCGACCATCCGGCGACCAGGCCGGCGACATGATCGGTTGATCCGATGTCAGAACCTGCTGGCTGCGACGACCATCGGAATCCGCAACGTACAGGCCGAACTGCATGTTATCGCCCAGGCCCTGAGCGGTGACATAGGCAATCTTGGTCGAGAAGGCACCGCGAATGTCGGTGATCGCCTCGAAAACCTGATCGCTGATGTAGTGTGCGCCGCCCCGCAGGTCGTTGGCGTCCACATTGACGGTTTCACCCATCATGCGCGACTGGCCGCTGATGTCCATCAGCTCGAACTGGATCTGGTAGCCGCTACCGGATTGCTGGGCGCGCCCTACTACCAGATAGCGTGTATCCAGCGAACGCCAGGTGCCGAACTGTACGTCGCTGGCCTGACTTGGGCGCTCGAACATTGCGCTACGCTCGAGTGGCGAAAAGAAGCCGCTGCGCTCCAGGTCGTCCTGAATGATTTGTGCTACATCTTCAGGAAACCCCTCGCCGCCTTCGAAAGGCACTACGCCGATGGGAAGGGCCTGATCGCTGCCCCGGGTAATTTCAATTGTTAGATTGGCACTTGCCACGCTGCTGATCAGCAGCAGAACACAAAACAGCCATACTTTGCTCAAGGTCTGCATCAACGTACCCCTCCTGGTGAGAAGTTAAAGTTTATCGGTCGCGAGCGAATATCTCGCTGCTGTTCTGGCGTTAGTTGCAAGAGCTCACGAAACGGTGCTGCTTGTTCGACCGCTTGAACGATGGATTGATCGAAAGCGTTGTTGCCGCTCGAGGTTACTATATTCACTAACAACACCTCGCCTGAAGGGCCCAGGCGCACACCGACAACGGCGCTTAGGCTATCGGTCCCGGCGGGAATGATCCAGGCCTGCTCGACGGCACGCTTAACGAGATTACTAAAGTTATTGGCCGCTTGCTGCGCCTGCTGAGCATTGGCTGCGGCTGCCGCCGCCTCACCTTCCAGTTGGCGTTGCATGGCGGCTTCTGCCTCTGCCCGGGCCTCGGCCTCGCGCTGACGCTGGGCCTCTGCTTCACGCTCACGCTGCGCTTCGGCTTCACGTTGGCGTGCGGCTTCGGCTTCACGTTCACGGCGAGCTTCTTCCTCACGCTGACGTTCGGCTTCCGCTTCGCGCTCCTGGCGGGCCTGCTCCTCACGCTGGCGTTCCGCTTCAGCTTCGGCTTCCGCGGCGGCTGCCCGCTGACGCTCGGCCTCTGCTTCGGCACGAGCGTCTTCTTCGCGTTGACGCTCCGCCTCTGCTGCCGCCTCGGCGCGAGCTGCTTCGGCTTCTGCTGCCGCCTCGGCGCGGGCTGCTTCTGCTTCAGCACGGGCTTGCTCTTCAGCGGCGCGTTCTTCGGCCAAACGCTGAGCCTGTTGTTCACGCTCCCGGGCCTGGGCTTCCTGCTCCTGAGCCAGCTGCTCGGCTTGTTGCTCGCGCCGCGCGGCTTCAGCTTCGGCCTCTGCCAAGGCTTGAGCACGTTCGGCCGCGGCTTGGGCCTCGGCTTCAGCTTGGGCTTCGCTCGGCTGTGGTTCGGGTTCGGGTTCGGGCGCGGGTGCCGGTTCGGCGGTGGGCTCGGGCGGCGGCTGAACATCGGGAGCCGAGGCGCTTTCAAGCGCTGCCTGCTGTTCGATGGACTGTTGCGCCTGATCGGTAAAGGTTTCGGTACTGACAAGCGTTGCCTGCACGATCGAGGTGGTATCCGGCTCTTCGGTGCGGCTGGGCAAGCTGATCAAGCTGAAAGCGATTATCAATACATGAATCGCAACGGCCAGTATCGTCGGCCAAGTATAGCCGACGTCCTGGGGGTCGCGAAAAGCGTCGTGGGCCATAGAAGCGTTACCCTTACGCATCCTGGGGCGGCTCGGAGAGCAGTCCGACGTTGGCAACACCCGAGCGTTGCAGGGTACTCATCAACACCACGATCTGGCCGTATTGAACGTTACGGTCGCCACGAACCATCACCGGTGTCTCCGGACGACGTTGAAGAATGGCAATGACGCGCTCGGACATTTCGTCAAGCGATACCGCCGTGGTGTCCTCACCCAGGGTAATGAAGTAGGTCCCTTCGTTATTGACGGAAATAATGATCGGATCGGAATCTTGGCTCTCCATGGGTTCGGAGCTGACCTGGGGAAGATCTACCTGTACGCCTTGCGTCAGCATGGGTGTGGTGATCATGAAGATGACCAGCAGTACCAGCATGACATCGATAAAGGGGACGACGTTGATCTCCCCCATCAATTTTTTATTGCCGCCGCGATTGAATGGCCCGTTCATGGCGAACTCCCTTAGCCGACGCTTTTACTGCTATCGCGACCCTGTAGATTGCGATGCAAGATGGCGTGAAACTCCTCGGCAAAGTCTTCGTATTTACCCAAAAGCCTGGCGACATCGTTGGAGAGGCGGTTGTAGAAAATAACCGCAGGAATGGCGGCGAAAAGCCCCATGGCCGTGGCGATCAGCGCCTCGGCAATCCAGGGCGCGACGGTGGCAAGCGTTGCCTGCTGCGTCAGTGAGAGCGCCTGAAACGAGCCCATGATGCCCCATACGGTGCCGAAAAGACCGATATAGGGGCTTGCCGAGGCAACGGTGGCCAGAAAGGTAAGATGTTGGGTCAGGCGGTCCTCTTCCCGGGACCAGGCGACTCGCATGCTGCGTTGAACGCCTTCCAGAATGTTGTCGGCGTTGCGGGTCTTGGGCATCAGCCGATTGAATTCACGGAAACCGGATTGAAAGATATGTTCGGCGCCGTGGCGGGGGTCGTCGGCCGGAATCTCACGGTAGAGCTCGTTGAGATCCACCCCTGACCAGAACGACTCTTCAAACTGGCTGTACTCACGCTTGGCACGTCGTAGGGCGATACTGCGCTGGAAAATCACCACCCATGAGAGGATTGACCCCACCACAAGCAGCAACATGACCAGCTGCACGATGGTGCTGGCACTCATTATCAGGTGGGGGATGGACATGGTGTTATCGTTCACAGTTGCCCTCATCAGTCAGTCAGCGCTAACGCGCCTGTGTGGTTTCTGAAACGAATCCAGAACCCGTTGATTTACGTTCACGGCCGCTCACGAACGAGCGCTTACGACCTTGAGCGAATGAAATGCCTTTGGCCATGCCTTGGGGCGCAGCGTCTGGCCGTCCAGGCAGGCTATCTCGACTGTCGCCCGGCACAAGAGTTCCTCTGCCCGCCAGATATGCTGCTCGAACACCATACGGCAGCGGCCAATACTTTCAACCGTCGCCGCCACGCTCAACGCATCGTCAAGCCGGGCCGGTTTGCTGTAGTGACAGGCCAAGCGGTATACCACTAGCTGCGTGCCCTCGTCCAGCAGCGTTTGCTGGTTGAGGCCTAATTCCCTTAGCCATTCACTGCGCGCGCGCTCCATGAACTTCAAGTAGTTAACGTAGTACACGATGCCCCCGGCGTCGGTATCCTCGATGTAGACGCGTATCGGCATGGTGAAGGTATGGCTTGCCGAAAAGACGCTCATGGACGACGCTCTCCTTCTACATCGATGCTTTGCTCGTGAGGCACCCGATCGAAGTGAAGCCAGGCCTGGCGCGTGACCATCCGACCGCGGGGGGTGCGCATCATCAACCCCTGCTGAATCAAGTAAGGCTCGATCACATCTTCGATGGTATCTCGTTCTTCGCCGATGGCGGCCGAGAGGGAGTCGACCCCGACCGGCCCGCCGTCGAACTTGTCGATCATGGCCAGCAGCAGACGGCGGTCCATGTGATCCAGCCCGTGATGATCCACGTTTAGCATATTGAGCGCGGCGTCGGCCAACGCGGCGTTAACGGTGCCGTTGCCCTTGATATCGGCGTAGTCGCGTACGCGGCGCAGCAGACGATTGGCGATACGCGGCGTTCCCCGGGAGCGTCTTGCCACTTCGACGGCGCCGGCACGATCGGTTTCAACCTCCAGGAGCCGGGCCGAGCGCGTGACGATTTCGGTCAGTTCCTCGAGATTGTAGAATTCCAGGCGCTGCACAATCCCGAAACGGTCCCGTAGCGGCGAGGTTAAAAGACCTGCTCGAGTGGTGGCGCCTACCAACGTGAAACGCGGCAGATCCAGCTTGATCGAGCGCGCCGCGGGCCCTTCCCCGATCATGATGTCGAGTTGAAAATCTTCCATGGCGGGGTAGAGAACTTCTTCCACCACCGGGGAGAGCCTGTGGATCTCATCGATGAACAGTACATCGCCAGGTTCCAGGTTGGTCAGCATGGCGGCCAGGTCCCCGGCGCGCTCCAGTACCGGGCCGGAAGTGGATTTAAGCCCTACCCCCATTTCCGTGGCGATGATGTTGGCAAGCGTGGTCTTGCCAAGGCCGGGCGGACCAAAGACCAGCGTGTGATCGAGGCTTTCCTGGCGAAGGCGCGCCGCGCCGATAAAGATTTCCAGCTGCTCGCGTACCCGGGGCTGGCCGATATAATCCTGAAGCTTCTTGGGACGAATGGCGTGGTCGATACGCACTTCGCCCTGTTCGGGGGCGGCGGCAATAAGCCGGTCGTGTTCTAGCATAAAAACTCGTCAGTGCCTGAAGTCATTACCCGGTAGAAACGCATCTAGCCTCCCATGCGCCTGGTCAGCGCCGCCTTGATCAGCGCTTCCGTGGGTTGTTGTGGATCAAGGTCAGCCAGCATTCTGGAGGCCTCGGTCAGCTTGTAGCCCAGGCTTACCAGTGCAGCTTCAGCATCGGCCAGGCTATTACGGGGTGCGGGCTGGCCATTGGCGGCTTCGAGAGCGAGCGGCGCATACTGACCCTGCTCCCACTCGGGGAAACGGTCGCGCATTTCGATAATCAAGCGTTCGGCGGTTTTCTTGCCCACGCCGGGAAGCTTGGTCAGCGCCTTGCTGTCATCGTCACGCACGCAGCGCATGAAGGCGTCCTCGTCCATCCCTGAAAGAATCGCCAGGGCGAGCTTGGGGCCTACACCATTGACCTTGATCAGCGCTCGGAAAAGCGCGCGCTCATGCTCTCGGGCGAAGCCATACAACAGATGGGCGTCGTCTCGAATCGTTAGATGGGTGTACAGCGAGACACTCTCGCCCGGGGCCGGCAGAGCGACGAGGGTGTTCATCGACGTCTCGAGTTCGTAGCCCACCCCGTGAACGTCGATCACCACCCAAGGTGGGTGTTTCTCCAGTAGCGCGCCGCTTAGACGACCAATCATAGAATGCCCTATTACGAGTAAGTCAGAGGGTTATTAAAACAGGTAGTTACTATATGACGACTCTGTACACATGACCAGTAGTCCGCGTGACCAATGGCTACAGACGCCAGCGTCCGCTGGAGCGGCGCGTGGTAGCGCGCGCCGGTACCGCTCCCAGGCTCTGACCGGCGTAGGCGTGGCTCAACGCGATCGCCAGCGCGTCCGCGGCGTCTGCCTGGGGCGTGGCCGACAGGTTCAGAATGGCGGTCACCATGTGCTGGACCTGGGACTTGTCCGCTCCTCCCTGACCGGTTACTGCCTGCTTGATCTGACGGGCGGCGTACTCGGCAATACTCAGTCCATGGTTGGCCATGCACACCAGCGCCGCCCCGCGAGCCTGGCCAAGCTTCAAGGCGGAGTCGGCATTCTTGGCCATGAACACCCGCTCTACCGATACCTCGGTCGGCCGATGCAGGCCCACCACCTCGGAAAGCCCTGCATAAATCTGGGCCAGGCGCTGTTCAAGGGCGCCGTCAGCGGTACGAATACAGCCGCTGGCGATATAATGGGGCTTGGTGCCTATCAGTTCGATAACGCCGTAGCCGGTAATCCGCGACCCCGGGTCGATGCCCAGGATGCGCCTGAGTGGGCTTTTGAGCCGCTCATCCATGGTGATACCTCATGAAAACAAAAACACCGACGCGAACGCCGGTGTTTGAGCTTGCCTTGACCGTCCGGGTTATTCGCCGGCGGTCTCGGCCTTGGCCTTCTGGCGTAGACGAATGTTGAGATCCTTGAGCTGATCGGCACTCACCTCGCCCGGTGCATCGGTCATCAGACACGCCGCGCTCTGGGTTTTCGGGAAGGCAATCACTTCACGGATGGTCTTGGCACCGGCCATCAGCATGACCAGACGGTCGAGTCCGAACGCCAGGCCGCCATGGGGCGGCGCGCCGTACTGAAGTGCGTCCAGCAGGAAGCCGAACTTCTCCTGGGCTTCCTCTTCACCGATACCCAGAATCTCGAACACGCTGCGCTGCATGGTCTGATCGTGGATACGGATAGAGCCGCCGCCGAGTTCGGTGCCGTTGAGCACCATGTCGTAGGCACGAGAGAGCGCCTTGGCCGGGTCTGCCTTGAGCTCATCCGGCGAGCAGGACGGCGCCGTGAACGGGTGGTGAAGCGGGCTCAAGCGGCCGCTGTCGTCGGCTTCGAACATCGGGAAGTCGACCACCCACAGCGGCGCCCAGGGCTTGGTGTAAAGCGCCAGGTCGGCCCCGAGCCTGACGCGCAGCGCGCCGATGGCCTCGTTGACGATGCGGATCTTGTCCGCACCGAAGAAAATGATGTCGCCATCTTCGGCGCCGACGCGATCCAGAAGCTCCTCGACCACGTTCTCCATGAACTTGACGATGGGTGACTGAAGGCCGTCGATGCCCTTGGCGCGTTCGTTGACCTTGATCCAGGCAAGGCCCTTGGCACCATAGATACCCACGAACTTGGTGTACTCGTCGATTTCCTTGCGTGAAAGCTTGGCGCCGCCGGCCACCTTGAGCGCGGCCACACGGCCGTCATCGGCATTGGCCGGGCCCGAGAAGACCTTGAAGTCGACCTGTTTCATCAGATCGTCCACGTCGGTCAGCTCGAGCGGGATACGCAGATCGGGCTTGTCCGAGCCAAAGCGGTCCATGGCTTCCTGCCAGGTCATGCGCGGGAACTCGGGCAACTCGACCTCCAGCACTTCCTGGAAGAGCTTCTGGATCATCGATTCTGTGATACCCATGATATCGTCCTCCTCGACAAACGAGGCCTCGATATCGATCTGGGTGAACTCGGGCTGACGATCAGCGCGCAGATCTTCGTCGCGGAAACACTTGGCAATCTGATAGTAACGGTCGAAGCCTGCCACCATCAGAAGCTGCTTGAAAAGCTGGGGTGACTGGGGAAGCGCAAAGAAGCTGCCGGCATGGGTACGGCTGGGCACGAGGTAGTCACGTGCGCCTTCCGGCGTGGCCCGGGTCAGCACCGGGGTTTCGATATCCAGAAAGCCCTGGTTTTCCAGGTACGCCCGCACGGTGTGGGAAATGCGCGAGCGAAGACGAAGCTTCTCGATCATGTCCGGGCGGCGCAGATCGATATAGCGGTGCTTGAGGCGTACTTCCTCGCCCACCTTGCCGTGTTCGTCGAGCTGAAAAGGCGGTGTGGCTGCAGTGTT
Organism: Vreelandella xerophytica; assembly: GCF_968048975.1. The sequence goes on along the minus strand of NZ_OZ309106.1, from coordinate 1,898,485 downwards.
GAGAACCTCGACCTCCTTGGCCAGCACTTCCACCATGCCGGTGGGCATGGTGGCGTTTTGCGTTCCTTCCGGGCGTAGCCGAACGCGGCCGGTAATACGCAGCACGTACTCATTACGGGCGCGGTCGGCAGTGGCAAACGCCTCAGCGGTATCCGGGTCGACAACGAACTGAGCGATGCCGTCGCGATCGCGCATATCGAGGAAAATAACCCCGCCGTGATCACGGCGACGGTGCACCCATCCACAAACGGTGACCGTTTGATCCACCAATGTCTCGTTAAGCTGGCCGCAATAATGGCTGCGCATGTTTCATCCTGTTCTGTTACGTGGCAATAAGGTGTCGCGGGCTTGGCCCTGAAAGGCGCGGCTACGCCGCGGCACCCTTGTTTTTTGAAGAGCCGCTGCTCGAAGAGCTGTCTTTTGAAGTGCCGGCGTCCTTGGACGCGCCGCCTTCGCCTTTGGCAGGAGAAGAAGTCGGCTGGCTATCTGCCGCCAGGTTCTTCTTGCCGCCGGTCTTGAAATCTGTTTCGTACCATCCGCCGCCTGCCAGACGGAAACCCGCCGCCGAAACCAGACGCTCGAGAGCGTCGCCCTCGCACGCAGGGCAATGCTTCAAGGGATCCGCACTGATTTTCTGTAATTTTTCCATGCGATGACCGCAGGCCTTGCACTCGTACTCGTAGATGGGCATGTTGATGGCTCCTGAAAAGCTCGACTCAGACAGGACATTGACAATCCGAATAATGCGGATCGTGACACTATGTGGCCTGTCGGAATAAATTCCAAGACTGCGGTTAGTTAAGCGACCCATTATACCCTTTTGTGCCCCCTGCCGAGCAAGGCCAAGCGGCCATCGGCGCTAAATGGAGAGAATAAAATGCCCAATGCGGTAATGCTCGATGCTCAAAGCATGGGTCCTCAGATTGACTTCACCGCTATTCGCGAATGTGTCACGCACCTGGAGATTCATGATCAGACCACGCCAGAACAGGCGTATGAGCGTTTGAAAGACGCCGAGGTGGTGCTGGTCAATAAAGTAAAGCTTGATCGCGAGCTCTTGAATGCCCTCCCGTCTCTTCGCTTGATCTGCGTAATGGCTACCGGCCTGAACAACATCGATCTCGAAGCCGCCAAGGCAAACGATATTACAGTTAAAAACGTCACCGCTTACGGCACGGCCAGCGTTTCTCAGCACACGTTGATGCTGATGCTTACCCTGGCCGCCCGGCTGCCTCGCTATCAGCAGGATGTCGCCCAGGGGGCATGGCAGCAAAGCCCTTTTTTCTGCCTGCAGGATTACCCTACGCTGGAACTGGCCGGTAAAGAGCTTGTCATGGTCGGCCAGGGGGAGCTGGGATCGGAAGTGGCCCGTCTGGCCGAGGCCTTTGGCATGCACGTGAATTTTGCCGCCCGCCCGGGTTCCGAGGCAGACGACACGCGCCCAGGCCTGGATGAGCTGTTACCCAGGGCCGATGTGATCAGCCTGCACTGCCCGCTCAATGAGGATACCCGGCACCTGCTCAACAAGCAGCGCCTGGAACGCGCGAAGTCATCACTTTTGGTGGTGAACTGCGCCCGGGGTGGCATTATCGATGAAAACGCAGCGCTGGACGCGCTGCGCGAAGGTCAAATCGGGGGCCTGGCCGTCGATGTACTGCCTGAGGAGCCGCCCCGGGAAGGTCACGCGCTTCTGGACGCGCTGGCCAAGGGGGAGGCACTCAACTTGATTGTCACACCCCACAACGCCTGGATCACGCCGGAGGCTCGGCAGAATATTATTCGTCTGACCGCCCAGAACATCACGTCATGGAAAGAGCGCGCCTAGCCGGTTGTGAAGCCTTCCGCCACGTACGTGTCGCTGACCTCTTCCAGAGTGACATCAGTGACACGTGCGTTTTCAGGCCCCTGCCAGAGCCACTCGCCAAGCGCTTGAACGGCGCTGGTTTCACCGCACATCAGCACCTCGACCCGGCCATCGGGCAGATTGTGAGCATGTCCGGTAATCCCTTCCATACGCGCTTTTTTCTGGGTGGCACTGCGGTAGTTGACGCCTTGCACCTTTCCGGTCACAAGAGCGCGGACGCCTTGCATGGTCATGGTGTTCTCCCTAGACGTTGTCAGGTTCTTTGACAAACTCGTGTCTTACAAGGACTGCACTGTTGCGCGGTGTGATGGCATGGCCGCGGCGGGTCAGCAACGAGCGGGTGAACGCCGCTCCAAAGAGTAGAATGAGCGAGCTGTAATAGACCCACAAAAGCACCATGACCACCGAACCTGCCGCCCCATAGGTGGAAGCAGTGGCGGTATAGGCCAGATAGATGGCAATCAGATTGCGCCCGATGGTAAATAGAATGGCGGTCACCAGCCCCCCGATCAGTACATCACGCCAGCGCAGCACGACATCCGGCAGTACCTTGAATATGGTCGCGAACAAGAGTGTCACCATGGCAAGCGAGAGCAGGGATTCAAGGGTGGTGGTAAAAAAGCTCATGTACGGAACGAGGTAGTTGGCCGCCTGGAGCATGCCACGAATCACAACGCCCAACACCAGCGATACCAGCAGGATAAAGCCGATCGCGAGCACCACGGTAAGCGACAGAAGCCGCGTCTTGATAAAGATGAAGGCACTGTTGGAAGTAGGCTTGGCGGTAACATCCCAGATGGTATTCAGCGAAAACTGCATCTGGGCAAACACCGTGGTCGCCCCTACCAGCAACGCGCCGAAGCCTAAAAGCGTGGGCAGAAGTCCTGACTCTTCGATACGCGACTGAGCCACGGCCTGCTCGATGGCGGAGGCGGCGTCTACTCCCAGTGTTCCCTGCAACTGGGCCACGATCTGCCCTTGAGCGGCGTCCTCGCCCAGCACGATACCGATCACCGTCACTGCAATGATTATCGTCGGCGCTAATGAAAAAAGCGTATAGAACGCTAGAGAGCCTGCGTAGCTAAAGGCGTTACGCTCAAGCCAGAGTGAAATGGCGTCCTGCACTACTTTCCACCAAAACATTAGCGTACGTTTCAGCATATTGATTCCCTTGCAAAATACTTTTATGGAGCGCCCTTTTAAGGTGAGCGCTTAAGTGACTTCAACAGCATACCTAACTATAGACCGACGCGCAGTGTTCATCGTCTTACGTCAAGAGGGTTACCATCGGCGACAGTTTTAGTGCTCAGGCCTGCAGGAAGTCCCGTGGTAGCTTCATCATCTGCCGCCAGAGGCGCTCGACCCCAGGTTTATGCACCAGAGAACAGCGGTAAAGGCGAATTTCCAGAGGGATATCGAGATGTTCACCACCTGCCCTGACCAAGCGCTTGCTCTTGAGCTCTTCACGAATGCAGAAATCAGGAATCCAGGCGATGCCGACGCCCTGCAATACCATGCCTTTCAAACCTTCAGCCATGGCGGTTTCATAAACCGTGCGCAACTTCATTCGTAACGGGTCGTTCTTGAGTACCATGTGTACACTTCGCCCCAGAAAAGCGCCTTGGCTATAGGTCAGATAAGGGACGGGGTCCTGCTGATCGAGGGTGAAAAGCGGCTTGCCATCGCTGTCGGCCAGCGACACCGGCAACATTTTCACGTTACCGATGGAAAACGAGGGGAAGACCTTGGTGTCCAGCTGCATGGTAGCGAAGGGGTCGTAATAGGCCAGCATCAGATCGCAATTGCCCTCGCGCAACACATGAATCGCCTCACCCACGTTCATGGCCACCAGCCGTGTGGGCAGCTCCCCTACCCCTTTTTGCAACCGGGAGATCCACGGCGGATAAAAGCTGAGCGCAAGCGAGTGCGCGGCGACGATATCCAATGCCTCATTGGCGATCGAAAGACCGCGCAGATGGCTCATGGATTCGTTCAACTGCTCGACGAGATTGCGCGCGGTCACCAGAAAAAGCTGGCCTTCTGATGTCAATCCGATGGGAGTGGTCGAACGGTCGACCAGAGTGGTGCCTATGGCCTGTTCCAGCGCGCGGATACGTCGGCTGAAGGCAGGCTGGGTAACGTGGCGCTGCCGGGCGGAGGCCGAGAAGCTACGCGTATTGGCCAGAGCAACAAAATCCTCGAGCCATTTGGTTTCTAGATTCACCCGAAACTCCTTGTACGGCAACGTCTTGTTTAATGCTATTGAATGGGTGCGGTCAAGTAGGCAGCCCGTGAGACGACTTTTTTCCAAAGCGGCCGACTATTGATTTCATCGATCGTGATACGCCGACACTTTGAAAGATCCTCTTCCAGCATGTGGCTGACGCTGATGGCAAAATCGGGTGATGGGATATACGCCGTGATTTCGAAATTGAGCCGAAACGAGCGATTATCCAGGTTTACCGTGCCAACTGCGGCGGCCTCGGTGTCGATCAGAATGACTTTTTGATGGAGAAACCCAGGAAGATAACGGTATATTTTTACACCGGCACGCAACATGTCCGGCAAGAAGGAAAAGGCAGACAAAAAGACCAGTAAATGATCAGGTCGCTCGGGAATCATCACTCGCACATCGACCCCGCGCATTGCCGCCAGCCTGAGCGCATCCTGTACACCCTGGTCCGGTACGAAATAAGGGCTCGTGACCCACAGCCTGTCATTGGCGCTGTGAATGAGCTGTTGAATCAGCAGGCTCGCGGTATCGTGCTTGTCTGCCGGGCCGGAAGGTACGATGACGACCTGATGGTCTTCCTGCGCGTGATTCTCTGCATGCCAATTGAGAGTGATCACTTCGCCGGTGGCCCAGTGCCAATCTTCCCAAAAGGCTTCCTGCAGGCCGAGCACCCCAGGGCCCTGAAGCGCCAGATGAGTATCTCGCCAAGGGCCGTGGCGCGGGTCCTCCCCCATGTACTCCACGCCGACGTTAAATCCCCCTACCCACCCCTTCTTGCCATCGACCACCATGATCTTGCGATGATTACGAAAGTTGAGCTGGAAACGGTGCTTGAACCCCCGGGATGACCCGAAGGCACTGATTTCCACGCCTTCATAGGCCAACTCCTTGAAATAGCTATCTCGAAGCTTGCGGCTGCCCAGTTCGTCGTAGAGAAAATAGATGCGTACACCGCGCGAAGCCGCATCCATCAGATGCTGCTTGAGTCTTTTACCTAATCTGTCGTCTCGCACGATGAAAAACTGCAGCAAGAGGTAATCCTTGGCATCATCGATCCCCTGAAACAGGCTTTCAAAAGTAGCCTTGCCATCGATCAGAAGCTCGGCGTGGTTGCCCTTGGTCAGGGGCATCATGGCCAATTGTTCTACCGCTTGAATATCCGGCGTCGCGGGCAAGGAAATGTGCGGCTTCATATTGTTGCGATAGCGCCTGAGTACGCGTCTGAGCACGTTATCCTTGGCGCCTCGGGCGGTCACGTAGCCATAAAAGCGCGGGCGTCCAAAGAACCAGTACGCGGGCAGCGCAATGTAGGGAAATGTCAAAAGCGACATTATCCAGGCCACCGCGCCTTGCGAGGTGCGACTCGACATCAGCGCCATGACGGCCGAGACCATGCCCAACAGGTGAATGAGCATAATGCCCGTACCGATCAACCATGAGGTCATTACACTTTCCCCGCCATACATACTCCCTCTGAAGCGTTTCATATGCGCAAAAGCCCCGCAAGACGGGGCTTTCTTACTTTACTTACCAGCGCCAGTTTACGCGGACTGGGC